>DATFAZ010000049.1:0-33608 GCA_035254105.1 Noviherbaspirillum sp. | reverse complement strand
GCGCATGGTATCGACCATTTGCCAGCTGCCGATGCCGCCTGCGTTTTTAATAAGCAGGAACTGTGGTTCCCATCCAAGATTTATGGTTGGTCCTGTTGTCGATCCATTTCCTGTATAGCTGCCGCACTGGATGATGCCGTTTGTCGTATCAGGATCGTGGGCGAAGAGGTAGGCGACGTAGGTTGCGCCAGACATATTTAGCGCCATCGTTCCAGATCCGCTAATACTACCGACATCGATTGTGGTGGATGTGAAGTAAGAACTCAGAAACGATGCGTTAGAATTTGTTGCTGCGCTAGAAGTGGATAATCCAGCCCCGGCTGAAATCCAGTACGCGTGGTTCCCGCTTGCATTTAAAGCATAAACAGCCCAGTCCCCGGAACTATCTGTTCGCTTTATAAGTGACCATCCAATTGTTCCACCTAAAGCATGGTTGACCAATTTACTGCCTGCCCCATCCCCCGTCCAAGTCACAACATCAAAGAACTTCGCGGCTTTGCGGAAGGTGTAGGAGGCGTTGACTACCCCCGATGCATTTTCTCCGCTGTTATTCAGTCCTAGCGAAAAGCCGCTGGAATTAAACGCTGTAATCAGATAAGTAAGACTTGCACTGGCTTGCGCTGCGGTCGTGTCGGTTATAAGATACTTTCCAAGCCCACGAACTGTATCGATTAACTGATTAGGCCCAACTTGGCTGCGCGTCTTTAACCAAACCACCCCGCCCTTACCCGCCAGATCAATCCCGTTAGTGATGGTCTGTGTCGATCCATTGCCCGTGTACAGGTAGGTCGAAAACACATCATCGACATAGAGGGGCGTGTCCATCGGTGCTGCCAGTTTATGTGCCAGCATCATGCATGCCCCTTGTAATTGCCATACACGACACCACTGATCTGCCACAGCACGATCACGTTATAGACCGAGGCAGTCAGGGTTGGTGCAGCATTACCCGATGCGCTGATCCAAGTAATCGTGGGCCATGTGGTCGTGTACGTGGCAGGGTTTAACATTAGGGTTACAGCCTGCCCATCGGCCAGTGATTCGGTAAAGGTCGTATTGCCCGATAACGTCTTGTATTGAATCGTTCCGTTGGCGATGGTAATGTCAGTGCTAGCAAGGTTGTAGACGGTTTCACCAATACCCTTAAAGGTCTGCGTTGCCGTGTAAGTCGTGGCAGTGCCCGGTGCAACATAATCCGTCCCGGCTGTAGCGGCTGCCAATACGCCTGAAGCGGCTTTCAGTACCCCGGTAGTGGTTGCCCGTTTGATGGTCTTACCGCCAGTTCCAGAAAACAGTGCAATTTCACTATCGACGGACGAGGCTTGTCCAATGACGTTGCCGTACAGCGTGTCAAAGTACGTCTTCAACGTGGCTTTGATGTTCGCCCACGACAACTTTTTCAGCACGTTGGACGCGGCGCTATCCATCAGGCCGATCTGGTCGGCATCAACAGGCGTGGTCTTGGCGGTTGCGCCGTTGATGAGTGCGCCTGTGCTGGTTGTGGTTTCATCGCCGGTATTCGCCGCAGCCAAATCCGTGATCTGCTTTTGCAACTTGCCCGGAGCCGACAGCATCGTATCTGCTGCGGTGATGGCGGCATTGGTTGCGGTTGAGAGTCCCGCGAGAACCGTTGCAAGCACCCTGCTCTCTGTAAAATACTTGTTCGTCGCACCTTCCGTTACTGCATCCGTGCTGCCCGGTGACGCGCTGATTTCAACATAAACACTGCCACTCCAACGGTACGTTTGATTCGTATTGGTCCGTACATATATTTTTCCCGTTTCACCTGTGGCGGGGAAATCTCCTATTGTTGCATATTCGAGCACATCATCAACGTAACTTGGCAATTGTGCTGCTGGCACCTTGCCGCCACTGTCAAGTCCCGCCACGCCGTTCGCTGCACCTACTGTTGTCGCGTCCACTGGCGTAAAGCCGAGCGCAGTCGTAACATTAGTGGATGTTATTTCGCTTCGGATCGTGGCGCTGGATTTATTCTCGACGTTGCCTAGACCGATGTCGGCTCCTGATGCGGGAATCGTCGGCTTGCCGCTCAGGTCGGTATATGCGCCCGATGTCGCCACTGTCGCGAGCGTCGGTTTATTCAGGATCTGCTCTACGCCGCTGGTTGCGTCCCAATCAGAGTTGATTTGTCCTGCTGATGCCGCAGCTGCCGATGCTGCTGCTGCGGCGGCGCTATCGGCGGCTTCACTGGCTTTGGCCGTTGCCGTGGCTGCACTGCCGGATGCGGCTGTCGCGCTGGCTGCGGCGTTCGTCTCGCTGGTTGCGGCATTTGTCGCGCTTGTCGCTGCGCTGGTAGCACTAGATCCAGCAGCGCTTGCGGCGGTCGCTGCATCACCGGCCTTGGTCGTTGCCGTAGCCGCATCGGTTGCCGCACTGCTGGCGCTGGCGGCTGCATTGGTCGCGCTGGTTGCGGCATTTGTTTCGCTGGTCGCTGCGGCTGTCGCACTCGCGGCGGCATCCGTCGCGCTAGATGCCGCATTGGTTGCGCTTGTTGCTGCTGCGGTAGCGCTGGCAGTGGCAAGCCCTGCCTGCGTAGTTGCCGTGGCTGCATCGGTTGTCGCAGAGGATGCCGAGGCCGCCGCATTCGTAGCGGAAGCCGCTGCATTGGTTGCTGATCCGGCAGCAGCCGCAGCAGATGCGCTGGCGTCGGTTGCGCTGGTTGCCGCATTGGTTGCGGCTGTTTGCGCCGCATCACGCGCCGCTTCCGCCGCTGGTGTTACATCGCCGTCCTCGCCCTTCCACAATGGCAGTAATTCCAGTGACACCAGCACATCGCCATTGACCGCGACCGCAGGCGATATTTCAACCTTGACCGCTTCATTGCCCTTAACCGCAACCGCAGGCGTCAGGTTGGTAACAGTGATCGTCATTTGGTCACATCCTCAATCACGTTGATGGTAAGGGTATCGGTTGAGACAACTCGGCTGAGCGAATCCGTCAATTGAATATCCATCAAGAGCGATGCGACCGGCCATGCCGTCGTGTCGGCATCGGTAACAAGGTGGAAAATGCCAAGGGTGATGTCAAGCCATGATGTCGTGAGTTCTACGATCAAGGATTTGGTTGCCTTATCCCGGATCTGTGAGCGCGTTGTCCATCCTGTCATGTCAACCGGATTGCCAGTCGCATCCTTGAACTGGCCGGAATACTCGAACGTGTCGCCTAACTTGAAATCGATTGTCGCCATGTTTTGCCCATAAAAAAGCCCGCACATGGCGGGCTGGTTGCGTCTGATTCGGTTATTCCGGCTTCGGTATCTGTTGCTTTACTGCGGCGCATTTTGCAAGGTAGGAATCCATCTTGGTGTTGTCGCCTTGACCTTGCCAGAATAGCGCGTCGGCCAATTCTTCCAGCGGTGGATAGCCGCGCCGCCTGCTTTCCTGCCAACTTGGAACCGGCTCACTATGAACGACTTCGCGATGCCCCAGCTCTACCGTCTCGCCACCGAAGGCTTGATGTTGCATATCCTCCTCGTGGCAGCGGCCGCGCCGCAATACCGCGCCATCAACTCCAATCACAGTAAAATCAATGATGCGATTGACCGCAGTGTGAATTGTGGAATTTAGGGGTGCCACATCGTCGGTCATCGTTTTGTCTCCAGTACGGCCATGTTGATCTGGCGCACCCCGATTCCCTCACTGGTTGTCACGCGTCCACGCAAATGGAAGGCGTAGGTCTGTGCTGTTAGCCCGGTAATAAGCGCCTGCACGGTGATGTGCACCGAGTCGCCAATCGGGATGGCAACCGCCTGACTCACATCGACCGACACGAGGCCAGACAACGCGCCGAACGCCATGAAATTGAAATCAACACTACCAACGGCGGTATTGAACTTCCAGTAATTGCCATCAAAGTACAAGTCGTAACTCGATGAGCTTCCGATATGCGCTCCAGCAACGATGAAGCTAGCCCACGCAAATACCGACTGCAATCCAGAGACACTCATCCCCAAGGTGTTAAGCTCGTTCCACGTCCCTCCTGTGCTGATTTGCTGCTGCGTGGTAGCGGTTGCAGATGCCGACTTCGTCACCTGGTTGGCAGCGATCATCAGCGACTGGATCGCATCATTGATGATGTAGGTTCCGGAGGACGCCTTGCTGTAAATCGCGTTCACCAACGCTTGCCGCGCCGAATAGACATCGGCAAATTTTTGTCGGAAGGTCGTTCCGGTGATATTCGTGTTTTGCGTGAAATCGTTATATGCGGGAGATAAGCCGGTGATGTAGGCAGTGAGCGCAGTTACCGCATTGTCATAGGCTGTCTTTTCCGTCGTGATGGTGAAGTAGGTTGCCTTGCTGTCAATCCCTGATTGTTCCGCAATGATCGCGTTGTAATCCGCTACCGCGACCGGCTTTTCCCCTTTTGACAGCACATTGTCGTTGGCGATGTTCGTCAATTCGGCATTGGCTGCATCGGCGGAAACTTGCGCATTGGATGCCGCTGTTGCTGCGTCGTTTGCCGCCGATTGCGCCGAGTTCGCGGTGCTTTGCGCATTATCTGCGAGCGTCTTGGCTTTGCTCGAAATCGCGTTCAGCAGGGCTTGCCGGGTACTATAGACATCGGCAAATTTGCTGCGGAACGTAGTCCCGACAATCGTCGTGTCATTGGTGTAATCGGTATAGGTCGGAGACAGGCCGGTCAGATATGTGGTGAGCGCGGAAATAGCATTGTCATAGGCGGTTTTTTGCGATACGATCACAAACAGATTGGCCTGCGTATCGATCCCGGTCTGTTCGGCTAGGATGGCGTTGTAATCCGCGACCACTGCCGGTTTTTCACCCTTGGATAGAACGCTGTCGCTGGCAATGTTCGCCAACTCTAAATTGGCGGCGTCGGCAGCGGATTGCGCAGTTGCTGCGGCGCTGGATGCATTATCGCTGCGGGTCTTGGCGCTGGACAGAATCGCATTGATCAGCGCTTGTTTTGCGGCGTACACATCGGCGAATTTACCGCGGAAGGTGGCGCCAACAATGGCCGTGTCCTGCGTGAAGTCGTTGTATGCGGGAGAGAGTCCGGTCAGATAGGTAGTAAGTGCAGTTACCGCATTATCGTAAGCCGTGCGCGATTGGCCGTAAGTATCGGCTTCGGTATCGATGCCGGCTTTTTCCGCAAGAATCGCACTGTAATCCAAAACGATGTTTGATTTCTCGCCTTTCGATAGCCAATTGTCCGAACTGATCTTCGTGATTTCATCCAGCGCAACCGTGGCGCTCGACAGGAAAGCAGGAGCCGCCGATTCAAACCCAGAACTGTCCACGGCAACGATAGCGAAGTCATACGTGCCCGCAGCCGGGTTCTTGGTTTCATACGGCGATTGCGTCAATAACCCGGCATGTAGCGGCGTCATGGAGGACCATACCACGCCACTGCCTGCCGTGCGATAGCGGATGCGGAACCCGCCGCCGTACACGACATCCAGCGGCTGATCCGTAATCGTGAACGTAAAGATGCGCGTGCCATCGGCGGCGCTGGTCAGGGTAAAGCCGGTCACGTTCGGCGGGATCTCGGATTTGCCGGCTACCGTATGCGTCAGGTAGGCCCAATCGCTCAACGCGCCGCGATTGCTCTGCATCCGGACCCGCATGTTGTACGCCTGCCGGTCCCGCACCGGGAACAGATAGCACTCGGTGGCACTGCCCGACAATGGCGCGGCTTCCAGCCAGGCAGAACTGCCCGCCGTCTGGTATTGCACTTCGATCTTGCCGCCCGAGTACGCGATGTTTTGCGGCGACAGCGTCCAACTCAGATGGACGCGGGAAATGATGGTGCCATCTGCTAAACGGGCCAGTGCGCTGCTGCCAGAATCGGCGGTCAAAGCCGTAACCGGCGCAACGATGCTTGGGTCAGGAAGATTGGTATCCGGGGCCAGATCGATAGTGGTTTCTTCGCCCATGTTCCAGGCATAGACGCCCGAGGCCTCTTCCTGCAATTCCAGATCGATGCCGGAGTCCGTGTTAAACGACCAGGACATGACGCGGAATACTTTGTTCGTCCAGCCGAATTTGGTCAGCGTCAATTGCACGGTGTCCCACGCCTGCAGGCTGAAGCCAGATACTTTGCATGGAAATTCCACCGTGATCCCCTGCCGGCTGCGTTCCAGTGCGATTTTCGCCAGTCGTTGCGCCATCACGCCGTTGGTGGTAAAGGGCAACTGCATGTCTCGCACGATTTCCACAGCGCCGTCTTGCGTTTTGTACAGGGCATTGCGGACCATCGGGAAATCGATCGGCTGGAACGTGCCGTTGTCATCATCGACATACGTGCCCTTGACCGCATTGAACAGGTTGCGGCGCTGCTGCCGTGGGCGAACCTTGATCGGGCCGCGCAGGTCGGATTCAGTCAGCGTGATAGCGGGCGTATCGTACGCACCGACATGCACGTAAAATGTGCCGCCGGCCAGCACTGGCGCCGGCCCGCCGCCAGCGGTCGAAAGCTGGCGTAAGTTTTCTTCCGGCGTATGGTCGAGCAGCACCACGCCGTTGACCGCATAGCGTTTTTGTGTGCCGCCGGTGATCGTGACCAGCTCATCGCTGGTGTTGGCTGATGCGATTACCGAGGCGGTGTCGATGTCATCCGTGGTGCAGCCAAGGCCATCCGGTGAGAGCATGTAGTCGTACACGCACAGCGCATAGTTGTTGCTGTAGGCGGTCGTGCTGGTGCGCGGGTCAAGTACCTTCTTGCCTTGCACCCGGGCCTTGATGTTCGGGATGCCGGTCACGAACACGGTTTGATCGTATTCCAGCCGCACATACAGATAGGCACAGCCGGCCAGGATGTGATTGTCGTCCCATGTATCCGTGCCGACAGCGGCCTGCAAATAGGTGTCCACCGTCTGCCCCGGCCCGCCAAGATGTTTTTTGACGCGCACCAGCGCATTGCTGTCCGAGGTTTCGTAGTTGACGGTATAGACCGTGCTGACCGTGGGCGCGGCAATCGTCAATACGATGCCGGATTGGGTATAGTCTACCGCCTGATCGATGTGCGCGAAATAATCCTGCGACGGATCGACTACGGATGTCGTCACCGAAATGACCTTGGTCGGGATGTCCGATAGCGTGATGGTGGTTGCGCCCGCTGCGACCGTAAAATTTTCAGTGCGTACCGGCTTGCCATCCTTGAAGTATTTGCCTTCAGTCGGAGATCCATCGGCGTCCAGCGTCAACTTGTCATCATTCAACCAGATATCGGTGATGGCGTTGACTTCATGTCCGGCCAGCGCAATCACCAGGTGCAGATATTTGTTCTTGTCCGTGCCCTTGTCGGTGGAGGCGGCAAACACCAGTGGTCCGCTGGTGACAACCTCGCCATAGATGATGTTGCGCGGCTGGATCGAGGAGCGCACTACATGGGTGCGGTCCTGCATTGCTGAGCTATAACCGCCCGCCGATGGTCGTGCGAATTGACTGACGACGAAACTGAGCGCAGTCGATGCCGCGAAGCTGAACACGAAAGCCGCTGCCGCTTGTGAAAAACCAACAGAAACCAGCCATGAAATTACCGCTTCAGCCATGCGTATCCCCTTTCCACGCCCGTTTGGCAGCAGATACCGGCAAAAAGAGGATGCCCTGCCCGCCCTGCGCGGCAATCGTGCGGCCCAAATGCACGGCCAGCGCATCGCCTTCGGGTGTGTCGATCATGGCAATATCGCCGCGTCCGGCCAGTGCGACCGGGATCGACTCCAGCGGCACGATGTTTTCCATGCCGCCGCGCCCTTGAATGAAGCGTAGCGCCTCTTTTGTGGTCGTGTAGCTGCCACGGTATTCCGCCGCCAGATCAACGCCGGTCATGGCCTGTATCGCGTCGGCAGCGAACATCACGCAATCATGCGTCCCGCGCACGAACGGTTGATGGCGGCGTGCTTCGATGAATTGTGCGAGCCGTTCCGGCCAGTCTTCAAATCTCATTCTCTGCCCCACTTGATTTCCTTTTGCACCATTTCCGCGACATACTGGAATCCCATGTCGGTTGGATATTTGCTCTGCTGATCGGCGTGATTGAAGCGGGATACGCGCGCCCGGAAAAAGTCCACCAGCGCCGATTCCGCCGCCAGGGTGATCGAGGATGTTTCGCCGGTCTCGATACTCATGGTGTCGATGCGGCCGTTGAAAATGCGCAGCGGCGTGCCGATCAACTGGCCGTCTTCATCCAGCGGGCAAAACCAGATCTGGCAGCGCTTGCCCTGGTACTGCTCGCCGATGGCTGTGGCGATGATCGACGGATCGAGGCCGGCCAGCGTCAGGTTCACCCCTTGTGCTTGCAAGTCGCTGTTTTCCTGCACCGCAGAAATCGAGCCGAGATTGCCGGCGCCAAGCCAGTTATGACCGTTCCAATCGAATGCATAAGGCAGTGTGGACAGGTATAGCGGTGATGTGAAATCGAGTTGCACAAATGCGATGCCGGCAAAGTTCCCGGCTGTCAGTGCCGTGGTTTGGCCGCCGCTTAACCCCCTCATACGAATACCTCGATGCAGGATAGAGTCATGGGGTCATACGACGGACCCGGCGCTTTGCCGGTGAGCGTTTCATCAGTGTCGAGCATCATGATTGTTTGCGGATTTGTGCTGACAATGGCCGCGCCGTTGGATGGTGCGGATCGCAAGGCCGGCATGAATTGCAGCGTGACGGTGCCTGTGCCGCTAGCCACCGCATCAGCGGTACACATTTTCAATTCGCTCCCCACCTGGAAAAAGTCGCCAGCGCGCAATACCAGCCAGCCGGCAGTCCAGCCTGTCGTTGCCAGCGTCTTGCCGGTTTGCCCGCCGCCGGATACCACGCCGCTGCCGCCCAGTCCGCGTGGCGTAGGGCGATGGTGCGGGTACAGATAAAACCGCCCGGCCTTGCCGTTCAATTGCAGCAGGAACGCATCCAGCAGTACCGCGTTAGACACGGTCAACGGCGGCATGGTGAGCGTGGCTTTCCAGCGCGCACCGGGCCGCTCTATCGTCTGCGTCGAGCCATTCAAAGGAGAGGTGAAGGATTCGGTATTGCTTTTCAAACCCCATGCCACATGCGCCGGGGTGATCGATGGAAAGGTCAGTATCGTCATGCCGGCCTCGTGTACGCACGTGAGCCGCGCAGGATCAGGTCACTGATTTCCGTTTTGACGCGCTCGCCGTTTTGCCGAATCGCGCTCATGATTGCGCCGGCATCGCTGCGGGAATCGATCTGGATGTTTTGCGTCAGATTCACGACAGGCCCACCATTGCCACCGAGTTTGTCATTCGGGATGATGGTGCCACCAGCGCTGCCCATACGCAGGATTTCCGGCCCTTTTTCGCCGACCAGATACGAGCTATAGGCATCGACCGGGCCGCCCCCTGCACGACCGCCGGACAGCCCATAGCTGCCGAGTGACGGCCCGCCTGCGCTGCCGACCGATCCGCCCGAATTGCCGACGCCGCCGGTAAAGGCGCCGATGGCCATGTCAATCAATCCGACGATCATTTTCTTGGCCTGAATGCGCGCCAGATCGGCGATGATCGAGCGCGCCAGATCGCCGAACGAGAGCTTGCCGGTCATGGCGAACTGCACGAACGCATCCTCCGCGCTCTGGAAAGCGTTGGTCATACCATTGCCGATCTGCGCACCCACGTTATCGGCTTCCTCGCCGTAACGGCGGATCGATTCCGACATGTTGAACCACGGGTCTTTCTGCTTGGCATCGGCGCTGTCATATAGCGCATTGCTCTTTGCAATGGCAGCGGCTGCTTCATTGTCGAACTTGGCGCGGTCAATCGGCGTTGCGCTGTTTTTCTGCGCCTGCCGGATGCGCTCTTCCACGTCCAACTGAATCCGGCGCGCATTCGTCAGCTTCGCCACCTCAATCGCGGATTTGCCGAGCATGTCGATTTCAAACTGGAATTGATTGGCTGCGGCGTCTTGCTGGATGCTCCACTCCTTCATTTCCGCATTCAGCGCGTTTTGCGCCTTCGCCAATCCGAGCGTGAGCATGTCGCTTTTTTGCATCGCGTCTTGCCGCGCCTTTTCCTTTTTCGCGGTCAGATCATCGATCTTGTTTTGCGCGTCCTGCCGGTCCTTGCTTTCTGTTGCTTTCGCCTTGTAGGCTTCCAGCGCCGCGATTTCCGCATCATAGGTGCGCGTCGTCGCGGCCAGATTTTCATCCAGCGCCCGCTTGCGGTAATCCTCGTACGTCGTCAAATCGATCAGATCCTGCGAGCGCAATTCCGCAACATATTGATCGTGAAATTGCATCACATCGCGTTCTTGCGCCAGCGCGTTTTCCATCGTTTTCAGTTGGCCGTCCAGTTGCGCTTTGGCGAGCGCAGCAAGGTCCTTGCCGGCGCTGGGGTCGAGTAGGGTTGGTGCAGACTTTTTGGGCGGCGGCGTGCCGGACGTAGTGCCTGCTGCAGTTGGAGTGCGATTTAGAATATCCGCAATGAATTTGTCATGCTCTTGGCGCGCCTTTTTCGCATCTTCCTTCATTGCCTGGCTGATCGCATTGAACCCTTTGATGTCGCCATGCGCAAGGGCGGCGAGTTGCGCGGCGATTCCGCCGATTTCAGTTCCCACTGCTTTAAACGTGAACGCCACTTCCGAGCCAACAACAACGAATGTTTCCAATACGGTACGCACAGCGCTCGTTGCCAGTGCGAACTTATCCGATTGCTCTGATGCCCCTAGTATTTCCTCCGTCACGCGCTGCAGTATGGGCAGCACTGCGGCTGCCATTGCATTGGCAAAGCTCTTTTGCTGGATTGCCAGTTTGCCCATCGTGTCATTGAAATTATCTGCGGCTGCGGATAATTCGGCAGTAGCACCGCTGTACTGCTTGGCGTATTCAATGTTCTCCCGCATGGCATCGCCGCCATCGTTCAACAGCGGGATCATGTCCGCACCGGCTTTGCCGAAGATGCGCAGGGCAAGCGCCGCTTTCTCCGGGCCGTCCTGATACTGCGCGAACTTGTCCGCAACCTCCGCCATGACCACATCGGCCTTTTTCAAGTTGCCCGATGCATCCAGTACGGAAATACCGAGCGCCTTGAATGCATCGCTCGTTTGCTGGTTGCCACCAGCAGCCTCCGCAATCGATTTATTCAGCTTGCCCGCAGCCGCAACCATGCTTTCCAGATTGCCGCCCGCTTGACCCGCAGCGAAGCCAAGACCGTTCAATGTTTCGACGGCAATGCCAGTCTTTTGCGACATGTCCCGCAAATTGTCGGCAGCATCAATTGCGCCCTTGATCAGCAACGCAAACCCACCCACAGATGCGCCGATGCCCAATGCCGCAAGCGCATTCTTGGCGACATCCGCCGCACCTTGAATGCGCTGCATCGCCTGTTCCGTCTGGTATGCGGCACGGCCCATGTCAGACTGGAACCGAGCAACATTTGCGGTGAGTTCGATTACTAGACTTCCAAGTGCGGCCATATTTGCCCAATAAAAAAGGCCACCTAAGTGGCCTTGATTTAGTTTAGAGTCGCGCTTCTCGGTTTCGCCTCAGCGTTTCCAATCGCTTTGCTATTGATTCTGGCGACCGCTTGATTCCCCGTAGCGCAGCAGCGAGTTTTGCCTTCGTTTCGTCGGACGGCCCTCCTCGCGCTTTAGCGCTGGCACTCATCCTTGCCTTTGCCTCATCAGAAAAGACTCGTCCCGTAAGTGCTTCGGACAGCTTCTTGCGCGCCTCAGGCCGATGCATCGGATTATCGCTTTTCAGTCTTGCGATCATCTCTGGACGTCGAAACGAGCAGTTTTCGGACTGCTTTCGCTTAGTCTCTTCGCTGCGCTTCAAGCCTGTTCGCGCCAATGCAGCTTTTTGCACCCATTCGATAGGCTGCTTCTTCCCTATTCGATGTGCCGACATCGCGTCACAAAATTCCTTTGATCGGATTTTTCCTGTGTTCGCACGGGAGATCTTGTTTTTGGTCTCCTGCGATCGTTCGTGACCTTCCTGCCCGCCTGTTGTCAGGTTATACCCATTCTGGTACGTTTTGAGTAGGGCGATCCAGTGCTTTTCGCGCTCACTCAATTTACTCACCGGACATCGCTCAAGCACTTCAAACCGAAATGCGGCTACGCCGTGCTTGCGAATTGCGGAATGGATTGCGGACTTGGAGGCAATCTTAGGAACACGGTGTGTTTGCCACCGTTTTTGTATGTTTGATGAAAGCCCGACATACACTTTCCCATTAATGGTGTTCGTGATTGCGTAGATACCGCTAACTGCCATACTTTCGCCAGTCATGAAACCCTTGCCGGTTGGTTGATTAGATCCTGCGCAGCGTTTCTAGCGTTCTGCGGGCTTGTTTTTGCGCTTACTTCTTGCGTTCCCACTTATTCATGGAGCAGACGGCATCCCTTTCTTCGTTTGTTCCATAGGCTTCCCTCATGCTGCAATCAAGCGCGTTTTGAATGTAGTATGAACTTGAGATCGGATCAATAGGCAGCTTGCATTTATTTGCCTGCATAATTAATAAATTAGAGTGTATGTTTGTTGATGCAACTGACGATAAAATTGCATCCCTAAATTGATTTTTGCCAGATGCCATAGCGCCGCTTGATAGTGTTTTTAAATCACTCTCTATAGCTGCCGTGAATTTTGCGCAATCTACCTGCTGACCATAGGCAGAGCTGGCAATAGCAAGTCCACCAATCAATGCAAATCTTTTCATGTTTCTTCCTCTTATTATCGAAAGAGGAATAGTACGCTACTGTTTCGGGGCTTTGCCAAACAGCGCCGCCCGCATCAAATTACCTTGCGCAACCGGATCGTCCAGCAGCACCGGTTCCCCCTCCTCGGATGGAACAGCGTCGTGCCAGTAGATAAACTCCTCTGCCTTGTATGGCTCCGGGCGGGATTTAACGTCTCTGTGCGCGTTCGCCATGACCGATGTCGCAACCCCATGCCGCAGGTCGGCGATCTGCTCCCCGAATGGCTCAAGCTGGTAGTACGCCATCCACTCGCAGAACTCGGCAGAGCTTATTTCTTGCTGGGCTTGTCGGACGCTTTTTCCGAGTTGGAGGGCAAGCCGGAACCAGAATCGCCGCTCTGGTCGCTCTCGGAGTTTTTTGCGGCGTCCTCGATGGCGTTGCCGCCCAACCCGTTCAGGCGCATGGCGACCGCTGCCGGCGCATCCAGCGAAGCCGCAGATTTGGATTGAAGCGCTTCCATGTCGGCAACCGTAAAGAGCCGTGCGCCCGATTCGTCAACGATGGTTGCCGCCAGCAGCGCCGCCGAAAATTTACCAATCGGAACGCCGCCATCGCAGGCAATCGCCGCCCGGAATTCATCGCGCTCGGTGCCGGTCATGGTGCGTACACGTACTGTCCCACCCCATTGCGGGACAGGCACGTCTTCATGCTTCAGATCTGACGCGGAGAGGATTGCGGTTTTGGTGAGTAGCGTCATATTCTTTACGCCCACGTTACCGGCCCGGTGACTTTGCAATCCACCGACCCCTTCAGGACCGCATTCACGCCGCCCGCTACCGGGACCGATTTCACCAATACATCAAACGTGGCTGTGACATCATCGGGGAACGTCAGTTTCAAGCCCGTCACTTCGCCGCTGGTACGCGCTGCCCGGATTGCCAGTTGACCTGCGTCGGTATGCAGCGTTTTCGCCTCATAACCGAATTTACCCTCGTCCACCAGGCCATTGATGTATTCCATCGCCGTGCTATCCAGATCGGTCACATCAATATCGCTGGCCGCTCCATCCAGCCCGGAAAACGACAGGATGCCGTTGATCTTGGTCCATATCGGCGTCGAAGTTGTGCCGGTGTTGACTGATAATGTGCTGCCTTGTGCAGAAATTCCGCTCATGATGGTTTTCCTTTGGGCGTAAAAAAACCCGCAACAGCGGGCGTTGGTTAATCGGTGTTACGTGTTGCTATGTATGCCAGGTCGAAACCTGCAACATGACGCGGTACAGCAATGTGTCCAGATCGTCAAAATCCTGATCGTCGGTGAGGATATTTTCAACCGACCACGTTTTTAGCAGGTCCTTGACCGCTTGCGCCTTGGCCTGTGCGTCGCCATAGGTTGCCGCCCATATGTCGATCTGCAAAATAGTGTTGATGGCATTGCCGGCGCCGCCATTTGCATCAAGCGTCGTTTGCTCATTCGCCACCACCCGAAAATACGTGATGTACGGCGCAACAGGCGATGCCGGCGCGCGGCGTGGATAGACGCGACCCGCCGTGACAGCGGAAATCAGGGCGACCAAATCGGTAGTGACGCTCATTTTTTAGCCAGCTCGCGCGCCGCTTTTTGAATGCCGGCGTCCAGTGCTGCACCGATCTGCGCTACTGCAGCCTCCTTTTTGGTCTCGAATGCAGGCCGCATAAATGGCTGTGCTGCCATTTTGGCGGTGCCGAATTCGACGAATCGCCAGTAATACGAATCCTTTTGAACGTCGCGGGACTTGCCGGAGAGCCGTGACTTTTTGCCACTTCGGACGAATACTGAATATTTGGCCGACATTTCGCCCTTTGTATCGCGCTCCCGCTTTATCTGGATATCGCGCCGCATTTCTCCGGTGTCAACCGGCGCTTTTGCTCGGGCCTCGTTACGGATAATCGCAGCAGCGGAGGATGTTGCGCGGCGCAATGTGTTCCGCGCGACCCGCTCCGGCAATTCGCGCATGGCCGCAGCCAACTCCCTAAATCCGGAAAGGTGCATCAGGTCATCAACCATTGTTCAATCCTTCGCTGGTGAAGATTTGCACTTCACGGTTGCGCTCATCGACGTTAATCGCGCTCTTGATGTCGAAGATCCGCCCGCGAAACAGAATGCGGTACGCGGCAGCGCGTTTTGGGTTGGCCCATTCAGGCCGATACAGAACCTCAATTTGATGCGTGATTTCCACATTGATCGCCTGCGCAGCGAACAGCTCACGCCCGGAGAGTGGCGAGATGCCGGCCTGCGTAGAAAACAAGGTGGCCCATGTCGTGAGCGACTCACCAAACGCGTCAGTCTCCGTGCTGCGCTCCTGTACCTCGATCAGATGCCTGCGCTTACCGGCGGCCATCTCAAAACCTCGTGCGTAGCGTGATCGGGTCCAGCAAGCCGACTAGGAAATCCTCTGGAAGCTCTTGGAATCCAGCTTTGCCGCGCGTGACGATCATTGCCATTTCCCGTTGCTCAAGCGTCCAGGCGACAGCCATCAAGATCCAGTGTTTGACGCCCGGGTAACGGCTTGCCAGATCCGCAGGTGCCATTCCTGCGGTATAGGTCACTTCGACCGCACGCAATCCTCGCTTTACGTCCGGCCACGACCCTGGCAACGGCGATACCAGCGTTTCCCGGTCAATGACGGCTGCCTCATATAGGGACGCATCGAGAGTGCTTCGGTCGCCATCCGCAGTCAGATATGTGACGCTTTCGACGGACGAGACGAGTCCGTGCGTAATAGCGAACATGCCGCCGTCCTTGGGGAATTCCTGCAACCGCTGGATATAGCGTGCGGGACGGATTGCCGAGCCGGTTCTTGCCTCGGCCAGTTGCCGCGCGCCGGGAATCAGGATATTGCTGATCTCGTCATCCATCAGCAGGTTATCCGCATCCCAACCGGCATGCACTTTGGCTTCGGCTAGACTGACCGGCTCGCCTGATGCATCGGTCGGCGACAGGAATTCCACAAATTGCGCCATGATTACTTCTGTTCTTGCTTGGCGTCGTCTACCGGCTTGCCGCTTTTATCGACCTTCACTTCAACGCCCAGCTTGCGATCAATGATCTGGTCAGCGATGTCGTCATCGAACATGGCGAGTTCGCCTGGGTTGTAGCAGTTGAAATGCTTGAGAACCTTGATGTGCTTTGCCATCGTGTTTGCTCCTGATATAGGGAAGAGGAGCGCCACAGCCGAAGCTGCGGCGCTATGCTAACGACCGATTAACGGTACCAGGTCACACCGTTGAGGACGGCGACGGCGACGGCATGCATCGGCGCGATGTCGTTTTCAACGATCATGCGCACCAGCGTTTCATCTCGTTCAAATGCGTTGAACGTGTTTCCGCTGCCTGGGTCCGTATAGCTGGCCTCGTAGCTGATCGCCACTTCCAGCGGCAGGGATTGGCCCAACAGCCAGTGGTCCCAGTCCACCAGATAGATTTCCGAGCCGTTGCCGGTTGCCGGGCCTGCCGTCAGGTTCGTCGGGATCTGGGTCGTGATGCCAACCGGGATCTTGCCGAGCAAGCCATCCTGCATTTCCGGGAACACGCGCGCACCGGTCGAGGTTTGCAAGTCTTCCAGGTACTGCGCGGTGTCCGGGTGCATCAGCCATGCGCAGCGGGTCATGCCGACATTGGCGCGGCGCAGCCCCAATTTCACCTTGCCGAGATCGTTCTTGATCGCTTGCTGCAACGCGCCAGTAGTCGTGCTCAGACTGGCGATGTCTGTTGCCGAGATGACGTTGTCGCCCGGGGCCCAAGTGCGCAAGCCCTTGATGTTGTTGCCGGTGCCATCACCACGAATCATCGCGATGTCTTGTGCAGTGGACATGGCGCGGCCCATGACGTTGGTCACAACCGCGTCGACGCCAGACTGAATGCCAGCCATGCGCATCAGGTCCTTCGCAATCGGGATCAGGCCGGTGAGCTTCTTGCTCTTCAGGCTGACTTTATCGGTCGATGCGGAAGTCACGCTCACGGCGGCATTGCGGCCGGTATAGCTCGCTACCGGCGCACCGGAAATGCGGCCGAGATCCAAGTTACCGTTCGGCATATCGATCTGCAGCGGGCCGCCGTTCGTGTTTTGCACTACCGAGTTCGGGAACAGGTAGCCGATCACGTTTTGCGCCAGCGCGGTTGGTATCAGTACGCCGCCACTACCGGACGACTCGGTATTCATTGCCATGTCGATGGACTGATCGAACGCGCCGACAATCTCGGTCTTTACCTGATCCGGGAATTTCATCTTCTGAACCAGCTCGCGTGCGACATTGCGATTGCCTTGAGCCTGATCCAGCGCGTTAATCATGCCGGTGAAGACCGACAGATGCAGCTTCTTGTCGTCGGCGCTTTTCGGCTGGGCGGGAACGGAAACTTTCGGCTCCGCTGCCGGGGAGAACGCTTCCACCGGGACGGCGGATGCGGCGGCGATCTTTTCGGCAGCTTCGGCGCGCTCGATTTGATCTGTCAACGCGTCGAACTTGGCTTTCAGGCCGCTAAATTCCGCAATATCCGCCTCAGCAGGCGCTTCCATTGCGGCGATAGCCTGAACGCGAGTATTGATCTGGGCGCGTTCGCGGCGAAGGTCATTGATGTTGACCATTGTTGCTCCTTAAAATAAAAAACCGCCCGGAGGCGGCATAAAAAAACCGCCCGGAGGCGGCTCGGTTACTGCGTACCCGCGAACGCGGTTACAGCGAGTTCTTTACGTCCATTGCGGCGGCGGTCAGGCGCATTTTCTGTCCCGACGCATTTACAAACGCGTTTGCCGGGGTCAATTTCGCAGCGCGGGCGACTTGTGCTGCTTGCGCAATGCGGTTAATCGCTTCCTGCGCTGTTTCAAAGCGGTCGGCAAGGCCGGCATCTACCGCATCCTGGCCGAAATACAGACCGGCTTCCGTGGCTTTCACCGCCTGAACAGGCAGGCCGCGGAATTTTGCAACATATCCGGTGAATTGATCGTAAGTCCGGTCCAGCATGCTATTCAACGTCTGCATCGATGAATCAGATAGTGGCTCATTTGGGTTTAAATCGGCCTTGTGCGAGCCTCGATAGACGGTTGTGACGGTCACCCCCATTTGTTCGTTCATTTTCGACACATCGAAATGCTGCGCGATGACGCCAATTGAACCAACGCCGCTTGATTGGCTCAAGCTAATTTCTCCAGCCGCCGCAGCGAGCAGATAGCCGCCTGAGTAGGCTGAGTAATGCACGATCGCGGAGATTGGCTTTATTGCATTTGCCGCTCGAATCTTGTCTGCCAGTTCAAAAGCGCCGGTTGCCGCCCCGCCAGGACTATTAATGTCTAGAACAATGTGCGTAATTTCCGGGTCGGCAACGGCGGCATCAATCTTCGCCCCAACCGATTCATACGATGTCATCTGCCGGCACCAGTCCACATCCCCCAGGCGAGGGACCAGAGGGCCATAAATGCCGATTTGCGCAATCCCCGAGTCATCATCAGTAGATTCATCGGCTTCATCGCCATCATCATCACTTGTCGCCAGCGCCATACGCGGAATCGGATCATTGGCGATGATCATGCCAAGATGGTTTTTGGCGAAATTCACCGCCTCGAACATCAGTTCGGGTGCGGCAAGTTGCGGACGATTGAAAATCATCCCGATCAGATTGGGGAATTTCTTCATTTCTATGCCTTTTCACATGGAGAGAATGGCTTCGATAGCGTTGATCTGCTTATCGATTGGTGTTTTCGTATTCATTGGGGCAATCGGCAGGCCGGTTTTTCCGTCTGCCATGTTCAACGGGGTCAGATATACATCGCCGCCTCCCACCGGAGGCAGGTTTTCGAGTCGCCGAATGTCATTGACGGACAGCCAGCCCCATTGCCGCGCCTGCGCATATGCCGCATACCGCGACTGCGTATCGCCGCGCAGCAGGCTCGATACGTCGAATTGGACATAAACCCCTGCGTCACGATCATCTGCGGTCAGGAAATCGCGCTCAATCGCTTCCTCATGCCGTTTGATCCACGGCATCAGGCAATACACAACAAATTCAAGCGATTGGTGTTCGATATTGTTGTTGGTGCTGCCGGACAGATCGCCCAACATGTGCGCCGGGATGCCATAAATGCGCGCAACGTCGCGCACACCATAGCCGCGCGCCTCGATCAATTGCGCATCTTCGTTGCTCATCGACAGCGGCTTGAAGTCCATGCCCTCCTGGAGCAACGCGACCTCGCCAGCATTTGCCGCGCCTGCGTATTTCCGCTTCCAGTCGCTCAGGATCTTGTCGATGGCCGCCTGATCTTTGATACCAGTTACTTCGTGCGGCCGGGTAATCACACCAGAAAGTCTAGTGCCGTTGCCGAACACCCGCGCCGTGTGGCGCTCACTCGCGGCCACGATACCGAGCGCTTCCTTGTGGAGTGCAATCGGGGACAGCCCGACATAGACGTTATCGCCGATCCAGCGAACGTGATGCATTTGCCGCAGCGGGAAGACGCCTGAAATCCCATCCGGCGCAAGCAACACTCGGTAATACGGCATCCGGTCTTCCGGGCTGACCATCACCTGTACACGATCCGGATGCAGCGGATAAAGACTCTTTATACTGCCGTCAGCATCCAGTTCTTTCAACGCAAAGGCATTGCCGCGCAAGCCCATCGAATGCTGCTTGTATTCATGCACCTGAAACGGCGTCATCCAGCCATTCGGCTGTACGGAAATGACGCGGTGCGCCGGATGATCAGTGACAATCCGGCGGCTTTCGCCTAACTCCGACTTCTCGCTTTGATACACGCGGCACGGAAGCTGCGCAATCGATTCAGAGAGCAGTGTGACGGCGCGTTGAATTGCGGTCAATGCGAGTGCCGTTTGCGGATTGATCGTGGGTCCGGCCTCGCTCGCGCCCCCGGAGCCTGTAACCGCCCCCATCCAGCCGCCTTGTCCGGTAGGCAGATAGGCGCCAGATCCGGCGAAAAATTGAGAGAAGAACATCAGCCGGCATCCTTATCATTACGTTTGGCGAACGCGGCAGCCCGTGCGGCAAGCGCCGACCATGCCAGCAGCAGCAAACCAGCCGTAATCAAGCCGGCAGGCCAATATATGAACGAAATACCGGCGATCAGCAGGACAAAGCCGACCAAGCCTGCCACTATCCCGGCACGCTCAAGGTCAAATGCCAATTTCGCCAGTTTCATAGACGCTCTTTTCCTCTTTTTCGCCGACCATTGCGCGCCCTACCGCCATAATGAGCGCAACCGCACCATCGATTTTGTTGTCGTTGCCCTGCTTGATCGGCCTTACTACGTCATCGTTGCCGGGGAGATTTTTACCAATCACATTCCCAATACACCAGGTCATGATCGGGTTCCCATCGTGATGGAACCTACCGCTCAAAATCGCGGCCTCAAGCTCCTTCATCGGGTCACTCATATTGGTGTAGTTTTGCGTGACCGTGATCGGATTCAGTCCTTCGTCATCCAATTGGTGCGCAAGATTCGTTGCGCCGCTCGGGTCGAGCGGGCATTCCTGCACTGGCGCGACCTTGTTTGCCTCAATCGCTTCCGCAAGAATCTCGCGGTAGTCAATCTCTGCCCCATCCGTTGCAATCAGCAGCCCGGAATTCACCCACGCCTGGAACCGCTCTGCCATCCTGCGGTTGTCGGCATTGGTTACCGTGTCTTCCGGAACCCAAAACCGTGGCGCAATGCTGTAGTAATGGCGCTTTCCTTCGATATCTCGCCAAAACAGCCGCGCCATACTGTTCATGTCCAGCTTGCGCGCAAGGTCGAAGCCGAGAATGCAGGATTGCCCCTCGAACTGCTCCAGCGTCAGGCTAGCATCCTTGCAGGCATTCCAGCTTTCGACGTTGAAATAACCAGCTTTTGCCGTTGTCCACACGTTCAGATGCTTCGTTTTGAACGTGTTGGTAAAGCGTGCGCTGCGTATTGCGCGCTGCTGCTGGCTTTCCAAATAGTCTTGAAAGACCGAAATGCCTAAATTCGGATTCGCCTTCACAAGAACCCTCGGATCAGTCCAGTTATCGCCCTCATCGATCGTGAAAATCCAGCCAAACAGCTCCTCATCTGGAACCGTTCCCTCTAACATTTCAATGACCTGCTTGCGCTTGTCGTAGCATGGCCCTTCAATGTTCGCGCCAGCGGTCGTAATAATGAACATGAGCGGCTGTCGGCGCGCTCCCATGCCGGTCAACATCGTTTCGTAGAGCGCCGCTGAATCGTGTTCGTGGTACTCATCCACAATCGAGCATGACGGCGATGCGCCATCGCCCGGGTTCCCGATCAATGGTTCAAATCGGCTGCCGTCCTCGGGCTTGTTTAGGTTCTGTGCGTTGACCTCGATGCCGGCTGCCTCAATCAGCATCGGCGACCGTTTCACCATCAACCGTGCCGGCCTGAAAACCTCCCACGCCTGCTTTTCCGTGGTGGCGCCGGCATATACTTCCGCACCGAACTCATCGTCAAGCAGGAACATTCCTAGACCGACGCCGGCGGCGATGACCGACTTGCCATTCTTGCGAGCCACCTCCCAATAACTTTCGCGGAATCGACGGAGGTCGTCTTTTTTTCGCTTCCAGCCAAATGTGCAGGCCAGCCCAAATTTCTGCCAGCCCTCAAAAGTAACGAGCTGGCGCTTGAACGCCCATTCACCCTTCGTGTGCGGCATCAGTTCGATGAATTTCAGCTTCCGCTCTGCGGATGCCGGATCAAATCGAAACTTGAATGAGCCTTTTCGACTCGCTGCCACATCGTCAAAATGCCGCTGGCATGCCAATTTCACGTAGCGGCAAGCCGGAATTTTCCCAGCAATAACCTCGCGTGCCCATTGCAGGCCAGCCTCAACACGCGGATGCAGTTCTTTTTCCTTACCCATTTAACAGCTCACCAAATGGATTATCTGGCTTCCTGTTGCCGCCGCCAATCAGCCGGGCGCGGCTCGAAGGATCAAGTCCAAGAAGCGATCCGAACGTAACCATCTGCCGCGTCGCCTCGTTCAACGCCGTCAAAGCCGGGTTTTTTACGGGCCCGCCTTGTGCTCCTGACACAACAACGCCATTTTTTACGACGTCTTCTTGAGCAGCCCGCCAGTTTCCGTATGCATTGCAGAATATTTCCACATTATGCAAATCCGTCATCTGCAACACCTTTTGCTGGCACAGCAGCGGCACAATGCGTTCCCACATGTCGTGCGCATGCCCAATAATCCATTCCGGCGCATCAATACTCGTCGCCGCGCCAAAATCAGGCTCATCCTTGTTTAGTGCGCGCTTTCCGGGATTCCCGGCGGCTTCTTTCCTAGCTGTGGGCTTTGGCTTCCTGCCTCGGCCTGGAACCTTGGCAATCCCACCCATCGGACAACCTTTAAAGTTTTAATTTCGCGGTCGTAAAAATTTGACTGAGCGGCCGGTCTTTAGCGGTAGTCCATTCAAGGATTTTGCCCCCCATACCCCTTCGTCGGCCTTCCAAACGCCCCATCTTCGGTCGCCGTCTTTACGTCATGGTGATGCTTGCAAAGCGACTGCCAGTTGTTTTCGCTGTCCCAAAACAGCTTTCTGGCGCGCTCAATTGCCACCTGATCGCCGCTGTCGAGCGCTTCTTTCAGCTTGTGCGGCTGTATATGGTCAACAATTGTTGCGGCGGTTAATCGTCTCTCTCGTTCGCAGTGGACACATAATGGATGCTTGCGCAGGAATCCTTCGCGAGCCTTACGCCACCGACTGTTATAACCACGTTCGTGAGCTGTACCGCGCCGCTCGACGTCCTTGCGCTGCTGGTCCTTCTTATGCACTGGGCAAAACCCTGGCATCTCTACCAGGGCACCACAACCAGCTTGCCGGCAGATCGACTTCGGGCGCTTCGGCATTACTTCTCAACCTTAATCTTTATCGCACTGCGTATCCAATAGCGCGCCTTGGCCTCATTTGGCTGCATGCTTGTTACTTTGGCCATAAGCACGACGCCGCATAGATACCAGTGCAGCCACCAGGCAACGTGCGCCTTGAATGTGATGCTTGACTTAGCCATGTCTGCTCCATAAATACCCGCCGCCCGCGCCACCGGAGAACCTCTTGCGAGGCGGGCGGTGTAGCTTCCATGACGCCAGCGGGTGCGGCCCATGTTCGCGTGTTGACCGCTTGCGCGCCTATATTGCAATGCACAATCGAAAGTTGATGGATTGTGCAAATAGTGCTTTACTGTTCCCGTTTAAGGAACTAATATATACACATACCGGCAGCAATGGTGCAAGCCGGGACTCTAGGAGAGATCAAATGACTGTAGCCGAACTCCAAGCCGCACTTGACCAAGCGCATGCCACCTACGAAGCGGAAAAAGCTCGCCTCGTGACAGCCGGCATGAAGTCCAAGGATCGCTATGAAGCGCTCAAGCCCCTGAAGGCGGCAGAAGACGCCGCGAATGCGGCGCTGCAAGATGCAGCGAAGCGTAAAATTCACGCCGGATTGACCCGCATCATCAATCAAGGTTCGACCGAATCCAAGGCCGAGCAACGTGCGCGCCGCGCACTCTTCATGTACACCAAGTAACATGACCCCTACCACTCTTCAGGCGCTGCGGCGCCTTTTGTTTTTCACCCAGCCGGAAGCTGCTGCCCTGATCGGCGGCGTCACAGAGCGCTCCTGGAAATATTGGGAGCAAGGCGCTCGATCAATCCCTGCCGATGTCATCGAGCGCATCGGCCAACTTGTGGCGTGGCGGCAGAACGCAATCCAGACTGCTAGCGCCACGATTGCGGAGCATCTGGCATCTGCGCCTTCGGGCGTTGAAATCGTCCCGCCTGCGTTGATCTGGTACGCCAGCATTGAGGACTGGATGACGCTGCCGGATCGGGAGCCAGTCATGTGGCGACCACAATGCTCCGTGATAGCTGAACTATGCGCGCTGCATGGCGCGGTTGCCGTGCCGTTCGATGCGCCAGCCTATGCCGCATGGCTCGGAAAGCAGCCCGATTCCGAGTCGATGCGCTCGCAATGGGCGGCGTCAACGTCTACCTCGATGCTGCCAGCTTGTCACGCGCATCCGAGATCGGCTCTGGTAATGTGTCCGAGGGCATCCGGATTGCGCTGAAAAATAATGCAAATTGTTCTTGCTAATACGATCAATGCGCGTATAATTCAATTCATCGGCACACCGCCAACCGCGCCTCGGGTCTCAGGGGCTGGAGAATGAAATGACGACGATCCGCCTACAAACCGAAGTTACCGAATCACCTGATTTTTCCGGATTCAAGTTCTACGTCGAAGCTGGTCGCGAGTTTGACTTGTCCGACTATTGCGAGGCATACAACCTGAACGCCGACGACGTTGAAGAACAAGGCCATGGTGGATATAAGGCTGTTCAAGACGAGGCTGCCCGACTCTATCCAGGTGAGTGGCTGGCAGTGAGTCACAAAACTGATGAGTAATCACCCAAACCGTGGCCCGCAAGGGCCATCGTCCAACCCAGCGCCGGCAGAGATACTCGCAGCCCGCAAAGCTGCCGGGCTATCGCAAACAGCCGCCGCCACCCTGCTGCACACGACCTGCCGCACATGGCAGCAGTGGGAAGCCGGCGACAGGCGCATGCATCCTGCGTTTTGGGAGCTGTTCCGGCGAAAAGTGGCTCCGTAATGATGAGCGTTTTACCGTGCGCCACCACGTTCGCCGCCTGACAAGACGTTCGCGAAATGAAAAAGACCGCTGCGCTTGAATTGGTGCCGGTTACAGCGTCCGGCGACGTTAGGCTGTACGTCTGCTATTTGGCGCTCACTGAAGCTTAGCGAGCCTAGATTCACTCGCCGCTGTATCTTGCGCAATCGTATGCAAAGGCTAAAGACTCGATTAAGGGATTGCCAGCCCCAAGCTACCGCCTGCCTAATGGCCTCATCCGGCGTAAGCTCGACCTATCAGATGTACTGCGGAAATCGACAACAGCCGGAGATCAGCCCGGATGGCCTCTTACGAGGACTTCAAGCCCGATTTAACGGGAACTGGTTGATGGCGGCCCATTTCGCAGGACTGCGGTAGAAAGTTCGGACTTTCCGCGCCAATTTGGTTTGCTTGCGGGTTTAATGCCGTTTCCCCGCACGGACTCAGACTCGACGCCCGACGCGACTCGCGTATTCGCCATCAAGAGAGTTGACTGACCACGGCAACGCAATGAGGATGTGCGCCTCACTGCCATCGGGTTGCACAACGCCTTTCCGCGTTTTACCAATCAACTCACTTCATAACACTCAACACCTGCGCTTCTGATTTCGTTCGGTAGCGATCAATTCCCAACCAAGCTCCCGCCGAATCTGCTTCGGATCAGGCGGCGGCTTGTGCGCTTTTATGCGCTCCTGCTGCCAGTGCCTTACCTGTTCCTTGCTTGGTTGAGACATGATGCCTCCAAAAGCAAAAAGCCCGCGACCAGTTATGGCAGCAGGCTTTTATTTAGTGCGAGCGAAACAACGTTATATGAATTACTCGCGATTTTACCCCCAAAAGTGCAATGGTCAACATATTTTTTTCCATTCGCGCAAAATTATGTTGTGCGCCTGCAAAACAATGTTGTGGTACTGCCTGACCTGCACCCCCAATAACCGCGCTTTGTCGAACCGTCCTTTGAGGATGACGACGGATCCATTCATGTGCGCCTTATCCAGTTGGTGCATAACGAATGCCTCACGGTGACGCTCCGGAAGACTAATAACAAGGCGCTCAAACTTGGCCGCCGCGCCTATATCGCACGGAAGCGACTTGTAACTAACTTCATGTACGTCAGTTGATTTATACAAAAACCCAAGTGGGCAACGAAATCCGACTGGCATCCAATCGCGTTTCCTTCCCCACCTGATCCAATTGTCAATCTCGTGATGCAGGATCGACTCAATCTCTTTTGTACCCAAACTTCCCTGCATCGTCTCTCCTTTTTCTGATTCAAACCTGATGCTATTAGCCGGATCGCCATACGCCCGCTGCGGCAATGCCCTGCTACGTTCCGGATGCAACCTGCCTCCGACCATGCGCAGCGCCAGCAGGGCCGCTATTTCATCTGGCGTCATGGATCTCGACATCAGATTCAGCGTCTGCCGGCGACTTGATGGGCGGCTTAGCATCGAAATCAGCGACATCCAGTGACTTGGCAAATTCCCATATCCATTCCCGCAGCGTTTTCTGTAGCCTTTCCCGCAGCCGCTGGATTTCGTCCGCAGCGGCGATGCGATCCTCATCCGTGATCGGGCCGTCCAGATCGCGCAGGATCTGCTCTATCGGTGCGTTGGTCATGTCGATAATCATGATTTCTCCTGTTTCGACGCTATCCAAAGGTTAAGCCCGCAGAGTAATAGACCAAGCATTGCAAGCCACGCATCACCATGTCCGGCATCATTGATCGCACTAATTGCGGCGCCGCCCGCCGTAAATATCAAAATCGATTTCATGCTGCCTCCATCAGAGAACAAGGCTAAATTTGGCGGACACGGCAGCGCGGTCCGAAAATTCACCGATCGCTCCACCAAAGTTATGGATGTCGAGTTGCACATCGACAGCTGCATTCGATAGCCGCGCAAAGCTGGCATTGAGGTCGTCCAACAGCTCCCGAGCGCGCTTCACTTCTGCGTTAATTTGTTCTGTGTCCATTTCACTTCCCTCCCATCGATAAAACAGCCAGTTGCAGCCCTGCAGCGCAGGCGTGATAAATCGTCATCGGCCAGTCCAGTGCGAAGGCGTATCGGATGGCGCCGGCAGCGAATAGCGCGGTAATCAGTAGCGTGAATAGGCGCGGGTCGGTAAGTATCTGCATGTCGAATTACAGATAACCCATGACCGCGCCAAGCGGCGCAGCGACTATGCCAATGCAGCGCAGCACTAGTGCCCCGGTAATGCGGGTAAAATCAGCATTGAACAGCTTCACGATATTTGCAATCCATCCGTATCCGCCGCCGATAATGACGATCAGATAAAACAGGACAATGATTCCCTCGATTGATGTGAATCCATTTTGTTTTTTCATTTTCAATCTCCTCAAGTTGAACTGCGTTGTGCTACGTAATTTCTCCATGCCTGCCGTACCTTTTCCATGTGTTCCAGACCCATTACCCGCTCAATTACCGGCGCATTGATTGCCATCTCTTCCGCCGTCATTTGCCGCAGCCAGCGCAGACAGCAGGCAATGCACTCAAATGACATGCCGCCATCGGCTGCGGTGCATTTCGGGCAATCGGTCATGCCTTGGCGCTTAACGCTTCCTTGGCGAAGCTGATTTGCAATGCACTCAGTCCGTGTAATGGCTGCTTTGATTTCTTGATGATTCGCTCAGCCCATAATTTGTGATTTGTCTTCGGCTTCAGCACATCGGCAGCGCCAAGCTGGTGCATCATTTTCGTCGCCTTTTCGCGTGACAGTTCGCTTTTCCCTGGCTCTGGTAGCGCAAGCATTGGCTCAGGAACTGCCGCCCATTCGCCCTTTGCCATTTCCTCCGCAAGGGTCTTTTCCCATCTGGTTTTCAATTGGGAGTACGACTGGTTCTTCAGGTCGAACGCGCTGATTTGTACTGCCGCCCAAAAGACAGCCGGATGGCTCCATTGCCCCTTTTCGCCCTTCTCTCGTGCCTGCATGCCGTTCACGGCCTCGTAGTAAGCGACGGTCGGATCAACCGATGGTTTACACATCTTCACGTACTCGGGCAACGATGGAGGCCAATCGCGTGTCATCAGTGCTGCATAGCCGCGCTTCAGGTCTTCGGTGGACAGCTTGCCCATCTCATCAGCCCAAAGTTGTTTGACAAGGCCCGCATCGGTGCCGCGCCACATGTCCAGAAACTTGGCGCCGTACATCGCTTCCATGCGTGAAAATAGGCTTTCAACCCATGTAATCGGCGCCGGTTTAGTTG
Organism: Noviherbaspirillum sp.; assembly: GCA_035254105.1. GTDB lineage: Bacteria > Pseudomonadota > Gammaproteobacteria > Burkholderiales > Burkholderiaceae_D > Noviherbaspirillum. The sequence goes on along the minus strand of DATFAZ010000049.1, from coordinate 6,102 downwards.
ATGTCGATAATGTCGTGACGTTGCTCATTTTGCTTTCGCCCTGTCAGTTGTTCGGATGCCTCGCGGCGGCTGCGATCTTTGGCAGATTCGTAGCCGATTGGTGATGCGCGGGCTGGTTGACTTTGTTTCGGCGCGTACACGTCCGTCCACCCGTTTTTTGTCGAGTTGTCCAAAACCGATTCCAGGTCGTGCCCTGCTGCCAACAGCTTCGCCAGTTCCTTGATGACCAGATCGCGCGCACGATCAGTTGGCACCTTATTTTTCTTCTTGCGCATTTCCAGATAGCCATCCCAGGCATCCACAGGAATCCAGTTTGGCAACACAAAGGCGGCCTTCGCGGGCTTCTGGTGGTTCCCTGATGATTCAATTGATGGTTCCTTGATGGTTATGGGTGAACCACGTTCGGGGGTGGGGTGAACCACGTTCGGGGGTGGGGGTGAATGTGGTTCGGGGGTGGGGTGAACCACGTTCGGGGGTGAACTCTGTTCGGGGGTGAACCACGTTCGGGGGTCGGTGATGAAATAGTAGGTGCTGCGCCCGTTCCGAATGTCGCGTTTCAGATATTTCGTTTCTTCCAGATAAGCGATTGATTTTTGAATGGCGCGGTCACTCAGGCTGGTTTTTTCTGACAGCATGGAGACGGATGGGAAACATTCACCCTGATCATTAGCGTTGTCGCATAGCGCCACCAGCACGAACTTGTGCGTCGAGCTCAATCTCGATTTGAACGCGGCAGACATGAGGGCGATGCTCACGCAGCCTCCCTTTGATTTGCCAGCGCCTTCAGCACGTCATCCACACTGCGCGCCACAAACGCCACGCATCCAACCTTCTGCGCGTTCTGGATGAACTCTGCCTGCTCCGGTTTTAACTTGCCGGAAGGCCGTTTTACTTCGCAATACAGTGCCCTGCCATCGGCCATGTAGCCGTGAATGTCTGGAGATCCAGCGAAACCGAACCGGATGAATTGCGACGCGCCATTTCCGTGAACCAGCTTTCCGGCACCGGTATTCATGCGCCATACCTTCGCTACGGCTGGATGCAGCTCTAGTGCACGCAATACGGCTTGCAATACTTGCGCTTCCTTCGGTTCTGGGCGCGTCAGACGTAGCGGCTTCATGCACCGATCCTTTCCATCACCCGCCCCAGCAATTCAAGTTGTGAGCCGTACTTAGACTCAAACCGTGCCTTGTTCGGATGCACCGCAATGCGGCCCAGTGGATCGGTGTCGTCTTGTTGATGGTGTTGAGCGCACAGAGGAATGACGAGTTGATGCGCGCCTGGCTTCGTGCGGCCATCGATGTGATGGATGCTGACGAATGGATTGGATCGGCCATCCAGCAGGCAGGCAATGCAGCCGATACCGGCCATGTCATGCCAAAGTGCGCGGTCGGCTTTGGTTGGCGTGCGGCCCTTCATGCCGCCCTCCGCGCTTCAGCCTTGTCCAGATACTGCCGCGCTTCAGCAGCAAGGCGCGCCACCTCTTGCGGATCGCTCCAGACAACCGCCGGCGCACGTTGCGCGCCGAACGCATACATCAATTCGATCAGCTCGCAAAACAGGCGCTTAGGCATGGTGCTGGTGTGCTGACCGCAGATGACGAATCCGCCATAAATACCAGGAACGACACGGCTTTTCTTCAAGCCAGCCGTGAAAACGTCTTTCCATTCTTCCTTGCTCAGTTTTTCGCCATACCAGACGACTTGCTTTGAAATGTCGTCCAGCATCGGCCAGAGCTTGGCATTCTGGTCAAGCGTCCGTGTCGGCTCGCTTCCACGGATAAACCATCCATCCGGAGCGGTCATGCAAAACTGCGCGGCATTACGGCGGGCATGATCATTTGCAAGCACGAATAGACGCTTCGCAATCATGCTGTGCGCTCCACTTGATCAAACACAATCCACCCTTGCGCGAACGGCGCACAGTTGGTCAATGTGGAAGACTCTTTGCCAACAATGTGGGCAAAAAAATGTGTCATACGTGGCGACTCGGACATGACAAGATCGCGTACGCATCACCCCGGATATTGCGGCGCATGCTGGCTTCGTAGCCCTTCAGTTCCGGCGTAAATACGTTGACGTAGCGCGATGGAACTACTGCATTTTTGTGGTCGCGAAATTGCGGACGCAACTCATGCGCCAAGGTGAAGGCATCGTTTGCGCACAGCAGCCGACCGTTTGCCGTCATGGCGACGATGCTGCCTTGCAGTTGTTTGCGCGTGTATCGCGGCACGGAATTGATGATGTCGTCGCGGCTGCATGGGCCGTTGCCTGCCACGTATTGCGCGATGGCGTACACAATCGATCCTGTTTTCAGTTGGCTTGTCATGCTGCCACCTTCAGCACAGACGCGGCCTTGAACAGCGCCAGAATGTCGGGCAATTGCTTCGTCAGCTCCGACAGGGCGCGGCGTTGACGGCATTCCTCATCCTGCAAATACTTCTCCACCAAGTAATAGATTGGCGTGACATCGCCGGTTTTGTCGATGTACCGCTCCAGATCATCGACCGAGAACCGGCGCGGATCATCCGGATTCCCTGCCAGCTTGCGCGACAGATCGGACTGACTGATGTCCATATCGGCGGCAATCGTCTTCAGTGGATTGCGATTGGTGTAAGCGCCGTTACGGATGCAATCCAACAAGGATGGGAAGCGCTCCACCAGCCCCGCCTCGAAATCCAGTGTCATCTGATTGGTACTTGTATTTATTGTCATGATGCTTTCCTGTACTTTCCTATAGCGAAACTGGCAAAAAAAGAGAGAATCCCTACATCGAAATTTCAAACAGAAAACAAATGCTTCTTATCAACTTCGATTCGGGCAAAAAAAGAGACGGCCAGCGCTCGCCAGCCGTCCCCAAGGGAGTTACGTCATGTCTTTGCGGCGGTCTTGCGTGCGGCGTTCGGTGGTGCGCTGGTCTGTTTCAGATCGGCGGGATTCAGTGCGGCGCGTTGCGGTGCGGGTGCGCGCAGACGTGCGCAGGTATTTCCAGTCAACATCCGGGCGCAAGTCTTCACAGCGAACTTCTCCCATTACGCGCCGCTCAATTGCTGGACAGTGCTCTGCCGGAATGCGTCGTCCATCAAGTTTCCATTGGCCGACCGCGCCTTTTGTCACACCCAGATGATCGGCAAGCGACTGCATTGAACCAATGATGGAAACCGCCTTATCAAGTGCTTCTTCTGGTGACATTGCAGACTCAAGTAATTACCAATAACCTAAGTCTAGAATTTCTATACCTAAATGTCAAGAACTTCTATCCTTATTTTGTCTAGTTCAGCTATACCATTCGGCCATGGATGCTGAATTCGACATTGCGGCTTGGGTAAGGCAAGCGCGTGCCCATTGGGGGCAGAGCCAAGAGGCGCTGGGCGATCTTCTTGGTAAGACGAAGGGGAATGTGTCAGCCTGGGAAAACGGCCGCCATGAACCTAGCTTTAAGCAGGTACTTCAGATAAGCGCGATCACCGGGTATCCGCTACCCGCTGAGATCAAAGTAAAGACAGCTACCGAGACAGCGGCAAATGACGCCGTACAAGTCGATCCAGATGGATTACTTGAGGTTATCTACGGCTACACGTACGGCACACATTCTGAGCGTATTGCCCTTCTTGAAATTAGCAGGAGAGTCCGAAAGAGAATCAATGACGCCAACGGCGGATCGTCCGCCGGGTAACAGACGGAAGCGCGTTCTTGCATTTTTTTGCTCATCAACAAATGCATTAACGATGCCCAATACAATGTCGCCTTGTTCAATTGTTAGGCAATCCAAGGCGGTGAGAATTTGCTCTCGCTGACGCTGCTTCATAATTCCTCCACTAGTAGAAATCGTGCCCTTGTGGTTCTGGCGCATGGCCTGCGGGGAACATAAAGCACTGGATGTAAACACAGTATATTGCAAGTCGGACCGAGATTGTTCCCATAAATATGGGCGTTGCTTCGCGGGAATTGATATGGAATAAGTCTTTCGAATTTATGGCCCCACTTTTGGGGCCAGACATGGGGCCACGGTGTAAATACGCTTGCCTGATGGCAAAGCAAAAACAACCCCTCCCATACATTACAAAGTTCAACCTACGCATTCAGTCCGATCTTAAGGAGACGTTGAATTTCTTGGCACGCAAAGCTCCGCGATCACTGAATGCGGAAATGATCGCCAGACTTGAGCGAAGCTTGATCGAAAAAAAGGAATTGTGTGATTACAGCGACGGCGAGCTAATTGACGAACTCATTAAGCGTTGGGGCCGGGAGGCGATATTGATCCGGCTGGGGAAGGAACAATAATAAGGCGCAACGGCACGCCACTTTGCTGGAATAAAAAGAAGAGAGGTGGGAAATGGAAATCGCACTATTTTGGTTTTTCTGCGCCATTTTTACGGCGGTAATCGCGTCAAGCAAAGGACGGTCCGGATTCGGATGGTTCATTTTGGGGCTGCTGTTTAGTTTCTTTGCCTTAATCGCAGTAGCGGTAATGCCGTCCCTAAAGAAGGGCGCCTTTGAGCCTACACCGGAAACACATATCCGCTGCCCTGAGTGTCGTGAATTTGTATTTATGGACGCCACAAAGTGCAAGCATTGTGGGATAAAGTTGGTACCAGTTGCGCCTGAGCCATCAAAGACGGAAGAATTTGGGCGCAAGGTAGGCAGTCTATTTGCCTCCAAGAAATGACCCGGCTATTTCTTGCCGCCCTGCTCTGCCTGCCCGGAGAGGAACGTTAGCAAGCATCAAAGCTCATATGGCAAGGGTATTGTATATTTGCATAAAACCATCCAGATGTTATTATTTCCTTATGGACATCATCAAACTACTGCGCAATGGCCTGCTCTCCATCGGAGATTCCTACGTTGATCAACGCGATTACGTCGTTTTTCAACGTGGGGGATTCCGTATTGACCAAGAGAATCTTGCCGCAGACGTCCGAACCGTTGGCAAAAATATGAAAAAAACAATCGGACGACATGGCAAACAACCATACGAGACTTCACGCAGTTAATTCTGATGGGCAGCAAGTTTCTTTTCTTCATACGAATACCGACAGCCCTATTCTTCCGACCGCCGATCTAATTCGATTGCATGAGCTTGACCCCAAGCTGGTAAATTGGATCGTTGAGCAAACGGAGCTGGAAGCCGAGGCGCGGCGTACGGAAAACAGGCGCATCAATCTGTATGTCTTCATTGAGCGGATTTCAGGCGTAGTTGCCGGGGCATTTGTCGCGGTATTCGGCTTTCTGATTGGTGGCTATCTTGTGTTGCAAGGCCATGATTGGGCCGGCGTTGGGATTTGCGGCACTACTCTTGTGAGCATTGTCAGTGTGCTTGTCACGCGAGACTGGTCAAACAGGAAAAGCGAAAAACACTCTCCGCAAAAGCCCAAACGCGCCAAAAACAAAAAACCATAGTGGAGAAATGATCGTCCGATTCCTCCTTCTCCTGCTCTGCCTGCCCCTATTACGAGGGATATCTTGGATCTCCGGCTTGTAAGGTTGGTGTGTTATGATTTGTTGAAAATCAATAATAAACGGCGGTTCGTAGCCGATAATGCTTGGGAGAGCATATGAACTTCATGAAAACCAATACACCACTGCAAAAGATGCGGATCATCACGGGGGCGGCTTTAATCGGCTCCGTGGTAGCTGGTGTGTGCTTCGGGTGGGTTGAAATGTCGTTCGACCCACGAGCAATTGGCGCTACTTTGGGCGCTGTGGCTGGCGCATTTCAAGCATTCCACTTCGCTTAATTGGCTGTGCCAATCAACATCCCTATCGACGGGAATTGGGTTGATATTGGATCGCTATGCACGGGATTCAGCTATATCCTTGTGTCTCGCGTTCGCAGCCGGCGCGGCCCATGTAAGTTATTTTCCAAGCAAACGGGCCTTGATTTTGCCAATGGCGCAGCCCTGTTTCCTTTGTTCGTAATGTCCCTTTCCGTTATATCTTCTGCCCTTCTGAAAGGGCTGGTCGAATCCAGCAAAATGAGCCTTGCGGTGGCCGGATTGTTTGCGCTGTTGGCTATTCTTGAGGACAGCGACGACAATCCATCGATGTTTCGCTGACATGCGGCGCTGGCTTACACTTATCTTGCTCTGCCTGCCGTTGCTGG
>DATFAZ010000048.1:0-2200 GCA_035254105.1 Noviherbaspirillum sp. | reverse complement strand
CAGGTGCTGTCCCGTGATATTGCGACACCACTGCACCAGCACGGTAATCGACGTTTCATCGACCAGGGAGCCGGGTCGTCCATGTTTCGCGCCCCAGACCAGCTCAACATATCCGGTACCTGTCCGCTGTTCCATCGGCGTTACATCGTAGACCAGGCGCTGATAGCGATCGAGGCGTTGCAGCGCTTCTGCCAGGTTGCGTGATGCGAGAAGCAAATATCCTAGAACACCAACATGTCTTGCCGCGATGTTTTGCCCGAGCCTGAGCCCGAGCGTTGGATCTCCGAGATAAGTAGCGGCCCGGCCAAGCAGTGCGATCCACTGGTCGATCGGAAAACTTCCAGGACTATCGGGACTGGTGTGCGGTCGAGGCATCTGAAGCAGTTGTTCGGGATCGATTCCGCGCGATTCGAGGTATTCGTAGAGCAAATGGACAAAACCTTCTGGAATCATTCGCCGGTGTTGCGGTTTCTCCATCGCATACGCCTCCTCTTATTGGCGTCGATCGTTAAATTTTACGTGTCTCTATGTCAAGTAAAACAACGGGTATTTGGTTACAGTGATTGTCACAAACATTCATCAAACAATTCGTACTGGGGGAGACATGCTGCAAGAGACGGACTTCGTCGTCGTGGGCGGCGGCACTGCCGGCTGCGTGGTGGCGGGCCGGCTGACGGAAGATCCCGATGTCAGCGTATGCCTGCTCGAAGCCGGCAAGCGCGACAATGACTGGCGCATCCAGGTGCCGCTCGGCTTTACCTTTACGGTACCGACCAGGAACTTCAACTGGGCCTTTGAAACGGTGCCGCAGCCCGGCCTGAACGGCCGGCGCGGCTATCAGCCGCGCGGCAAGACGCTTGGCGGCAGTTCCTCGATCAACGCAATGATGTATGTGCGCGGCCATCGCTGGGACTACGATCACTGGGCGTCGCTTGGCAATGCCGGCTGGTCGTATGATGAAGTGCTCCCGTATTTCCGCCGCTCCGAAAACAACGCCGATCTGCGCAATGAATTTCATGGCAATGACGGTCCGCTGCACGTGTCTTACCTGCGCTCGCCCGCACCGTTCTTCCAGTTCTGTATCGACGCGGCCGTGCATTTGGGACTCAAACATACCAGCGACTTCAATGGCGCAGAGCAGGAAGGCATCGGCTACACCCAGGTGATGCAAAAGAATGGCGAGCGTTGCAGCGCGGCCAAGGCATTCATTACGCCGAACCTGTCGCGCGCCAATTTGCGGGTAGAGACGAATGCCCTCACTACGCGCCTCCTGTTCGAGGGCAAGCGGGCAGTCGGCGTGGAATACCGTCAGGACGGGAAAACGCTGACGATCCGCGCGCGCAGGGAAGTGATCGTGTCCGCCGGCGCGTTCCAGTCGCCGCAGCTGCTGATGCTGTCCGGCATAGGCGACAGCGAGGAACTGCGCCGGCATGGCATCCCCGTCGTGCATCACCTGCCCGGCGTGGGGCGCAACCTGCAGGACCATCTCGACATCAACCTCAATTACCGCTGCAGCCACCCCGATCTGATCGGGATGGGGCCGGCGACCGGCGTAGCGTTGCTAAAGGGTATTGCTCCCTACCGCAAGGAGCGGCGCGGCATCTGGACCAGCAATTTCGCCGAGGTGAACTGCTTCCTGAAAAGCGCGCCGGACCAGCCGATTCCGGATCTGCAGATCGAGATCTCCAGGGGGATTACCAACGACCACGGGCGAAAGAAAGTGACGGTGCGCGGCTTTTGCGTAATCGTGACGGTGCTGCGGCCCAAGAGTATCGGCAGGGTCGCCCTGGCCAGTGCGCATCCCGCCGATGCGCCGCTGATCGATCCGAATTTCCTTGGGCATCCCGACGACTTGGAGTTGTTCGTCAAGGGCATCAGGATTGCCCGCCGCATCATTGCCTCGCCCCTGCTGGACCGCTATAGTGGCGCGGAACGCTATACCGGGCACGCCATGACGGATGACGGGCTACGGAAAATCGTGCACGAGCGCGCCGACACCAATTATCACCCGGTTGGCACCTGCAAGATGGGCATCGATGAGATGGCCGTGGTGGACACCCAGTTGCGCGTGCGCGGCATGACCGGCCTGCGCGTGGTCGATGCTTCCATCATGCCCACGCTCATCGGCGGCAACACTTGCGCGCCCAGCGTCATGATTGGCGAGAAGGGCGCGCAGATGATCAAGGATCAGTATCAAGAA
>DATFAZ010000047.1:0-10110 GCA_035254105.1 Noviherbaspirillum sp. | reverse complement strand
AGCTCGACGCCGACCCTGTTCAATTCCGGAACCCAACGTTCGCAGCTTTCCTCCTGCTACCTGACCACCGTTTCGGACAATCTTGATGGCATCTATGAAGCGATCAAGGAAAACGCGTTGCTGGCCAAGTTTGCCGGCGGTCTGGGCAACGACTGGACGCCGGTACGCGCCTTGGGCGCCCACATCAAGGGCACCAACGGCAAGTCGCAGGGCGTGGTGCCGTTTCTGAAAGTGGTCAACGACACCGCCGTTGCGGTCAACCAGGGCGGCAAGCGCAAAGGCGCCGTCTGTGCTTATCTGGAAACGTGGCACCTCGATATCGAGGAGTTCCTGGACCTGCGCAAGAATACCGGCGACGACCGCCGCCGCACCCACGACATGAACACTGCGAACTGGATTCCGGACCTGTTCATGAAGCGGGTGATGGAGAAGGGCGAGTGGACCCTGTTCTCGCCGTCCGACGTCCCGGACTTGCACGACAAGTTCGGCCGCGCTTTCGAGGAAGCCTACCGTGGTTATGAGGCCAAGGCGGCGCGCGGCGAACTGAAGCTGTTCAAGAAAGTGCAGGCGCTCGATCTGTGGCGCAAGATGCTGTCGATGCTGTTCGAGACCGGCCATCCGTGGATTACTTTCAAGGATCCATGCAATATCCGTTCCCCGCAGCAGCACGTGGGTGTGGTCCATAGCTCCAACCTGTGTACTGAAATCACGCTGAACACGAATGATTCCGAAATCGCGGTCTGCAACCTCGGCTCGGTCAACCTGCCGGCGCACATGAAAGAAATCAACGGGGAAATGCAGCTGGACCACGCCAAACTGCAGAAGACGATCCGTACCGCGATGCGCATGCTGGATAACGTGATCGACATCAACTATTACGCGGTCAAGAAGGCACGCGATGCCAACCTGCGCCATCGTCCGGTAGGGCTCGGCATCATGGGTTTCCAGGACTGCCTGCATATGATGCGCATGCCGTACGCATCGACGGCCGCGATAGCCTTCGCCGACCGCTCGATGGAAGCCGTCTGCTATTACGCCTACTGGGCGTCGAGCGAGCTGGCCGAAGAGCGCGGTCGTTACAGTTCCTATCGCGGCTCGCTGTGGGACCGCGGCATTCTGCCGCAGGATTCGCTCAAGCTGCTGGCAGAAGAGCGGGGCGGCTACCTCGAAGTTGATAGCTCGGAGTCGATGGACTGGACCGCATTGCGTGCGCGCATCAAAGAGCACGGTATGCGCAATTCGAACTGCGTAGCGATTGCGCCGACTGCAACGATCTCCAACATCATCGATGTCTCTGCCTGTATCGAACCGACTTATCAGAACCTGTATGTCAAATCGAACCTGTCTGGTGAATTTACCGAGATCAACGAACATCTGGTGCGCGACCTAAAAGCACGAGGCTTGTGGGACGAGGTCATGATTGCCGATTTGAAGTACTTCGACGGCAGCCTGTCGAAAATTGATCGCATTCCGCAAGACCTGCGCGACCTCTATGCGACTGCGTTCGAGGTCGAGCCGCAATGGCTGGTTGAAGCGGCATCGCGCCGCCAGAAGTGGATTGACCAGGCGCAATCGCTGAACATCTATATGGCGGGCGCATCGGGCAAGAAGCTCGATGAGACCTACAAACTGGCATGGCTGCGCGGCCTGAAAACCACCTACTACCTGCGCACCATGGGGGCTACCCATGCAGAGAAGTCCACCACCAAGGCGGGTGCGCTGAACGCGGTTTCGGCAAATGGCAGCATGAATAGCGGCATATCCGCCGCACCGGTCGCCGCGTCAGCCGACGATGTCGCCGGCCCGGCCTGCATGCTGCGTCCGGGTGATCCTGGTTTCGAAGAATGCGAAGCCTGCCAGTAATCCGACGAGAGCCGGATCCGGTGCGGCAGAAATGTGCGCACCGGATTAAAAACGGGCAACGAAAAACGACAATACATATAAGGAAGATCCGCCATGCTTAGTTGGGACGATGAAGTAACTCCTGCGGCCAAACCGGCTCCACAATCTGCACCCCCTTCAGCCCTGCAGCCGGAGCTGTCCGCAGCCATGCTGCCGGCGTCGCATGCCGCACCATTCAAGCCGCAGTTCGACAGTCCGCTGAATCCGGCACCGGCCACCCGTCCCCAGCCGGCCGCTGGTGGTCAAACACGCCGTGTGAATGCGGCCGACAAGCGCATCATCAACGGTCAGACCGACGTCAACCAGTTGGTCCCATTCAAGTACAAGTGGGCGTGGGATAAATACCTGGCCGGTTGCGCCAATCACTGGATGCCGCAGGAAATCAACATGCAGCGTGACATCGAATTGTGGAAAAATCCCAACGGTCTGACGGAAGACGAGCGCCGCATCATCAAGCGCAACCTCGGCTTCTTCGTCACCGCCGATTCGCTCGCAGCCAACAACATCGTGCTCGGCACCTATCGTCATATCACCGCGCCGGAATGCCGGCAGTACTTGTTGCGCCAGGCATTCGAGGAGGCAATTCACACGCACGCTTACCAGTACATCGTCGAGTCGCTCGGCCTGGACGAAGGCGAGATATTCAACGCGTATCACGAGGTCGAATCGATCCGCGCCAAGGATGAATTCCTGATCCCCTTCATTGACGTCCTCACCAACCCGGAATTCAAGACCGGTACCGTCGAAGCAGACCAGACATTGCTGCGCTCGCTGATCGTGTTTGCATGCCTGATGGAAGGTCTCTTCTTCTATGTCGGCTTTACGCAGATCCTCGCGCTAGGCCGTCAGAACAAGATGATGGGCGCGGCAGAGCAGTATCAATACATCTTGCGAGATGAATCGATGCACTGCAATTTCGGGATCGATCTGATCAACACGATCAAATTGGAGAACCCGCATTTGTGGACTCCTGCATTCCGTGATGAGCTCAAAGCGTTGTTTTTACGCGCAGTAGAGTTGGAATATCGCTACGCTGAGGATACAATGCCGCGTGGAGTGCTTGGTTTGAATGCACCGATGTTCAAAGGGTACTTGCGGTTCATCGCAAATCGTCGGGCGCAGCAGATTGGTCTTGATCCGATGTTTCCGCAGGAAGAGAATCCGTTCCCGTGGATGAGCGAGATGATCGATCTGAAAAAAGAACGCAACTTCTTTGAGACACGTGTGATCGAATACCAGACCGGTGGTGCACTGAACTGGGAATGAGCAAGCAGAGAGCCTCGTGATGAATCAGCGCGAGACCGATGGAGAGACAGCAGTCGATTAACAGATGCCAAGGCATCGCAAGAGACTGTGAAACTGAAAAGGCTGCAGCCGATATTAATGGACAGTAGACGAACGTATCGATCTTCTGTGATTTCGCCGCTTTCCCCGACATGGTCGGGCAAGGCGGCTTTTTCTTTGAAAAACCTGTTGGTTTTCGAGAAACAGTATTCCCACGCCGGCGTTGTTGCCGGCGTTTTTTTGACTACGACTATTGCTGCGCATCCTGAACGCGCGGCTAAGACCTCGATCACTTCCGACGCGCGGCAGTGATTTGCAATAAGAGAGGTGTAGTCAAATGAGGCTGAAGTGCTGCATGAGTGAGGTGATGCAGCAGTTCAGCTGGTGCCGAATTCATTAGCGCAAACAGAAGCTTGCTTGCGCCGATGAATAATCCGCGTGAATCATCGCGATGGTTCGCACGGATTTCCAACCTCGTAGTTTGAACTTTCTCATCACGTGAAGGAGAAACAAATGGCAACAGCAAAGAAAGCAGCAGCAAAGAAGCCCGCTGCAAAGAAGGTCGCGGCTAAGAAGCCGGCAGCAGCGAAGAAACCCGCAGCCGCCAAGAAGCCGGTAGCCAAGAAAGCAGCAGCTCCGAAAAAAGCAGCTGCCAAGAAGCCGGTAGCCAAGAAAGCAGCAGCTCCGAAAAAAGCAGCCGCCAAGAAGCCGGTAGCCAAGAAAGCAGCAGCCCCGAAAAAGGCAGCCGCCAAGAAGCCGGTAGCCAAGAAGGCAGCAGCTCCGAAAAAGGCAGCAGCTCCGAAAAAGGCAGCAGCTAAACCGGCAGCTAAGCCCGCAGCAGCTGCAGCAGCGCCTGCAGTGAAGACAGTGTTGAATCCGGCAGCGGCTTGGCCGTTCCCGACCGGCACCCGTCCGTAATAGCCGAGCTCGCTTGGATGCCTGATTAAGTTCAGGCAAAATGCCCGTTGTGTGGCTTCCCGCCGCACGACGGGTTTTTTATTGGAGAAGAGATAGTGCTGATTAGCATTCTTACTTTGATTGTTGACGTCATCGCCAGTGTGCTGGGCGGTGTACTGTTGTTGCGCTTCTGGATGCAGGTAGTGCGGGTGCGGCCGCCGGCCTCGCTCGGCCAGTTCATTTTTCAATTGACTGACTGGCTGGTGCGTCCTCTTCGCCGCGTGATGCCGGGTGTCGGTGGTTATGACTGGGCCAGCCTGATCGGCGCATGCCTTGTCATCGTGTTGGCAGTCGCTATCAATCTGGCCCTGTATGCGCGCTTCTCTCCGCAATTCCTTGTTCTGCTATCGCTGATGCGTTTCTTTGAATGGGTGTTTTACGGCTTCATGGGCCTGCTCATCATCGAAGCCATTTTCAGCTGGGTGAATCCGCATGCGCCGCTGGCACCGTTCATACGCGCACTGAATGATCCGCTGCTGCGGCCATTGCGCCGTGTCGTGCCTTTGATCGGCAATATCGACCTGACTCCGCTAGTTGCACTGCTTCTGCTGCGTATCGGACTGATGCTGGTAAGCACCGTCATCACTTCGCTTGTATGAGTAGAGATTGGTGTAGCGCGGTGCCGCAAGGCATTCGTATCACGGTGAACATTGCGCCGAATGCCAAAAAGACGGAGATCACCGGCGTGCTAGATGACGCCCTGAAGATCCGCTTGCAGGCACAGCCGATCGAAGGCAAGGCCAATGAGGCCTTGATCCGTTATCTTGCCGATGTACTAGGTGTGGCTAAAAGTGCGATTTCAATTACGCACGGACATACCGGCAGACGGAAGATTATTGAAATCGCGACCTTGAAATTAAGCATGGATGAAGTCAGGCGCATCCTGTCTCCACCGGACGCGTAGCGGCGTATCTGTTGCCCGTTAGCGCGTGATGCGGGTGATCCCGCCGTTGCTTGTGACATTCACCGTGTCGCCCACTCGAAAAGCCGACCCGGGTGCGACGTTATAAGTGCGCGTCTCCCCGTTCTCCAGGCGCACGGTCACTTCGACTGTTTTCTCAATCTTGCCGCTTTGCTCGATGTGCTGCCCAGCCATGCCACCGGCAATTGCGCCTCCGATGCCGGCAGCGGCACTGCCGTAGCCGCTGCCGATCCGGCTACCCGCTACGCCGCCCAACAATGTTCCCGCAAAGGCGCCGACCCCGGAGGGGCGCCCGCCGCTTACAGTAATATCGCGCACATTGATTACCTGGGCGGTTTGCACGACGGTGCTTCCTTGCGTCGACAGGACGGGCTGGGAAGGTTGCGATGCACAAGCCGCCACAGCGGCGGCTATCAGCATGATTGTCGATATTTGAATCGCAGTCCGCATCCCTGCTCCTGCCAGAAAAGGCAATGGTTAATTAAAAGCGGTAGCCGAATGCCTTCTTGAAGCGTTCTTCGATTTCCGCCCGGGACGGTGCGTGATTCTGCCCACCCTGATGGGCGATTTTGATCGCGCCCATCAGGCTCGCCAGGCGCCCGGTGGTGGGCCAGTCCATTCCGTTTGTCAGACCGTACAGCAGGCCGGCACGGAAGGCGTCGCCGCAGCCCGTCGGATCGACCAGCTTTTCTGCTTCGACGCACGGAATATCAATGCGCTTGCCGTCGGTGAAGATTTCTGCTCCCTGTTCGCCGCGCGTCACGATTAATGCCGACACGTGCTTGGCGATGTCATCCAGCGTCAGACCGGTACGCTCCGTCAGCAACTCGGCTTCGTAATCATTGACCGCCACATACGTGGCCAGTTCAATGAAGTGTTTCAGTTCGGCCCCATTGAACATCGGCAAACCCTGGCCCGGGTCGAAGATGAAGGGAACGCCCAGGCGCTGACAATCGAGGGCGTGCTGTTGCATGCCGTCCCGACCGTCCGGCGCAACGATTGCCAGCTTGACCGGGCCTGCATCGGCCACAGTGTTCTGGTGCGAGAACGTCATCGCACCGGGGTGGAATGCCGTGATCTGGTTGTTGTTGGCGTCAGTGGTGATGAAGGCCTGCGCCGTGTATGAAGTGTCGATAGTGCGAATGCAGCGCCGCGATATCTGCAGGCGGTCGAGACGATCCAGATACGGGCCGCCGTCATTGCCGATTGTGGCCATGATGAGCGGATCGCCTTCCAGCAGCTTCAAGTTGTAAGCGATGTTTCCCGCGCAACCACCGAACTCGCGCCGAATCTCGGGGACGAGAAACGCGACATTGATCTTGTGCAGCTGATCGGCCAGCAGTGCTTCTGAAAAACGACCGCCAAACAGCATGATGGTATCGAACGCCAGCGAACCGCAAATTAAGGATGTCATGGGACTCTGCCAAATAAGAAGAAGTTTATGGAAGGGTTTCTGCGGCCGAATCGAAACGCCCGGCTCACAGGTGCGTCAAGGATAAAACAGGTAAACCCGGTATCCGGACGCTTTTAGTTGCGAAAGCTTGAAAAACAGTTTGGCCGGTTGCTCGGAATTGGGGGCAAAACCCTGGCTGAAATCCTGTGCTGGCAACAGGTAATCGCGTGGTGCGAATACCCGGCGAACGATCGGCTTTTCATTGGCATCGTTCAGCGTCAGTTCAATGTGCGGCCATGCCTGTGCTGTGGTTCCCTGATTGCGCAACAGAACCGTTAATACGAAGGTGTTGTCGTTCGCGGAAAGCGTTTGCAGCTCGCTTGATTCGATCGAGACCGAATCAGCGTGGGCCGGCAAGCCAACCTGGCAATCGATATACCCGCAGGCTTCCACCAAGGCGGGTCTTGCCTGCGGAAACCGGGCAGCGATCTGATCGCGGAACACGTAGGCGCTCTGCGCTAGCAGACCAACCAGCAATATCACGGAACCTGCGGCCATGAAAATACGCAATGCACGGCCGATACGCTGGCGTCGCCTGCCTTGTCTGACAAACGCGGGCTCTTCGTAATCGGAAGCTTCCGCCTGATCCAGCGCATCGCCTTCGGTGTCCTCAGGAGTGTCTGGCTTTTTGCGCCAGGGTTTGCTCTGCAGGTCATCGAGCGTTTGTTCCAGGGCATCGTCTTTCTCCGCTATCGTGGCGGATGCCGTAGGCGTGCTGGTGTCATTCTGCTCGGATTTTTCAGCAGCGATATCCATCAGCGTCATGCGCAGTAATGGATCTTCTTTTGTTTCTGTAGGGGCAATGGCGTCCGGAGGGGGCGATGCCTCGGGCGTTACGGAATAGGCAGTTTCATCAATGCGAATTTCCGGCTCAGGGATTGCCGGAGTGCTCGTGGTCTCAGGGGATGCCAAAGCTTCCTGATCGGAGGCTGACGGCTCGGTGTGTAGCTCTGTTTTTGACGCGGGTTGCGGCGCCGGTTTAGCCGGAAGTTCAGGCTCTTCCGAGCGCAACAGGTTTTCGATTCCGTTGAATATCTGTTTGCAGGCGCCGCAGCGTACGAGCCCGGCGCGCAGCTTCAACTGGTCATGCGCGACCCTAAATGTCGTATGGCAATGCGGACATTGGGTAGCGAGCGCCATTGTGATTATTGTGCGGCGGGTAATTGGCCGGCCAAGGCCACCCAGCCGTCATGTTCAGCCCAGACCGACATGCGGATGAAGGGAGCGTAGGCTGCGGCTACTTCATCGGCTTGCCGGGACAGAATGCCCGACAGCACCAGCATGCCGCCAGGTGCGACGCGCGACGACAGCATCGGCGCCATCAGCTTCAGCGGACTGGAAAGGATATTCGCGACCACGATGTCGAAGGTCTGCGGATGATCGGAACCAGAAAATTCTTCCGGCAAAAAGAAGTCAATGTCGCAGTGATTGCGTTCGCTGTTATAGCGTGCCGAGTCGATCGCTTGCGGGTCGATGTCAACGCCATATACTTTTGCAGCGCCGAGTTTTTTGGCGACCATTGCCAGGATTCCGGAGCCGCAGCCGTAGTCAAGAACGGAGCGTCCTTGCGGGGCATGCTCTTCCAGCCACTCCATGCACAACCTGGTAGTCGGGTGGCTGCCAGTGCCAAACGCCAGACCCGGATCCAGTTCCAGCACCAGGCCGTTCGGATCGGGCGCATCATGCCAGCTCGGTACAACCCAGATGTTCTTGCCGATATGAATCGGTTCGAATTGCGACTGCGTCAGGCGTACCCAATCCTGCTCCGCAACTGCACGCAGGGTGTAATCAGGTGCTGTCTCGAGACCACAGGTGGCTGCTGCTTGTGCAACCAGTGCGGCAGGGTCCATGTCCTCGGACATAAGCGCAACGACCCGGCTGCGTTCCCATGCCGCCTCGGCCGGTTCCATCCCGGGCTCGCCGAACAAGGGGCGCTCTGCCTCGGTGCCCTCGTCGGCATCCTCCACCGAAACCGACAGCGCACCCGCCTCCATCAATGCATCGGATAGGGCTTCTGCATGGTCACGTGCGACTTCGATGAGGATTTCAGTCCAACTCATAGTGTTTATTTATCCGACTTGCCAGCGCCTTTCGGCAGGTCCGGCTTGTCTGCCAGTTTCTGTTCCAGATAGTGGATATTGGTGCCGCCTTCGATGAAGCGTCCGTCCACCATCAGTTCGCGGTGCAGCGGGATGTTGGTCTGGATACCTTCGACCACCATCTCGGACAGCGCAATCTGCATGCGGCGGATTGCTTGTTCGCGCGTCGCGCCGTAGGCAATCACCTTGCCCACCATTGAATCATAGGTTGGCGGAACAAAATAGCCTGCGTATGCATGCGAATCGACACGAATCCCAGGGCCACCCGGCGCGTGCCAGGACACGATCCTGCCAGGTGACGGGGTAAACTTGAACGGGTCTTCGGCGTTGATACGGCACTCGATCGCGTGGCCGGCCAATACAATGTCGCGCTGGCGGAAACGCAGCTTTTCACCAGCGGCGACGCGAATCTGCTCTTGCACAAGATCTACACCGGTAATCATTTCAGTCACCGGATGCTCGACCTGAATACGCGTATTCATTTCGATGAAGTAAAACTCACCGTTTTCATACAGGAATTCGAAGGTGCCTGCGCCACGGTAACCGATTTTGCGGCAGGCCTCGGCACAGCGGTCGCCGATGCGCTCGATCAGCTTGCGCGGAATGCCCGGTGCCGGCGCTTCTTCGATCACCTTCTGGTGGCGGCGCTGCATCGAGCAGTCACGCTCGCCTAGCCAGACTGCATTCTTGAATTCATCGGCAAGTATCTGGATTTCCACATGACGCGGGTTTTCCAGATATTTCTCCATATAGACTTCCGGATTGCCGAATGCTGCACCGGCTTCCGACTTGGTCATGGTTACCGCGTTGAGCAAAGCGGCTTCCGTATGGACGACGCGCATGCCACGGCCACCGCCGCCGCCTGCAGCTTTAATGATGACCGGATAGCCGACCTTGCGTGCGATGCGGATAATTTCCTTCGGGTCTTCCGGCAGCGCGCCCTCCGAACCCGGCACGCACGGCACGCCAGCCTTGATCATGGCGTGCTTGGCCGAGACCTTGTCGCCCATCATGCGGATCGATTCCGGACGCGGGCCGATGAACACGAAGCCCGATTTTTCCACTCGCTCGGCGAAGTCGGCGTTCTCCGACAGGAAGCCGTAGCCGGGGTGGATCGCTTCTGCGTCAGTCACTTCTGCGGCGCTGATAATCGCCGGCATGTTCAGATAGCTTTGCGATGAGGGAGCCGGGCCGATGCATACCGACTCATCGGCCAGCTTCACATATTTTGCTTCGCGGTCTGCTTCGGAATGGACGACCACGGTCTTGATGCCCATTTCGCGGCACGCGCGCTGGATGCGCAGCGCGATTTCACCACGATTGGCAATGAGAATTTTTTCAAACATAGCGGGGGAAATGTGAGGCGTTAAGGGTCTGCGTTTCAAAGAATGCGCGGCACACCTCTATATATATGTATGTGTGCCGGGGCGCGACTCTCAACCGATCACAAACAGCGGCTGGCCGAATTCCACCGGCTGGCCATTTTCAACCAG
>DATFAZ010000046.1:0-3285 GCA_035254105.1 Noviherbaspirillum sp. | reverse complement strand
GAGCGTGGCCTGATTCGGTAATCCGTGCCATTGGCATAGTTTGCGGATTAGCAGACCGCAGTTGCAACGCCGGACTACAAGCTCTATGAAATCCAAGCGAACTCCCAAAACGGCTTCCAGCCGAATTTCCTCCCGACGCTCTGTAAAACGCACCGAACCCCGCATTGGCCTTGCACTGGCTGGAGGCGGACCGCTCGGCGCGGTATACGAGATCGGTGCGCTGGCAGCCCTTGAAGAATCGATCGAAGGGCTGGATCTGAACGCCGCCGACATCTATGTCGGCATCAGCGCGGGGGGCATCCTTGCAGCCGGGCTCGCAAATGGGATCACACCTCATGAGATGTGCCGTCTGTTTGTAGAGAGTGACGCAGGCGAAGACGATGAGGGTTTGTTCAAGCCGGAAATGCTTCTCCGCCCGGCATGGGAAGAATTCAGCATACGGGGAGCAGCCTTTCCCATATTGCTGGCCGGCGGGCTGATCCACTATGCCAGGCGACGCGGCAAAGCAAGCATCGCCAACTCGCTCGAACGCCTGAAAACCGCACTGCCGACGGGGATACTCTCGGGAGCCGGGATTCATGAATTCATGGAGCGCGCCTTTTCCAAGCATGGCCGCACCAATGATTTTCGTTTGCTGGAACGGCGGCTGGTTATCGTAGCAACCGATCTGGATTCGGGAGAATCTACCCGGTTTGGCCAGAGTGGCCTTGACCATATACCCATATCGAAAGCCGCGCAGGCCAGCGCCGCAGTGCCTGGTCTTTTCCCTCCCGTCGAGATCAACGGACGCTACTACGTGGACGGAGCGTTACGGAAAACCCTCCATGCGTCGGTTGCTCTGGACGAAGGCATCGATCTTTTGTTGTGCCTTAATCCGATTGTTCCTTACAACGCGCGCTCCATGCACGCACCCGGCAAACTGGCCCAAGGCGGATTGCTGGCCGTGCTGTCGCAGACACTGCGGGCAATCATCCATTCGCGCGTCGAAATCGGAATGGCAAATTATGCCGTCAGCTATCCGGGAAGCGATATCTTGCTGATCGAGCCGAGTCAGGAAGATGCGGACATGTTCTTTACTAACCTGTTCAGTTACAACAGCCGGCGCCGGATGTGCGAAAACGCTTATCAAAATACCCGCATGCTGCTATGGCAGCGCCGCAATGAAATCGGCCCCTTGCTTGAACGTCACGGCTTGCGACTGAAGCTCTCGGTGCTGCGCGACAGCAGCCTGACGTTGGTAAAAAAACCTGCAGCCGGCAAAGATGACCTCTTCGGTCTGGCGAGCCTGACCCAGACACTGGATAGCCTTGAACGTCATCTGAAAATCGCAGCCGGTTAATGGTACACGCTGGTACAAGCCGTTTGTGGATCGATTCATCAGTGTTATGCTAGCAACAACAAATCAATCAAAATGGGAGGCAGCTAGCATGCAACACAAAGCCCCTCGCCGCACGCGAGAGCGAATTCTCGAACTGTCGCTCCGGCTGTTCAATGAGTTCGGCGAACCGAACATCACCACAACGGTGATCGCCGAGGAAATGAATATTTCGCCCGGCAACCTCTACTACCACTTTCGCAACAAGGATGACATCGTCAATTCGCTGTTCGCGCAGTTTGAAGCGGAGATCGGGCGCATGCTGGCGGTTCCCGCAGACCGCCGTCCGAATATCGAGGACGTCTGGCTTTACCTGCACCTGATGTTTGAACTGGTGTGGCGCTATCGCTTTTTTTACCGTGACCTGAGTGACCTGCTATCGCGCAACCGAAAACTGGAATTGCACTTCAAGCAGATCCTTGCGCACGAAATCAAAGTTGCTCAGCAATTATGTCTTGGCCTGCGCGCAGACGAGGCATTGGAAGCGAGCGATCAGGAAATCGATGCGCTGGCCACCAATATAGTTGTACTGGGCACCTATTGGCTGTCGTATGAATATGTCCGAAATCCGCGCAAATACACGGAACAGGAAGCCATGACGGAGGCGCTTGCACGGGGCTGCTATCAGGTCCTTTCCCTGATTGGCCCATACTTGCGCGGCGAAACCCAGCTGTTGTTCCAAAAACTGGCAGAAGAATATCTAAAAAAACTTAAATAAGGAGACACCGATGGCATGGAGCAAATTCCCGCATCCTGATGATGCATACGTCTATACCGCAGCAAGCCTGAAGAAAGCATGGGGGCGCTTGCATGCCGGGGATGCCGAACTTTTTCCAAAAGACGCCGCACTGGTTGATGCCTGGATTGCATTCCATGCTGGCGAGTTTGAAAAGGCGAAGAAGCTTGGGCTGGAACATGGCATGGATGGCTACGCGGTAGCGAACAAGGCCACGTGTATCTACGCGACCTATCTGGAAAAATCTGAAAAGAAGAAACTTGCACTGTTTGAGGAAGTTGCCGAGCGTTGCGAACAGCAACAGCAAGAACAGCCGAAAAATGCAGCCGCTTTCTATTGGCACGCTTATGCACTGGGCCGCTATGCTCAAGGCATTTCGGTAGTCAAGGCGCTGTCTCAAGGCATCGGGAGCAAGGTCAAACATAGTCTGGACATGACGATCAAGCTGGTTCCCAAACATGCGGACGCACACACTGCACTTGGCGCCTATCATGCGGAAATCATCGACAAGGTAGGCGCAATGATCGGTGGTTTGACTTATGGTGCGAAAAAAGAAGAAGGGATCAAGTTCTACAAGGCAGCGCTGGTGCTGAACCCGCATTCCGCCATTTCCCGAGTTGAATATGCAAATGGTCTGATCATGCTGGAAGGCAAGAAAAAAATGAATGACGCGATCAAGCTTTATGAAGAAGCTGCTGCCTGCGAGCCGCTAGATGCAATGGAACGGCTGGACACTGAACTGGCGAAGGAAGAACTGGCAGAGTAAAACTTTCGGCCAGGGCCGTCTGCGCGTGCTTATATCCACTCAATGAAATCACTTTGCATTTACTGCGGCTCATCCATCGGCGCTTCGCCTGTCTACGCGGATGCCGCAC
Organism: Noviherbaspirillum sp.; assembly: GCA_035254105.1. GTDB lineage: Bacteria > Pseudomonadota > Gammaproteobacteria > Burkholderiales > Burkholderiaceae_D > Noviherbaspirillum. Next base: position 299 of record DATFAZ010000046.1, on the reverse strand, counting down.
GTGACTTGGCCAAGGCCATGGTCAATGACAATATCTCTCTCGTATATGGCGGTGGCAATGTCGGCCTGATGGGTGTCATCGCCGACGAGGTTCTGCGGCTCGGAGGCGAAGCGACGGGGGTCATCCCCAAAGCCTTGATGGACAGGGAAGTGGGTCACGGTGGATTGACGCGGCTGCATATCGTCAAGGACATGCATGAGCGCAAGGCGATGATGGCAGCGCTGTCGGATGGATTTATCGCGATGCCCGGCGGTATTGGCACGCTGGAAGAACTATTCGAAGTATTTACCTGGTCGCAA
>DATFAZ010000045.1:0-3678 GCA_035254105.1 Noviherbaspirillum sp. | reverse complement strand
GAGGATCTGGCCGGCCCCGGCGTTGCCGATGAGGCGGTCAAGGAACAGGTCGAAATCCAGGTGAAATACGCCGGCTACATCGACCGCCAGGCGCGTGAAGTCGAACGTCATGACTACTACGAAAACCTGAAGCTGCCGGCGACACTCGATTACATGGAAGTGCGCGGCCTGTCGGTTGAGGTGCGACAAAAGCTGAACAAGCACCGGCCGGAAACGCTGGGGCAGGCATCGCGCATTTCCGGTGTTACGCCCGCGGCGATCTCCTTGTTGCTGGTGCATCTGAAGAAGGGCGGTTTCAAGGAATTCGCCGCCGCACAGGTGGATGCGTAATGGCGGGCTTTGACCGTGATGCGCTGATGCGTACCCTGTCTGCAGGCGCGAGCCAATTGCAGCTGGCACTGAGCGACGCACAACTCGTGCAACTGATCGACTATCTTGCATTGCTGGTGAAATGGAACGCGGTCTATAACCTGACGGCGGTGCGCGACCCGGCGCAGATGATCACCCAGCATCTGCTCGATTCGCTGGCTGCAGTACCGGCTTTCGCCAACGCCATGCGCGTGCTGGACGTCGGCGCGGGTGGAGGCTTGCCCGGTATCGTATTGGCCATCGCACGACCCGACATGCAGGTATCGATGATCGATACCGTCCACAAGAAAACCGCCTTCCTCACGCAGGTCAAGGCGGAACTCGGCCTGGCCAATGTCACCGTGTACACCGCACGCGTCGAGCAATTGCAAGTGGAGCAGAAATTCGACGCCATTACGTCGCGTGCCTTTGCCGAGCTAGCTGATTTCGTCAACTGGTCCGGCCATCTGCTGAAGGAGGGGGGGCGTTTCATTGCGCTCAAAGGCGTGCTGCCGAACGAAGAAATCGTGCGACTGCCAACCGGCTGGAAGGTGAGCGGCGTGCAGGGGCTGACTGTTCCCGGCCTGAATGCCGAACGCCACCTGATTTTTATTGAGACAGAAAAAATAGGAAAACAGCCATGACCGAACTGTTCCATGCAATTGGCATCACGGATGTGTGGCAACTGATCATCGCCACCATGATCTTCCTGATGCTGCCCGGCCCCGGTACCTTCTGCGTGCTGACCTGCGCCGGCCAGCGCGGCTTGCGCGGCGGTTTTGCGTCTTTGGCAGGGCTGATGCTGGGGGATGCGGCACTGATGTTCCTCGCGGCGATCGGCGTTGCGGCGCTGTTGCAGGCTAATCCGCTGCTGTTCCAGGCCTTGCAGTATGTCGGCGCAGCTTATCTCGCGTGGCTCGGCATCAAGCTGCTGACGGCCAAAAGCGAGCAGGGCGGGGCGGTCGTGCCGTTCTCCAATGCCGCCGACTTCCGGCGCGGTTTTCTGGTCACGATCATCAATCCGAAAGCCATCGTTTTTTACATGGCCTTCTTCCCGCTGTTTATTGATCCCGCCACGCATCAGGGCAGTATCACATTCCTGACAATGGCTGCAGTGATCTCCACTTGCACCCTGTTCTACGGCAGCCTGCTAGTATTGGCCGGCAATGCGGCTGCCAGACGTCTGTCGCGCAATCGCCGCATCGCCGCCTTTGCATCGAAAGCAGCCGGCATTTTTCTGATCGGTTTCGGCATCAAACTTACAACCAACTAAAACAATATGGCCAAAATATTCTGTGTCGCCAATCAGAAAGGTGGCGTCGGCAAAACCACCACCGCCGTTAATCTCGCCGCGGGTCTGGCCCAGCTCGATCAGCGCGTACTTCTCGTCGACCTCGACCCGCAGGGCAATGCCACGATGGGTGCCGGCATCAACAAGTCCGCACTGGAATCGTCCGTGTACGAAGTGCTGCTCGGTATCGCCGACATCAAGACTGCGCGCAAGCGCTCCGAAGCAGGCCGATTCGATGTGCTGCCCGCGAACCGCGAACTGGCTGGCGCCGAAGTCGAAATGGTCGAGCTGGAAAACCGGGAAACGCGCCTGAAAACGGCACTCGCCGAAGTCGCAGCCGACTACGATTTCGTGCTGATCGACTGCCCGCCCGCGCTATCGATGCTCACGCTGAACGGCCTGTGCGCCGCGCACGGCGTCATCATCCCGATGCAGTGCGAATACTACGCGCTGGAAGGCCTGTCCGACCTGGTCAACACCATCAAGAAAGTGCATGCGAAGCTCAATCCGGAACTGAAGATCATCGGCTTGCTGCGCGTGATGTTCGACCCGCGCATGACGTTGTCGCAGCAAGTGTCGGCGCAGCTTGAGCAGCACTTCGGCGACAAGGTCTTCAAGACCATCATTCCACGCAATGTGCGCCTGGCCGAAGCGCCTTCGTACGGCTTGCCCGGCGTAACCTTCGACCCTGCAGCGAAAGGCGCGCAAGCCTACATCGCATTTGGTGCCGAGATGGTTGAGCGCATCCGATCAATGTAATAGGTAAAGAACATGGCCACGAAAAAATCCAAGGGACTCGGGCGCGGACTGGATGCGCTGCTCGGCGGTTCATCCGACATTGCCGAAGCGGTGCCCAGCGTACCCGGCGCGCCTTCATCATTGAATATCACGCAGATGCAGGCCGGTAAGTATCAGCCACGCACCCGCATGGACGAGGGCGCATTGAACGAGCTCGCGGCCTCTATCAAGGCGCAGGGCCTGATGCAGCCGATCCTGGTCCGTCCGGTCCTGCATAACGGTCCGGACAAATATGAAATCATCGCCGGCGAACGCCGCTTCCGCGCTGCGCAACTCGCCGGCCTGAGCGAAGTGCCGGTGCTGGTCAAAGATGTCGACGACCAGGCCGCCGCAGCGATGGCGCTGATTGAAAACATCCAGCGCGAAGACCTGAATCCGCTCGAAGAAGCGCAAGGCATCCACCGCCTGATCACTGATTTCGATTTCACCCATGAACAGGCCGCTGGCGCCGTTGGCCGCTCGCGCAGCGCGGTATCGAACCTGCTGCGCCTCTTGAACCTTGCCAAACCGGTGCAGACCATGCTGATGGCGGGCGACATCGACATGGGCCATGCGCGCGCTCTGCTCGCGACCGATGCCGCAACCCAGATCACGCTGGCCAACCAGGTCGTCGCCAAGCGCATGTCGGTGCGCGAAGCCGAAAAACTGGTGGCGCGCGCGACGACCGAGCAGGCCACCGGCAAGCCGCGCGCCGGGAAGGAAAAGTCGCGCGACATCGCACGGCTCGAAGAAGAATTGTCTGATGCCCTGGCAACCCAGGTGGCGATCAAGCTCGGCGCAAAGAACAAAGGACAACTCATCATCGATTTCGCCAATCTCGATGCGCTTGACGACCTGATTGCCAAATTGCGGACCTGAGCGCCGGTACGAACCAATTCTGATGTGGGAAGGGGGCCGGCAAGGGGCGCTTCCGAGGGCGGCGGAAACGATTACCTCCCGGGTAATTGGTACTCGGCGACCTGTACTCTAAACTCCCAGCAAACGGGCTTTCGGCAAGAGCGGCGTTGGGTAAATCGGTCAGATCTGGCCGGACCGTTCGGGCCGGATTCGATCGACATATCAGCGGCGTTGCAACACTGTCTATCGTAGTTTTACCGTACCTGTAAGGCCTATTCCTTTTGCCCCAAAGGTTTGACGATGACTGTGGAAAACACTTATAATCCCGTGGTTTGACAAAACGCACTACTCTCGAACACCGCGGCCCGGAACGGTGCCTCAGGCCTGCCGGATTGCACGAATTT
>DATFAZ010000044.1:0-5951 GCA_035254105.1 Noviherbaspirillum sp. | reverse complement strand
GAAATGAAAAACGCACCGCCGAGGGTGCGCTGATATTGTTGCAGGTCTTTGGTGCCGAGAGCCGGAATCGAACCGGCACGCTGTTTCCAGCGCGGGATTTTGAGTCCCGTGCGTCTACCTATTCCGCCATCTCGGCGACACGCAAGCTAGTATTATCACCTATTTGCAGCGATCGAGCAACACAAGGCGGCGCGATTACATTGTCACACCAGAATCGAAAGGCGTATCATCGCCTACTTCGCTCAGTGAAAACCGCCAAGTACCGGTAATTCAACAACAATAATGAAGCCTGCCAAAATCCGCGAGATTGTCCTCGGCAAAGCACTTGATCCCATGAAAAGCGAGACGCGCCATTCCCTGGCGCTGGTCGCGTTTTTGGCCTGGGTAGGACTGGGCGCCGACGGTTTGTCGTCCTCCGCTTACGGCCCGGAAGAAACCTTCCGCGCCCTGGGTGAGCATAGTCATCTCGGGCTGTACATGGCCTTGGCCACTGCGATTACCGTGTTCATCATTGCGCTTGCCTACAACCAGGTGATCGAACTGTTCCCGACCGGTGGCGGCGGTTATCGCGTTGCAACCCGGTTGGTCGGTCCGTATCTCGGCTTGATTGCCGGATGCGCGCTGATCCTCGACTATGTATTGACGATCTCGATTTCGGTTGCGGCAGGCGTCGAGGCGCTCGCATCGCTTCTGCCGCTCGGGTTCCAACCGTACAAGGTCTGGTCAGAGGCATTTTTCGTCGCGGTGCTGATTATCCTCAATCTGCGCGGCATGAAGGAAGCGATCCGCATTCTCTTGCCGATCTTCCTCGGCTTTGTCGTCACGCATTTCGCGCTGATTGTTTTCGGCATCTTTTCGCATGCGGCGCACTTGCCGGAGCTGGTGCCGAACACCTTGACGGAGACGAAGGCACTGGCAAGCAACATTGGCTGGATCAGTGTCGCCGGCATGCTATTGCTTGCATATTCGCAGGGCGGCGGTACTTATACGGGCCTGGAAGCCGTCTCCAACAACGTCAACATCCTGGCAGAACCTCGCGTGCATACGGGCAAGATGACCATGATTTACATGGCGCTATCGCTTGCATTCACCGCGAGCGGCATCATCCTCCTTTATTTGTTGTGGGACGCGAAACCGGTTGAGGGGCAGACGCTGAATGCTTCGACCTTCCGCGCCATCATCGCGAGTATCGGACTCAGCGATTGGACCAATAACATCGTTCTGACGCTCGTGCTTGCCTTTGAAGCAGGGCTCTTGTTCGTCGCCGCCAATACAGGCTTTCTTGGCGGCCCGGCGGTACTCTCCAACATGGCGGCGGATTCCTGGGTGCCGCATAAATTCCGCTATCTGTCCACGCGCCTTGTGACGCAGAACGGCATTCTGGTGATGGGCGTTGCCGCGCTGGCCATTCTGTTCTGGACCGGCGGCAGCGTTACCTTGCTGGTCGTTCTGTATTCGGTTTCGGTGTTCCTGACCTTTGCGATTTCGCTGTTCGGCCTGTGCCTGTATTGGTGGCAACACAAGGACCAGCGATACTGGCTGCGCCGCTTTTTGTTATCGCTCATCGGCTTTGTCATCTGCGCAGGCATTCTCCTGGTCTTGCTGGTTGAAAAATTCACCGCTGGCGGCTGGGCGGCAGCGGTGATCATCGGTGCGATTGCGGGTCTGTGCATTTACATACGCAATCACTACCGCGATACCAAGGAAGCGATTCACTCAGTCGATCAGGTATTTGCGAACCAGCCCTTCGGCTCCCATGTCGGCCCGGTCGAGCCGAATCCTCAGGACCAGACGGCAGTGTTCATCGTCGGCTCCTCGCGCGGCGGCGGCTTGCATGCATTGCTCTGGGTGCAGCGCATGTTCCCGGGACATTTCAAGAACTTCATCTTCGTCAATGCCCGCACCGTTGATGCGCATGCCTACGGCGGCGAGGGCGCGGTGGAGCATATGCGCGCCGAAGCGAATGCCACGCTCAAATATTTTGTCGATTTTTGCCATAGCCATGGCATGGCCTCGGCAGCATATCTCGGTTTTGGTACCGATGTCGTGGATGAGGTAACGAAGCTGTGCGAAACGATCAACAAGGAATATCCGAGTTCCATTTTCTTCACCAGCAAACTGGTCTTCGAACACGACAACTGGTTCACCCGGTTGTTGCACAACCAGGCGGCCCTCGCCATCCAGCGGCGCCTGCACTTTGAGAGTCTGCAGATGGTGATTCTGCCGATGAAAGTCTGATCAGCAAGCGCATCTCACCGAGATTGCAGTATCAATTAACCTGTTCAACTTTGCGTTGCACTTGTCGTAGATACCAGAGCAGGCCGGCACCGACAAGTGCCAATGCGGCGCTATTGCCCATCCAGAAGCCGGCTGCGCCCTGCAACACACGCGAACTGATGCCGAACGGGTTCAGGCCCAGCACGTAGCCGCTTCCCAAACCGACACCCCAGAGCGCGACGGCGTACATCAGCGTGGGAATGACGGCGACCTTGTATGCGCGCAATACGAATGCGGTAGTGACCTGGACCGCGTCGAACAACTGGTAGAAGGCGATGAATACATACAAGGGGAGCGCCGCCGCGATGACGGCTTCATTCGGTGTATAGGCCCGCACAATCGCTCCCCGTGCCAGCCACACAATGCATCCTATCGTCACCGACAGGATGGCGGCCAGGCGAATGCCGGCGTATCCGATGCGCCGCGCCGTGGATAAATCGCGAGCGCCGACCGACTGCGCAACCAGCGTTCCTGTCGCGTTTGCGATCGCCAGCGGGATCATGTACAGCACGGTGCCGAAATTGGCGGTGATCTGGTGCCCGGCTACCGCAATGTCTCCCAGGCGCGCAATGAACAAGGCCATGAAGGTGAATGCGGTCACTTCGATCAGATAACTCAGTCCCATCGGAATGCCGAGCTTGAGCAGTTCGCGCTGTGCGGTCCAAACCGGTCCGACAAGGCCGGTGCCGAACACGCCGAACAGCCGGTAGGATGGATTGACGCGCACGATGAGGCCACATATCAGAAACATCGCCCAGACGGTGATTCCCGTTGCTACCGCACACCCTGGCCCGCCCAGAGCCGGGATGCCGAAGCCGCCGAAAATGAACAGGGCGTTAAGCGGTACCTTGAGCGCCAGCGCGCCGATCTGCAAGGCCATCACCATTTTCGGTCGGCCAATCGCGGTATTGAGCGAGGCATAGATACGAAAGCCCAGAGTGGCCGGCAGTGCCAGCGCGAGAATGCGCAGATAAAGCGATGCCTTGTCATTCAGCGCGCTGGAAGCATGAGCGAGCGACAGCAAGGGCTGCGGGAATAGCAAGGCAAGGCAGCCGATCACCGTTAGGAACAGCGCAAGCCAAATCCCTTGCTTGACTTCGGCGCCAATAGCCTTGAAGCGTTGCGCGCCGAACAACTGACCGATTACGGGCGAGAGCGCAGCAAGCACGCCATTCAAGCCGACAAAAATGCTGATGTAGATCGACGTACCGACAGCGAGGGCGGCGAGGTCGGTGGCCGAAAAGCGCGAAGTCATTGCAGTGTCGATGACTCCGTTGGCAATGACTGCCAGTTGCCCGATCAATAGTGGCCACGCCAGGGCACCGATGCGGCGAATGAAGGAGGGGCGATGAGCGTCTTGCAACGTCAGTTCACGCGTTGATAGAGACGGAATCGCTCGTCACGGTCGGACGGACGACGTCCATTCCACAACAACCGCCATGCATTGCTGGGCGGGTTCGTTGTTTTGGCATTCGGTTTTCTGCCGTTATTGTCTTGCAACAGCAGGTAATCGCAATGCGCGTTGTCGAACTGTGCAAAGGAAACGTGTCCGAAGTAAGCAAATGATGCGCGTTGTGCCGGACCAATATTCGTATCGATGCAGTACTGGCTTTGCGGAAGCTTCTCGGCAAGTTGCTTCGCCACGCCCGCATAGCTCTTGCCGTAATTGATCCATGGCATCCACAAGGTGGTCAACAGCAGCCAGCACAAGATCACGCCGCCGGAGGACAGCACGACTGCGCGCCATAGCACGGAAGGACGGCGCGATACGCGCCAGTGAACCAGGACGAACCAGCCGGCGGTGGCAAGGGCGGCAACCACACAAGCGATCAGGCTGAACTCGGGCTTGAATCCTGGTGCGAGCTTGAACGCATTTCGCGCCAATTGCGCCGGCCAGCCGGTCTGCTTGGCTATCCAGCCGAGCCAGATGAAGCCAGCGCAAGTTGTCAGAGTCATGACCGAGAACCAGTCCACCGCATTGATCGCGCCGCGCTTCATGGTCGGCAAGCCGAATGCCGCAAGAATTGCCAGCGGCGGCAGCATTGGCAGCAGGATGCTTTCGTCCGAATGGCCACTGAACAGGATAAGCAAAATGGAAACGCCAAAGAAGCTCAGCGGCAAGGTGATATGTGGCGCCTGGTATTGTCTGCGCCAGGCGTATACCGCCCATCCGGCGAACGGCCAGGCCGGCCATGCGAACCAGATGCCGTTCTTGAAGAGATGCTTGATGTTGTCCCAGGACGGCAGGGCGAGCTGCTGGTAGTTCCAGAGCATCCATGCGTCATAGGGTGAACTGTTGAACGGGCGCACGATGCGGCAGGCGAGAATCCAGGAGCCAGCCACCATGACTGCGATCGGCAGGACAATCGCACACAATTTGAGCAGGAGCGAGCGCTCGCGCAGCGATGTCAGCATGAGCAGTCCGGCCCACAATGCAAGCGGAAGGACCCAGCCGCGCGCCAGCACCGACAGGCCGAGTGCAAGTCCAAGCAGTGCCGCAGCGCGCCATGTGCGCAGCTCGAACAGACGAGCGCTTGCGTAGAGTGAGAAGGCGATCAGCGATACCTGCAAGGCTTCTGCGCTGGTGCTATGGCTGTGGACCAGCAAGCCGAGGCAGCCGAGATAAATGAGCAAGGCGCCATCGGCCAGTGTTCGGCCGTAATCGCTGGGTTCCGGCTGGCCTCCGAATGCGAGGCGCAGCGGCTGGGCCTCGGGCCGGCGGCCCAGCAGGTAGGTCGTGTACCAGACGGAAAGCGAGCCAAGCAGGAAGAAGCCCACTGTCGCAATGCGCGCCGCGCCTGCGTCGCCCAGCACGCTACCGAACAGCTTGATGCAGAAAGCGCCTATCCAGAACGCCAGCGGTCCCTTGTCGGCTGCAGGCAATCCTACGATATGCGGCCACAGCCAATCGTCGAGGCCACCGTGCGCCATGGTCCACATGATACCGAACCCGGCGGCATCATCGGTCTTCCATGGGTCGCGGCCTATCAGGCCGGGCAGTATGTAGAGCAGGCAGAGTGCGAACAGGACCCAGCGTGGAAGCGCATTCGTGGCGGCTGCGGGGAGGCGGACTGGCTTCATGTGGGGATGGTTGGCTTGTTCTTTGGTGCGGCCGCGAAAAGCATAAAGGCGCGAAAATAGTCAAGAAGAGACCGAGCGTGTGTCTGATTCCGGATCCGACCGCAAGCTTGTTGAAACAAGGGTCTGATTTTTTCGCGTCTGATGTTTTCTGGACCGCCTTGCTTTTTCTAGGATTTTATTGAGCCCGGCGATATTGTGCCGCAAAAGTCGCCGCAAGACTGCGCGATAAAACAAAAAAGGCAGCCATGGCTGCCTTTTTGCTCAGTACGGCAAGGATCAGCCCGCGGTCTGGGTCTTGGAACCGCGATTGCCGAACTTCTGGCGGAATTTTTCCACGCGGCCGGCCGTGTCGACGATCTTGTGCTTGCCCGTAAAGAACGGATGCGATTCAGCGGTCACTTCCAGCTTCACCAGCGGATATTCCTTGCCTTCGAAGGTGATCTTTTCTTTGGTCTGGATGGTGGAACGCGTGACGAATTTGAAGTCGTTGGACATGTCCTGGAAAACGACTTCGCGATAATCGGGGTGAATGCCTTCTTTCATGTTTTTCCTCTGGAATGTTTTGGTAGCCAACCGGCACTTCGTCGGTCCTG
>DATFAZ010000043.1:0-7683 GCA_035254105.1 Noviherbaspirillum sp. | reverse complement strand
CGGGCGCCGGAAGTGCTGGCGCAGCACTTCTACGAGGCGGGCGATGCATGCGAAGCAATCGAATGGTGGCATAAGGCGGGCACCAGCGCGGCCGGACGCGGCGCAGTGACGGAAGCGACCCAGCACTTCAACCGTGCGCTGAACACCATCGACGACCTGCCGGAAGGAAGGGAGCGCGACGAGCGCGAATTATCCATTCTCGTGGAATTGGGCAACGCGCTCATTTATAGCAAGGGGTACGGATCGCTCGATGCCGATCAGACGTATTCCAGAGCGTTTGCCCTGAGTGAAAAATGCGGCGCTTCCCTGGAAGTATTTCGTTCAGTCTGGGGCCTGTATCTCGGCAGCAGCTCGCGCACCACTCACACCGATTCCATGCGGCTGGCGGAACGGCTATTGCAGCTCGCAAAAGAGGATGGCAGTCCCGCCCTGCTGATCGCCGCGCATTATGCCTGCGCCAACTCTTCCTATTCGCTCGCGCGATTTGCCAAAACTTGCGAGCACATGGAAGCGGCACGCGCGCTATACGATCCCGAAATGGATGCAAGCCTGCTCTCCTTGTTTGGCGAGCACCCTTTCGTCTTCATCCTTCTGTTCGGGGCATGGGCTTACTGGGTGCTCGGTCAGTCGTCGCAGGCAATGGAATCGATTGAGCAGGCACTTTCCATCGCGCAGCGCGTGAACCACCCGCAGACCTTGGGCCTCACTTACAGCTGCGTCGGGATTTTTTATCGCTTGCGAGGGGAAGCGGACAAGGTCAGCGAATATGGGAAGGCACTCTCCGATCTGGCCACGAAACACAATTTCCCGTTCTGGGAAGTGACAAGCCATTGCATACAAGGATGGGCACAGGCCGCCAACGGCGACGAACAGGGCTTGGCCCGCATCACAGCCGCCATCAAGCAAATGCGCTCCGGCATTTTCGTAGGCGCCGTAATGTATTTCATGGAAATGCTGGTCGAATCATTCGGCATGATGCATCGCTACGAAGAGCAGCTTCAGGCAATTGATGAAGCGCTGGAAATCATGCACACCAATCATGACTCCCATTTCGAAGCCGAGCTCTATCGCCTCAAGGGAGAATGCTTGTACCGACTCTACGGAAACGTCCTTCCCGCCCGGGAATGGTTGGAACAGGCACTGAAAGTCGCCCGCACCCAAGGCGCAGCGGAACTGGAAAAGCGCGCAGTCGCCAGCCTCGGCAGGCTCTCGGAAAATCAGGCAATGCCGCTGTAGCATCAAAGGCGCGAAAGCCGCCTTCCATGAGAGCAGGTGCGCTTGCAGCCGGAATCGTTCGAGCCGTCGTTCATCTCGCGTTAATGTGCGCTGGGCTATAAGTCATCTATCCGAAGAGAGCATAAGCCCGGGACTCTGCAGGCGCCAGTTTTTTCCACACCATCCATCACGTGTCCTGCGCATCGCAAATTGCATAAACCGGGCTGCGACAAGTCGGCTTTAAAAAAGGGAAGTCATGAAGAATATTTTTCGATCCAGGGTGTTGGTATTTGCCGCACTCGCGATGCCGTTGTTTGCAGCCACGGTCCATGCAGGCGAGCACGACCGTGAGCGTGATCATCTGCGGGCCGCAGAACGCCAAGCTGACTATCCTTCTCGCCCGATCCAGAAATGGGAAACAGACGAAATAGTACGAAAGGGAATGGAAAACATTCGCCAGGCAATCATGACGAAGCAGGACGGCATTCAAAGGAACAGCTTGGGCGCAGAAGGGTATCAGCAGCTTGCTGAAGTCATCAACAGGAACGTTGATGACATTATTAAGAACTGCAAACTGACACAGGCTGTCGATGCAGCACTCCACGTGGTCGTCCTGACTGACTTGACGCGTAGTAGTGAATTAATGCGGACATCACCAAAACTGGCCGCACAAAGGGCTGCTGCGATAGGCATCCTTCAATCCTTGCGTCTCTATGGCGAGTATTTTCAGCATCCCAATTGGAATGTGGAGGCTTTGAAGTCGAGTTAGTAGCCCATCACTTGAAATATCAAGCACTTGGGTATCTTTGACCCAACGCAAGGAAATAGCCGGTCCATGTTCCTAACATGCCAAGCATGCCGTCCGCGAAAAAGCAATGAACCAACATCGCTTGCAGATCGCATTTGCACCGGCCACGGCGGCTGTTGAAGCACAGCTTCAATGCGAACTGAATCTGATGTTGGGTTGCAACTGTACGGCACCTAAACCATGACAATTCAAGAGCTGACCTCGTATATCGTACTGGCCCTTCTTCTCCAAGTGGCCGCTTATGCCGCTTTCGTCTTCTATCAAAAATGGCAGAGCTACCGTCAGGTTGGCTTGTCGCAGGCAGATGACACAGAAGATCTGTCAGCTGTCTCGAAGCCAGCGCCAGCCGCAGAGCCGCCGGGTGTATGGAGCGGCTACCGGGAATTTAAGGTGCAGCGGAAGGAGTTTGAAGATCGGGCCCAATCAATCTGCTCGTTCTACCTTACCCCGGTTGACGGCCAGCCACTTCCGTCCTTCAAGCCTGGACAATTCCTCACGTTTCTCCTCGATGTAAACAAAGAATACGAAGCCAAACCCATTGTCCGGTGCTATTCGCTTTCTCAGGCGCCGGATCCCTCTTGCTATCGTGTCTCTATAAAAAGAATCCCTTCGCCCGCCAATGATCCTCAAGCACCGGCTGGCGTGTCTTCAAACTACTTTCATGATCACGTCGAAGTCGGCAGTATCCTGAGCGTCAAAGCACCATCCGGACACTTTTACCTGCACGATGCCGACCAGTCGCCGGTTGTTCTTATCGGCGGCGGAATCGGCATCACACCCATGCTCAGCATGCTGAAAACCAGCCTGGCTCAAACACCGGATCGCGAGGTTTGGCTGTTCTATGGTGTACGCAACGGTGCAGAGCACATCATGAAAGAGCGACTGAGCGACTTGGCGAAGCGGCACGCAAACTTTCATCTCCATGTCTGCTACAGCCGCCCTGACGAGGGTGACATACTGGGCGCAGACTTCCAGCACGCCAGCCATGTCGATATCGCCTTACTGCGCCAGACATTGAGCTTGCGCCCCTTTCATTTCTACATCTGCGGGCCGCGCCAGATGATGGAGTCGCTCGTTCCCGCACTGGCCGATTGGGGTGTTGACCCGGAACGAATTCATTACGAGGCGTTCGGACCATCAACCGTACCTAAGCTCAAAAAAACAACGAAAGAACCGGCATCTCAAACAGCGAAAACAAGCTCTCCGCTTAGAGTCCGGTTCGGCAAATCCGGCAAAGAGCGGCAATGGGATTTGGGCGCCGATTCGCTTCTTGAGTTTGCTGAAGACTTGGGGGTATCGGTGCCGTCCGGCTGTCGCGCCGGCAGTTGCGGCAGCTGCCAGACCACTATTGAATCAGGCGAGGTCGAAACCAGCAAGGAACCGGATTTCGACGTCAGTCCAGGAACATGCCTGCTCTGCATTTCCAAACCAAAATCTGACCTCGTTCTCGCTGCCTGAACATGCCACATTCCATATCTATTTTTCGAAAAGAGATTCTGCCGTTCTTTGTGATGTTTGCCATGCTGATTGTGGCAGCCATGATTGGGGACGCGCTCTTGCACCGTTTTCAGCTTGTCTGGATCGGGAGATACCTTGGCATTCCCGGTACGCTCCTCATTATTTTTTCTTTCATGTATTCAATGCGAAAACGGAAGATGATTCAGTTAAGCAGTCCCAAAACTCTCTTGAGCATGCACGAATTCATGACGTGGCTTGGATCCCTTCTTGTGCTGGTTCATGCGGGAGTTCACTTCAATGCCATTCTTCCGTGGCTTGCGGTAGTGGGAATGTTGATCAATGTGATTAGCGGCTTGACCGGGAAGTTTCTGCTGGACCGGTCGCGCCGCCATATGGCTGCGATGAAGGACAGCCTTCTGCAACGAGGATTACGGGAAGATGAAGTGGAAAAGGAACTGTTCTGGAATGCGGCAGCAGTTGACGCCATGAAGAAATGGCGGACTCTTCATATCCCGATCACGCTGGCGTTTTCTGCATTCGCCATCGGCCATATCGTCAGCATCTTCCTGTTCTGGAACTGGAAATGAAAAGTCGCGCTTTTCTTTTAATTTTGCTGGCTAACCTGGCTGTTATTGCCGTGCTCGCTTTTGCTTTTCCAGAACTTATGATTGCACCGGGGAAGCTGATGAAGGGGCATCGTGAAATGGAGGGGAACTGCTTTTCCTGCCATAGCAAATTTTTCGGCCCCAGCCCTGAAAAGTGCATCGAGTGCCACAAGGTCCCGGACATTGGCAAGGTCACCAGCAAGGGCATGCCTATTCCCAAGACAACGAGCAAGGTGGCATTTCATCAGAAGCTGGTCGCGCAGGAATGCATTGCATGCCACGCAGACCATCAGGGCGTAATGAAATACCGCCAGGGAAAGCAGTTCTCGCATGCCCTGCTCCAGCCATCGGCCATGAAGCAATGCGAATCGTGCCACGCCAAACCGCGCGACACGCTACATGAAAAATTGTCCGGCGGTTGTGCACAGTGCCATAGCCAGGAAAAATGGACTCCGGCCACGTTTGACCATGACAAATATTTTGTCCTTGACCGCGACCATAATGCCGCTTGCTCGACTTGCCACCTCAAGAGCAATTTCAAGCAATACACGTGTTATGGCTGCCATGAGCACACTCCAGCAAAAATCAGAAGTGAGCATCTGCATGAAGGCATTCGCGATTATGAAAACTGCGTGGAATGCCATCGCAGTGGGGATGAACACGAAGCCCGTAGAGATCGCGATGGAGGAGGACGCGATGGAGGGCGGCGCAGCGGCCATGACGATGATGATTAGCGCCTGCTTCATCAACAGGAGGATACGAGAAATTACCCTCCAGCAATTTGCTGCCCGATTTATTCCCAAATGGGCACGCCAGAAATGAAAAAGGGGTTAGCTTTACGCTAACCCCTTGAATCTTTTGGTGCTGATGAGACGAATCGAACGTCCGACCTACTGATTACGAATCAGTTGCTCTACCGACTGAGCTACATCAGCGAAAGCGCGTATTCTATCAAAGAAAGCAAGCAATCGGCTAGAGGCCGGTTGTTGCCTTCTTTTCCAGCCTTGGGCGGCCTTGCTGGTTGCTTATTGGTTGCTTATTGGTCGTTATGGTAGCTGGTTACGCGCTCAACCTCGTTCTTCGAGCCGAGGAACACTGCGACACGCTCATGCAGCTTTTGCGGCTGCACGTCGAGCATGCGCTGCTTGCCGTTGGTGGCGGCGCCGCCGGCCTGTTCGATCAGGAAGGACATCGGATTGGCTTCATACATCAGGCGCAGCTTGCCTGGCTTATCCGGTTCACGCGCATCGGCCGGGTACATGAAGATGCCGCCACGATTGAGGATGCGATGCACGTCGGCGACCATCGAGGCGATCCAGCGCATATTGAAGTTCTTGCCGCGCGGTCCGGTTTCGCCGGCGAGCATTTCGTCGATGTAGCGCTTGACCGGCGGATACCAGTGGCGTGCATTGGAGGCGTTGATGGCGAACTCTTTCGTCTCGGCCGGGATCTGCATGTTGCGCTCGGTGAGCACCCACGCTCCCATTTCGCGGTCGAGGGTGAAGCAGTGGACGCCGTTACCGGTGGTAAGCACGAGCAGGGTCTGCGGGCCATAGACCGCGTAGCCGGCAGCGACTTGCTTGCTGCCGGGCTGCAGAAATGCTTGTTCGTTCGGTTCACCCATGCCTTCCGGCGCCTTCAGCACCGAAAAGATGGTGCCGATGGTGACATTGACGTCGATATTGGAAGAACCATCGAGCGGATCAAACAGCAGCAGGTATTCGCCCTTCGGATAGCGGTTCGGGATCGGGTGGATGGTTTCCATTTCTTCGGAAGCCATGGCTGCCAGATGGCCGCCCCATTCGTTGGCCTGCAGCAGCATTTCATTCGACAACACGTCGAGCTTTTTCTGCACTTCGCCCTGCACGTTCTCGCTGCCTGCGCTGCCGAGCACCTCGCCCAGCGCCCCTTTGCCGACCGCATGGCTAATGGCCTTGCAGGAGCGTGCGACCACTTCGATCAGCAGGCGCAATTCGGCCGGAATAGTGTTGTGAAGTCGCTGTTCTTCGACAAGGTATTGGGTGAGGCTGACTCTTTTCATGAATTTTCCAGAGAGAAGGATTAATTGGCGAGAGATTTGGTGACGACTTCGAGCACGTCCTTGGACAGGGACTTGGCATTGGCGACCTGCTGCAATGCCGCCTGCATTTTCAGCTGCAGCGCCGGAGCATACTTGCGCCAGCGGTCGAGGCTGCGAGCCAGGCGTGCAGCGACTTGAGGATTGAGCGCATCGAGCGCCACGACCTGTTCGGCCCAGAATGCGTAGCCGCTGCCGTCAATCGCATGGAACTGCGAAGGATTGCCGTTGCAGAAGCTGAATAGCAGGCTGCGTGCACGATTCGGATTTTTCAGCGTAAAGGCCGGATGCTTCATCAGTGTGCGCACCGCCTTCACATCGGTCGTGCGTGCCATTGCCTGCAGCGAGAACCATTTGTCGATGACTAGGGCCTCATGTTCGAAATCGGCATAGAACCCGGCCAATGCTTCTTCCCTGCCGGGTGCGCTGCTGTTGACCAGCGCCGACAATGCTGCAATCCGGTCGGTCATGTTATTGGCATTGTCGTACTGGGTCTGCGCAATCAGGTGCGTATCGGCGTCATCCAGTTCCAGGAGATACGACAAGGCGAGGTTTTTCAGGCCGCGCTTGCCCGTGGATTCCGGGTCCGGGCGATAGTCACCCGGCGTGCGGTTAGCCTGATAGGCAACCTGCCAGTCGAGGCGCAATGCGGACGCAACCGAACGCCGCAGAAACTGGCGAACGGCATGAATCGCGTGCGGGTCAACCACGTCCATCTGCTCTGCAATCATGATTTCCGATGGCAGCGTCAACGCCAGTTCACGGAAGGCCGGATCGAGCTTGGTGTCGTTGAGCGTGCTGCGGAATATCGTCGTCAGCGCGCTGTCTTTCAGCTCGGCGTCGCTGAGTGCATGATTGGCCTGCACCGCCTCGGTTAGCGCCAGCATGCGGCGCATGGCGAGGCGCTGGCCTGCTTCCCAGCGGTTGAATGCATCGCTGTCGTGCGCCATCAGGAACGCCAGTTCAGCATCGGTGTAATCGATATCGAGAATGACCGGCGCAGAAAAATCGCGCAGCACGGAGGGCACCGGCCGCTCCTCAACCTGTGTAAAGTGGAATGTCTGGCTGGCGTGCGTGAGTTCCAGCACGATGGAGGTCGGCGCAGAGCCCTCCTGTCCGCCATCGATGTGTTCCAGATGCAGCGGCATGTCACGCCCGCTGCTGTCGAGCAGGCCGACTGCCACGGGAATATGGAACGGCTTTTTCTCCGTCTGGCCCGGAGTCGGCGGGCACGATTGCGTCAGGGTGATTGTATAGATCTGCGCGATCTCGTCGTAGCGCGTTTCGACCTTCACATGCGGAGTGCCCGCCTGACTGTACCACAGCTCGAATTGCGACAGGTCGCGGCCATTGGCATCGGCCATCGCCGCGCGAAAGTCGTCGCACTCAACCGCCTGGCCATCATGGCGCCGGAAGTACAGGTCCATGCCCTTGCGGAAACCGTCGCGGCCCAGAAGGGTCTGGTACATGCGTACCACTTCCGAGCCTTTTTCGTAAATCGTGACGGTGTAGAAGTTGTT
>DATFAZ010000042.1:0-5608 GCA_035254105.1 Noviherbaspirillum sp. | reverse complement strand
TCATAGGCGGTGGCGGCGATGCCGCGCGATTGCGCCAGCCATGCGAGCGAGTCGCGGATTACTTCTTCGTCATCGACAATGTGCAGCATTCGGTTCCCTCATGTCCCGGATGAATCCAGTCATCCTCATGATTTTTGACGTCCTGTTAATGATGTGAGGTTTAACGCTCTGCTTAAGCCGCTATTTTGCTTCGATTACATCCGCTTCCGCTACTGTTTCGGAAAGTATCGGCAGCGAAAAGCGGAAAATCGTCCCGCCGGCCGGATTATTGGCGTGCATCAGCGTCCCGCCGTGAAACTCGACAGCGGTGCGGCAGATATTCAAGCCCATGCCCATGCCCTCGGCCTTGGTCGAAAAAAACGGCGAGAACAGGCGTACCGCGACTTCTTCCGGAATGCCGTGGCCCTGGTCGATGACCGATATCACCACGCTTGGCTGTGTTGTTGATTCGGCATCGAGCCTGGCAGTAATCCGCAGGATGCGGCGCTGCGGCGCAACGTCCTGCATGGCCTCGATTGCATTCCGGGTCAGGTTGAGCAATACCTGCTCCAGCATCACGCGGTCGGCGCGCACGCTCGGCAGACCCGGTTGAATATATACCTGCGTGGCGACGAAGAACTGGCGCGCCTGCAGTTCGACCAGCGGAATCACATTCTCGAGCAGCGCCTCAATAGTGATCTGTTCGCGGCTCGGGTCGCGTCGCTTCACGAAGGTATGCACACTGCGGATGATCTGTCCCGCGCGTTGCGCCTGCGTGCTGGCTTTTTCCAGCGCCGGGCGCAATTGCTCGAGGTCGGGAATTGCGCTCTCGTCGATGCTCTTGTCAATCATGTTGAGGGCGCCGGCGGTATAGCTGGAGATCGCGGCCAGCGGCTGGTTCAGCTCATGCGCCAGCGTCGAGGCGATTTCGCCCATGGTGGCCAGACGTGCGCTGGTCTGCAGTTTCTCCTGTTGCCGCTGGTTCAGGTCTTCCACTCTCTTGCGGTCGGAGATGTCGAGGATCGAGCCCATCCAGCCAGTCTGCCGGCCGCTGTCGTCCACCAGGGGAGACTCGAAAATCAGTACCGGAAAACGTTCGCCGCTGGAGCGCTGGAAAATTGTCTCGTACTGCGGCGTGACCGTGCCTGCGAGTACCTGGGTAAAGCGCTGCTGGTACTCATCCATTGCTTCCGGTGCCCAGTACGCCATGGGCGGGGTCTTGCCGACCAGGTCTTCGGCCGGGATGCCGACCATCTCGCAGAACGCCGGATTCACATACGTGATGCGACCTTCGAGGTCGCGCGCGCGCAAGCCGGTCATGAGCGAATTTTCCATCGCGGTACGGAATGCCACCTGCTCGCGCAATGCCCCTTCCGCCGCGAGCCGCCGGTTGATGTCGCGCCACAGGGCACCCAAGCTCCACAGCAGGCCGATGGACAGGGCAATTACCGATCCCACCAGCAGGTTCGGCAGCAGCCTCGGTGCACTCTTGACGCTATTGGTGCGCAACATCACCGTCGCATACGGTAATTCCAGCGCACGCAGGTGTGTGTAAACATTTTTGCCGGGGCCGCCTGCGGCGCGTTTGGCGATGATGTTGTCGTCGCCGTCGGTCAGCAGGATCTCGTTGTCCTGCGCAAACCACCAAGGCACCATCTCGTCGAGGATGCTGGCGAGCGAATAGCTGGCAACCAGGCTGCCGACATACTTCTCGCCGAGGAACAGCGGCACGTGATATTCCAGCAGCATCGGCCCTGTCATTCCGGGCGGTGGCGCCGGCTGGCTGTATTGGGGTGTCTTGGTGGCGCGCGCTTGCTCCGCGGTCAGCCGCGATGGTGCCGAAAAATCGGTCAGCGACAGCGACGAGCCATCGGTGGCGATCACCGTTTTGCCGGCGGCGTCGAGCCAGATGATGCGCTCGAGCTCATGGTTGTTCCGGATCAGGACCGCAAGGCGGTCCTGCAGCCGTTTTCCGGAAAGGTGGCCGGAGCTGATTTCATTGCCGATCAGGCGAATGCTGTCTTCGTTGCGCTCCAGCTGAAAGCGGATTGTCTGCTCCACCCACAAGGTGTCGGCGATCAGTTGCTCCTGGCGCTCCGTGGTTTCCATTTGCTGCGCCTGCCAGGGCAGCCATAGCAGCGTCGAGACGAACAGCAATACGAGCAGCATTGGCACCAGCCAATGCCATATGCGCTTGCGGCGCAGGAGTGTGGAACTGAAGATGAATGGTGTTTTTGACATGCTGCCGGGTATATCCAAGGTGCCTGAATCGCATTTCACAAACGGCAGGGCACACTTAAGATTATGAAATTCGTTCTAGTGTATCTGACTGGCACGACTGCTTCTATCGCCGTTTTGAACGCGCGGAAACACCGTGAAACAAATGCCCTACGCAGATTGTGGTTAACCACAGTTGTGACCCATTGACCGGACGATGACAATGGGGCAACAATAAAATTGTCTCTATAGCGTGGACCTTCCATGAAATTTGCAGCATTGCTTGTTGCGCTTGCCATTGTCTTTCCGGGTGCCAGTGCGCTGGCGCAGCAACCGATCGTCATCAAGTTCAGCCATGTGGTTGCCAGCGACACTCCCAAGGGAAAGGCGGCCGAGCGATTCAAGCAGCTTGCGGAGAAAGCCACCGGCGGTCGTGTTCGGGTCGATGTATATCCGAACAGCCAGCTCTACAAGGACCGTGAAGAGCTGGAGGCGCTGCAGCTAGGCGCGGTGCAGATGCTGGCACCATCGCTGGCCAAGTTCGGTCCGCTTGGCGTGCGGGAGTTCGAGGTCTTCGACCTGCCCTATATTTTCCCGACCAAGGAAGTGCTCTATCGTGTGACCGAAGGTCCTATCGGCCAGCGTCTGCTGAAGAAGCTGGAGCCCAAAGGCATCACCGGACTGGCTTATTGGGATAACGGCTTCAAGGTCATGTCCTCCAACAAGCCGATGCGCAAGCTGGCCGATTTCCGCGGACAGAAAATGCGGATTCAACCGTCCAAGGTGCTGGAGGCGCAGATGCGGGCGCTCGGCGCCACTCCGCAGGTATTGTCATTCGGCGAGGTGTATCAGGCCTTGCAGAGCGGTGTGGTGGATGGCACCGAAAATCCACCCTCGAATTTCTACACGCAACGGATGTATGAGTTGCAGCGGCACCTCACGGTATCCAATCATGGTTATCTCGGCTATGCGGTTATCGTGAACAAGAAGTTCTGGGATGGACTGCCTTCCGGAATCCGCGATGAACTGGAAGGCGCGATGAAAGAAGCGACCAGGTACGCCAATGCCATCGCACAGAAGGAAAACGATGATGCGCTCGAGCAGATCAGGAAATCGGGCAAGACCATCGTGTACACCTTGTCCGACAAGGAGCGGGAAGAATGGCGCAGGGCGCTTGCACCGGTGCAGAAAGAAATGGAAAGCCGTATCGGCAAGGATCTGATTACTGCGGTTAATCGCGAGGCGCTCCTGGCTACGCAAAAATAGCTGTGCGCCGAATTGCAGTCATCTCCTGCAGCAACAATCAATAAGAGATAAAGTAAGTCAACAGCTGGAATTTTGCTGTTTTGCAAAACAGGTTGCTGCAGGCAGCGGCTGGGCATGTAACTCCAGCCGATCAAGCCAATCATGGCGACCAATTATCGAGGAGAAGAAATGAAGCTGAATAAAATCCTGCTGGCGCTTGCATCGGGCCTTGCTTTTGCAGCCTCTGCGCAGGCCCAGACTTATCCGAACAAGCCGATCCGGCTGATCGTTCCTTTTGCGCCGGGCGGCACCACCGATATCGTCGCGCGCATCGTCGGCGACAAGCTCGGCAAGGAACTTGGCCAGCCGGTAGTGATCGAGAACCGGGGCGGTGGCGGCGGCAGCATTGGCGCCGCAGCAGTCGCCAAGGCGGAACCGGATGGCTATACCATCGGCGTCTCGACCATTTCCACCCATGCGGTCAATGCCGCCTGTAATCCGAAACTGGGCTACGACCCGGTTGCCGATTTCGCGCCGATTACCAACATGGCACGCACGCCGAACGTGCTGACGGTGAATCCGAAATTCCCCGCGCAGGACTTCAAGCAGTTCCTCGATTATGTGAAGAAGAATCCGGGCAAGCTCAATTACGCCACTTCCGGCACCTGCAGCATCCAGCACATGGTGGGCGAGCAGTTCAAGGCATCGACCGGCACTTTCATCCTGCATATTCCGTATCGCGGAGCCGGCCCGGCGCTGAACGATTTGCTCGGCGGCCAGGTGGACATGATGTTCGATAACCTGCCGTCTTCGATGTCGCATATCCAGGCCAATAAGCTGCGCCCGCTGGCCATCGCATGGAACAAGCGTCTCGACGCGCTGCCGAATGTGCCGACCTTCGCGGAAATCGGCCTGAAGCAGGTAAACGATCCGGCTTGGTATGGTCTGGTTGCGCCGGCGAAAACCCCGGATGAAATCATCAAAAAGCTCAATGCCGCAACGCTCAAAGTGCTGCAACTGCCGGAAGTAAAAGAGCGCCTGAAGACCAGCGGTGCAGAACCTGCCGGCAATAGCCCTGCGGAACATGCTGCCGAAATCAAGACTGAGCTGGAAAAGATGCGCAACCTGATCAAGAAGCAAGGCATCAAGCTTGAAGGCGTTTAAGCGCAAGCGCGCCTGAAAGGCGATAGCTTCGATGCTTTCAGAGTGATCTTTTTGCCAGGCCGCCCGCATTCGCAAGAGTGCCGGCGGCCTGCTTTATTGCAAAGAAGTTTTCCGGAAAATGCGGTCTCAGGTATTTGCGAATAGATTGTTCGGCTTTCCACAATTGCCAGCCATATTCAAAGCGGCAATAATTTCGCGCCGGGCTGCTGCCAGGGTGGAATGATGGTTTCGCCGGCCGGCTTGCTGCATAATTTGCAATCCTGCCTGCCTGTCACAGGGTTGCTTTAATCGGTGGCCATCGATGGTGGCAATGAGCCATTTGTTTTACGCATTCTTCAACATATCAGCTTACTAGGATAATCATGGACTTCGGTAATCCCCAGTTCTGGGTGGCGGTCTTGCAGATCGTCGCAATCGACGTGGTCCTTGGTGGCGACAACGCGGTCGTCATCGGGCTCGCCTGCCGCCGCCTGCCGGAACAGCAGCGCAAGCTCGGCATCCTGTGGGGCATGGGCGGCGCGATCGCACTGCGCGTGGTCCTGATCTTTTTCGCGGTCGCGCTGATGGCCGTTCCTTATCTGAAAGTGGTTGGAGGTGCGCTGCTGATGTGGATCGGCATCAAGCTCTTGCGCCCGGAAGACGAGGGCGACAGCAATATCGAGGCTGGCGATACCTTGTGGGATGCGGTCAAGACCATCATCATCGCCGACGTGGTGATGAGCCTGGACAACGTGGTCGCGATCGCCGCCGCAGCGCGCGACAGCCAGTTGCTGGTCATCTTCGGCCTGATTGTGAGCGTACCGATCATCATGCTGGGCAGTCAATTGGTGATGAAGCTGATGGACCGCTTCCCCATTGTGGTGACTGGCGGCGGCGCGCTGCTGGGCTGGCTGGCCGGCGGCATGGTGGTCAGCGATATCGCGATCGGCGACTGGGCCGAACAGGCCTTTCCCGCTTCGCACTGGCTTGCGCCGGTCGTGGGCGCGTGCATTGTGGTCGTCGT
>DATFAZ010000041.1:0-18004 GCA_035254105.1 Noviherbaspirillum sp. | reverse complement strand
TAAGAGTTAAGCTTATCCGGCCGACGTGACGGAGCAGGAGTGGTCCCTGATCGAACCATTGTTGCTCGGAACGGCGTGGGCACGCCATCGTCCATCTTCACATGACGCCAATTACGCGCAGTGATTAATGCGCTGCTCTCTCTCTATGGTGCGCACGGGAAGCGCGTGCCGCATGCTGCCGAACGATTTCCCGATAGAAGTGGGGAGGCGCCTTGGAGGCCAGCCCGGTTTTGTAGTGCATGTCATGGTGCTTCTCAACCGGCGGGCAAGGAAAGCCCTCTTTCCCTTCGACTGGTTCTGTAAATTTCTTTTTTGCATTTCTCCTAACACAACATTCAGTCAGTTCATTGTCAGGCGTCATCAGTTGGCTTCTGTGATCAATCACTTGACCTGCAAAGGCATGTTGGGTGATCAAGCGCTCACTCCTGATATGGTCCAATCGTCTTGGGCCTGATCGCACCGCGCTTCACACATTCAGGATCTGCCAAAAACAAAGAACTGAAGTTCATCACTCAGGAGACATCATCATGCATATTTATCGCTTCTTCATCCCTCCCTCGCTATCGGCCACCCAGTAATACCTCGGGGTCGTATTGCATTTGCAAGCGGCTGATCGACGACGGATTCACCATGCGCCGCCGTCCATAAGAAGGCCTCACGCAGCAATCGCATCGGAAAGACAAGACAGGTTTTTCGCATCCGCATAGGCAGTTGTGTGGCTTCGTCACGCCTCGTCTCCGCGCTGCCTGCGCCTGAAGTATCTCTGTGCCGGCAGTCGCGTCGTGCAGCCCGCTGCGGGTGGCATCGGCATGTCCTTTCGATCCGTTCATGCGCTGCGCCTTCGACTGCGCCCACCCTGGACACGAGGAGAGTTAAGGGTTAAGGGCCGATGTTGAACAAGCCGTGTTATTCCAATCAAGGAGAGTCACAATGGTGTTTGCAACAAGAAGATTTGCAAAGGTTCTGGCAAAAGTCACGATGGCTGTATCCGCGCTCATGGCGGGGGATGCAGCAATTGCAGCGAATAATGATCCGATCGTGCTGGTGCACGGTTTTCTCGGATTTGGCCCGCAGGAGCTGCGGGCGACCGGATTTAAATACTGGGGCGGATTCAGCGACATCGAAGGATATCTGCGCACCAACAATGGTTCGCACCAGGTCTACACCGCGACTGTCGGCCCGGTCAGCTCGAACTGGGACCGCGCTGTCGAGCTCTACTATCAGATCAAGGGCGGCTGCGCCGACTATGGCGCAAGGCAGACGGCCAAGTTTGCCACCTTTGGCAAGATCCAGAAGCCGGCAGGAAAATGCTGGGCGACCGATCCGAACAACAATCCGAACAACTATCCGATGGCCCTGTATCCCGCATGGGATGCGGCGCACCCGATCCACTTCGTCGCGCACAGCCAGGGCGGCCAGACGGTGCGCACACTGATCCAGTTGCTGGAAAACGGTTCGCCCAATGGCGATGAAGGCGGCTCTGCGCTCTATACAGGCGGCAAGGTCGGCTGGATAAAAAGCGCCACAACGATCGCGAGCCCGCATGACGGCACGACACTGCGCGAAGTGATTGTCGATTTCGTTCCCAAGGTTTCCGAACTGCTGGGCAAGGTTGTTGAAGTCGCCGGCCTCGGCGGCAGCTCGACGCCACTCTACAACTTCGAGCTGGAGCAATATGGCCTGGCGCGGGGGCCGTCTGAAAGCATCTCCGACTTCCTTAACCGCACCAAGGGCGCGCCGTTCTGGTCGCTCGCCAATCATGATGCGGCCCAATGGGATCTTGGTCCGGATGGCGCGAAGCAGCTCAACAGCTGGGTGAAGACCTCACCGAACGTGTACTACTTCTCGATCGGCAGCAAGGCGACCGAGCAGGGCAGCTGGTGCTGTAACGCCACCGACCGCATCATCGCGCCGTTCCAGAGCAGCAGCTACCAGTATGCGCGCGACGACATGATCTTCTTCACCAAGCCGACTGCCGGCGAATGGGTGGTGCCGTCGATCTTCCAGCGCGGCATGGGCTCCTACACGCAATCGGATCCAAGCCGCGTGATCATCAACAGCAGCTGGTTCCCGAACGATGGAGTGGTCAACACGATCAGCATGCGCGGCCCGTCCGGCCAGCCAAACCGCAACTACGATGGCACCCCAGTACGCGGCACATGGAACTACCTCGGCTATTACAATCGTTACGATCATTTTGATGTTCTCGGCTGGTTGCTACCCACAAGCGCCTTCCATCCGATCTACAACAGCATCACGAGTATCCTCTACGGCTTGTAAAGCGCAGGTGCACAGCCCGGAACCATGCATGGCACCGGGCTGTGTTTGAAGCATGCAGCACGCTGTCATGATGGCAGGAAAGGACCGGAATTGAACCGGCAACGGTGGTTACGACGATCGGGTGTCGCGGCGCTATTGATGGCGATCAGTGCATTCTTCCTGATCCAAAGAGAGGAAGAGCCTGTTGCTGTAAGGCTTGCGGCCGAACGGGATATGTTTGCCTTCATCAAGCCGTTGCCACCCACACTCGCCTCTGCGGAGGTACAGGCCGAAGCCCCGCGTCACACTGGCGCGAGGCACGACCAGACCTTGGCTTCAGTGGAGCAAATGCAAGACCGGCGCAGTGTGCGTTCGCCAGCTGAGATTGCCGCCACCGAGCAGGAAGTACAGCAGATGCGCAGTCAAGGTGCCAACGAGGATGAGGTCTATCGTATGCGTGCGCATGCTTTATCGGCGGAGGCCGCAGCACAGCTGGCAGAAATGGAACGCGCCGAAGGAGCATGGCAGCAGCGCATTCACTCCTACCTGACGGAAAGGGAGAGGCTGCTCGCCGCACAGAATTCGCATGATCATGCCCAAGCGATGGAGTCGCTTAAGCAACTACGCAATACCTATTTCAGTGCTGAAGAGCAGGAACGTCTGGCTGTTTATGAATTGCCGCTTGTTCCGCAATTGAAGGTGAACTGAGTGCCTGTTCGAGAACAGTCGTGCACGCATTGCACGTCCGCAATCAGGTTGCGCAGCAGGTTTTCAAATAAGTCCGACTCGGCGGAATTTCATTTTTTCCTTTAAATGTGTATCTTGTTAGGCATTTAAAGGCTGCAGATGCTGCGTGGTCTTGTGTCGCATCATGGCACATGGCGCTTTTGCACTTTTCCACTTCTTTTCTGCCTGCGCATGGAAAATCCCCGTCAGTTGTTGCTTGACATGTATGCCGCCGCCGTCGATGCGGCCAGCGCCACCAAATGCCTGCCGGCTTATTTGCCAAAGCCACCAACAAACGGACGCACGCTTGTCATCGGTGCCGGCAAGGCTGCTGCGGCGATGGCGCAGGTGGTGGAAGACTGCTGGCCCGGGACGGTCAGTGGGCTGGTCGTCACCCGTTACGGCCACGGCGCGGCCTGCCGGCATATCGAAGTCGTGGAAGCCGCGCATCCGGTGCCGGATGAAGCAGGGCGGGATGCCGCCGGACGCATGCTGCAAATGGTGCAAGGATTGAGTGAAAACGATTTGGTGATATGCCTGCTGTCCGGTGGCGGCTCTGCCTTGCTGGCGCTGCCTGCCGAGACCATCACGCTGGAACAGAAGCAGGCGCTCAACAAGGCGCTGCTGAAAAGCGGCGCGACGATTGCCGAGATCAATTGCGTACGCAAGCATTTATCCGCCATCAAGGGCGGTCGGCTGGCACTGGCATGTGCGCCGGCGCGGGTGGTGACGCTGCTGATTTCCGACGTGCCGGGTGACGACCCGGGCATAGTCGCCAGTGGCCCGACCTTGCCCGATCCGACCACATGTGAGGATGCGTTGGCGATCCTGCGCAAATACGCGATCGCCATTCCTGCCAGCGTCGAACAGCATCTATCTTCGGGCAAGGGTGAAACACCGAAACCGGATAATCCGCATTTCATCCGCAATGCGCATCATGTGATCGCCACGGCACAGCAGGCGCTGGAAGCGGCTGCGGCAACGGCGCATGCGGCAGGAATCACGCCATGTATTTTGTCGGACAGGATTGAAGGCGAGGCGCGGGATATCGGCATGATGCATGCGGCGATTGCGCGGCAGGTGGCGCAGCGCGGCCAGCCGTTCAAGTCTCCTTGCGTGCTGATTTCCGGCGGTGAAACCACGGTGACGGTGCGCGGCAAGGGCCTGGGCGGACGCAATGCAGAATTCCTGTTGAGCCTTGCAGCGGCGCTTGATGGCTACCCCGGCATTCATGCGATTGCCTGCGACACCGACGGCATCGACGGCACGGAAAACAATGCAGGAGTGATTTATCAGCCGGACTCAATGGCGCGCGCGCAGCATATGGGCCTGCGCGCAAGTGCCATGCTTGACGAGAATGACGGCTATGGATTTTTCAGTGCGCTGGACGATCTTGTGGTGAGCGGGCCGACGCGAACCAATGTCAATGACTTCAGGGCGATTCTGATTCTCTGACGAGAACAATTTTCAAACAGGGGGGGCTGCGCGATCTGCTGCCTCAGTCCATCCGCAGCCCAATGTCGAAGGTCGCTAAAAATCCTCCGCCTTCTTCTGCGACATTGGCAATTAACTGCCGCCCGCTATATCGGAAGATGCCGTCCGTTTCATTTTTCTGCGCTTGCTTGCCTTCGCGGAAATAGGGTGGCTTGGAATGGACGCGCTGGTTAATGGCGTCGTCGAAATAGAGTTGGGATGTCAATTCATGATTGCGCCCGGTCTTCGGGCTTTTTGCACGCACCTTGAAGTGGATGTGCACCGCCCGGCCGGGATACCAGCCGGGATAGATGGTCAGAAAGCGCACTATGCCCTCGGCATCCGTAACCTGATAGCCACGCAGGAATTTCTTTCCGGTCGTGTCAAAGGTCGGATCTGCTACACCGGAATAGATCCCGGATGCGTCGCAATGCCACACATCCACCACCGCGCCGCGCAGCGGCGAACAGCGTTCGCCATCGATGGCGGAAACGCGAAGCGACAGCGCCAAAGGTACGCCGGGCTTGACTGAACCATCGCTGGGGTCACTGCGTATGTCGGAGCGGTTGAGCTGCTTGTCCAGAAAATACGGGCCTTCGATCTGTTCCGGTGTAACCACGCAGGCCGGCTTTCTCTGAAATGCGCCATTGCCCGTTGCCGCTTGTGCTTTCGACCGGGCCGCCAGAACCGCAACGCCCAGCATCATCAACGTCTTGCGGCGTACTGATGCAGGCGTTTTCTGCGGCGCATTCATTGCTTCATTGATACAAGGGGAAGGCCCGCGTATAGCGCCGCCTTGGGGTGGCCAGGCCGCGCAATGCCAGCGCTGCACCGAATGTGGCGTACATCAGCGCCAGCGCCGGGGTCGACAGGCGCTTTTCAAAACCCGGATTCAGGCGTTCCGGCGTCAGCTTGTAATCCACGAAGCAGGCCAGTCCGGCGACGGCAGCCCCGGCAGCAAGCGCGGGCGCCACTTCTTTCTTGTCAGCTATTTCACCAAACCATTTCTCATACAGGATCGCCCACATTGTTGCCGAGGCATGATGGATCGCATACCCGAGCGCGGTATAGCGAGTGCTCGGTTCATTCTGGTGCGCGGCGCGCTCTCCCCAAAACCAGTGGCTTATCGCATTCGTAGGCGCATACGGCGTATCGTTTTCGACTTTGCCCGCAGCGCCAAGCACCACCGTGGAAAGCAGGCTTGCCACGCTGCCGGATATGGCGCCGTCATGCATCGCATCTGACCAGGTTTTCATGAATCCTCCTTGCAACAATTATTCGTAGGGCTGAACTAGCGGCCATGCTGGCCGGTCTAGCCTTATTTGTGACGCATAAAAAGGATAGGGGTTCCCTGCATAAAGGACATGAACTTGGTCGTGCTGCTTACCGGAGCGAGTGGCTTCATCGGACACCATCTGAAACAGGCGTTACTGGCCGCACGACATCAGGTAGTGTGCGCAGGGCGCAAGCCGCCGCCGCAAACCTCGGGCGGCCACGATTCAGGTCTGCGCCACGTTGCCGCCGATTTCACGCGTGACTTCGAGTCGAGTGCATGGGCACCTCGCTTGAGCGGCATTGACGTGGTGATCAATGCGGTCGGCATTATCCGTGAACACGGGGCGCAGACTTTCGAAGCCATCCATGAGCGTGCGCCGTGTGCGCTGTTCGCCGCCTGTGCCGCCGCCCGTGTGCGACTGGTCATACAGATTTCCGCACTCGGTGCCGACGAACAGGCGCAGAGCCGCTACCACCTCAGCAAGAAGCGCGCGGATGACTATCTGCGCAGCCTGCCGGTACATTCGGTGATCGTGCAGCCATCGCTGGTGTTCGGTGCAAATGGGGCCAGCGCGCGATTGTTCACGACGCTGGCCAGCCTGCCGATGATCGGCTTGCCCGGCACTGGAAGGCAACAGATACAGCCGGTGCATATCGATGATGTGGTTGCCGCTATCGTTTCCTTGCTGGAACATCCATTACCAAGCGGCACGCGACTACCGTTAGTTGGTCCGCAGCCGATGTCGCTGCGCTGCTTTCTGGCGACTTTGCGGCAGGCAATGGATGCGGGGCGCGCGCATTTCTTTCCCGTTCCGCTGGCGTTAGTGGGGGCAGCGGCGTCGGCCGCGACTGTACTGCCCGGCAGCCTTCTCGAGCCGGAAACCTTGCAGATGCTGGAGCGCGGCAATACTGCGTCAGCTGTGCCGATCACCGCACAGCTTGGCCGCCCGCCGCGTGCCGCCCAGGATTTCATCAGTCATGCCGAGGCACCCTTATTGCGCCAGCAGGCAAAGCTGAACTGGTTGCTGCCGCTGCTGCGCTGGAGCATCGCGCTGGTATGGATCATTACCGGCATTGTGTCGCTCGGTCTTTATCCGGTTGCCGACAGCTACGCGTTGCTGGCGCGGGTCGGCATTACCGGCATGCTGGCGCCGGTGATGTTGTATGGCGCAGCCCTGATGGATTTTGCTTTCGGCATTGCCACCCTCGTTCTCAGGAAGCGAAGGCTGCTGTGGCTGGCGCAACTGGCGGTAATGGTGTTCTATACCGCGATCATCAGCTGGCGCCTGCCGGAATTTTGGTTGCATCCCTACGGCCCCTTGCTGAAAAACCTGCCGATGGCGGTTGCGATCTGGCTTCTGCTCGAACTGGAGGAGCGCTGATGGAATACCTGATCGTGAAGTGGCTGCACATCATGTCATCCACTTTCCTGTTTGGTACAGGCGTGGGATCGGCGTTCTACCTGCTGTTCGCCACAGTCAGCCGCGACGTGCGGGCGGTGGCCGTGGTAACGCGTTATGTCGTGCTGGCCGACTGGCTGTTCACCTCCACCACGGTGGTAATCCAGCCGCTCTCCGGGTATTACCTGATGCATATTGCCGGGTTCCCGATGAGCAGCCGCTGGCTGACGTGGTCTGTCATCCTGTATGTCGTGGCCGTCGCCTGCTGGCTCCCGGTGGTATGGCTGCAAATGCGCATGCGGGCGGTGGCACGTGAGGCGGTCGAGCACAGGATGGATCTGCCGATTGCCTACTGGCGATATTTCTGGCTTTGGATTGCGCTAGGGATACCGGCGTTCTTTTCCTTCGTTCTGATCTTTTATCTGATGGTGGCCAAACCGGTGTGAATGGAGATACATCACACTATCGAAGACTGATGAGACGCCAATGACCGCATCCTTTTACGAACACTCCGGCACGGCCCGCGCTGCGCTCACACTTGCCATTGGCGCCGCGACGGTGGCGCTGCAATGGGCAATGCAACCCTGGGTTGGCACGCGTAATCCTTTTCTCTTCTTCGCACCTGCGATCCTGCTGACCGCGATGCTGCTCGGCCGGGGGCCGGGATTAGCAGTACTGGTCGTCGGTATGGTCAACGGCGCACTTTTGCTGCCGCCAGTCGGCGATCTGCGGCTGGAGTTGCTGCCGGATCGCATCTCGATGCTGGCTTATATTGCCGTCGGCATGACGCTGCTCATGCTGGGCGGGCGGCTGCGCTGGATTACCCATCGCGCCGCGGATGCGGAACAGCGCCTGCGGCTGGTGCAGGAAAACGCCGGTGTCGGCCTGTTCGAAATCGACCTGGCCGACAGGACGATCTTTGTGTCTGACACCTTATCGGGCATGTTTGGCCGCCCGCCCGCTGATGCGAATCATGGCCTGCTGCCGCTGGACGAATGGAATGCGCCGCTGCGTCCGGAAGAGCTGAAAGAAGCGCGCGCGCTGTTGCGGAAAAAGCTCAGGGAAGGGGCGGAGAGCTATACGCATGAACACCGCCTGATCCTGCCGGACGGGCAGGCGCACTGGTTCTTCACGCGAATTCATATCGAAAAGGATGGCAATGGCAAAGCACGGCGCCTGCGTGGTGCGACTTTCGATATTACCGAGCGCAAGCGCATAGACGAACTGCTCGCGAGCACCGAAAATCTGCTGAGCCAGCAGGTGGAAGACCTGCATCATCTGCATGAGCTCAGTAGCCGCCTGCTTGAACTGAACGACCTGACAAGCCAGTTGCAAGTTATCTTGCAGGCACTCGGCGCTTTTCTGGGGGCCGGAAAGGGGCTGGTGGTGCTGCATGACCCCGCGCAGGACCGCATGAAGCTTGCCGCCGGTATCGGGTTTTCCGATGCGGCACTGGAGCAGTTGTCTCAGGCGGTTACTGCCGAGAGCGCCAGCGGACAGGCTTATATTGGAAAGCACCGGGTCTTCATCGAGGACACTGAAACCGATTCCCGTTTTCCGGCTGCGCGGAATATCGGGCGTGAACAGGAATTTCGTGCCGCGCATTGCACGCCACTGGTGAATGCAAGTGGTGAAGTGCTCGGGGTGATGTCGGTGTATTTTTCTGGCCCGCATGTGCCGAATGAGCGCGAAACGCGGCTGAGCGATATCTGTGCGAGGAAAGCGGTCGTGTTCATCGAGCGCGCACGCGCGCAGGCTACTGCGATGGAAAGCGACCGGCGTTTTCGCCTTGTGCTTGATGCGTCCGCCGTGCCGTTCAATGTGCTCGCGCCGGTCCGTGATGCTGAAGGGCGCATCATCGACTTCCGCTGGAATTATGTGAACCTGGCTGCGGCGCGGGAGTTATGGCGGCCTGTGCAGGAGCTGGTGGGGCGGCGCGTGCAGGAAGTTCTTCCCGGGAGCTGGAATGTGCCTGATGTGTTTTCCCATTTCAGCGCCGTAGCCGATACCGGCGAGACGCGCGAATTCGAACTGCATTCAGCGCCTCATGGCATCAACGGTTGGTACCATGTGGTTGCATCGCCGCTGCCGGGGGCGGTTGCGGTCTGGTTTGCCGACGTTACCGAGCGCAAGCAGCATGAACAGGCGCTGCAGGAGGCCGATCGCCGCAAGGATGAATTCCTGGCCACGCTCGCGCATGAGCTGCGCAATCCGCTGGCGCCGATCCGGCAGGCGGCACTGATATCGAAGTCGCCGGGTGCGACCGAGGCCCAGAAGCGCTGGAGCCACGATGTGATCGAACGGCAGGTGCAGCACATGTCCTTGCTGCTGGAAGACTTGCTGGATGTTTCGCGCATCACGCGCGGCATGCTGCGCCTTAGGAAAAAATCGATCGAACTGGCGGCAGTCATCGACGCCGCAGTGGAAACCTCGCGGCCATTGATCGATTCCAAACAACATGAACTGGTGATCGATCTGCCGCCGGAGCCTGTCCATTTCGAAGCCGACCAACTGCGCGTGGCGCAAGTTGTTTCAAACCTGCTGACGAATGCTGCGAAATATACCGATCCTCACGGCACCATCCGCCTGCATTGCGAATGCGTCGATGACGATCTCATCATCAGCGTGACCGACAATGGCATCGGCATACGGCGCGATGTCTTGAATGACATTTTTAATATGTTTACGCAAGTGCGTTCGGAGCAGGACCGTTCCGGTGGCGGGCTCGGCATCGGCCTTTCGCTTGCAAAGGGCTTGGTCGAGCTGCACGGCGGCACGATTACCGCGAGCAGTGCCGGGCCAGAAAAAGGCAGTCGCTTTACCGTTCGCTTGCCCATGCGTGCAGCCGAGCAGCCCGGTACCGAAGCCGGCATCGTCGTGCCGCCAAAATTCGCGCTCGCGCGCCGCATCCTGATCGCGGACGACAACCGCGATGCGTCGGAGACGCTGGCCGAGTTCCTGCGCTTGCAGGGTCATGAAGTCAGGGCGGTTTATGACGGCGTAGCCGCGCTGGAGGAATTTTTTACGTTCCGGCCGGATACTGTGATGCTTGATATCGGCATGCCAGGTCTCACCGGAAATCAAGTCGCACAACGCATCCGCGAATCGCCAACGGGCTATGAAACCATGCTGGTTGCCATCACCGGATGGGGGCAGGACAAGGACAAGGCTAGCGCGCTGTCAGCCGGCTTCGACCATCACCTGACAAAGCCGATTGACCTGCAACGACTGAACCTGCTGTTGTTGTCCGGGCCAGCAGGAAAGGGGGCAGGAATGGTGCGTAGCGCGAACGGATAAGTTTTTTGTGCCCGACAACACGGCGGGTGCAAGGGTATGCCGCTCGGGGAAACGTTATTCCGCTTTCACCGGCTCGCGTAGTAGCGCGCCACTTCATTGATCTCTGCCGCAGTCATATGTCGCGCGATATTGCGCATCTGGGAATGGATGTCGTTGCGTCGGTTGCCGCTGGCAAAGGCGCGCAACTGGGTAATGACGTAAGCCTCCGGCGCGCCATCCAGAACAGGACTGCCTGTCTTGGTGTCACTGCCGCCGTGGCAGGATGCGCAAGGAGCAATGTTGCGCATTGGCGCTCCGACCTGAACGATAGCCGGCGCCTTCAGTTGTTCGATCAGCGTATTGGGTGCGGTGATCCTTGGCAGACTCGCATAGTAGGCCGACAGATCGCGCATATCGCGGTCGCTCAGGGCGCGTACCAGCGGCGCCATGATTGCACTCTGGCGATGCCCGGACTGGTAATCGCGCAACTGCTTGTAGATTGCCGCTGCCGGATGGCCGGCGAGATTCGGTGTGTTCGCCGGGCTCATGCCCCGGATGCCGTGACACATGGTGCATCGCAATGCGAGCGTGCCTCCGCGGCCGATGGCCAAATCGTCACCATCCTCCATCATCTGCGGCGTTACCGTGACATTCGATGAGAGTATCGCGGTCGGCGTGGGCTGCGCTGCTTGGTCCGCGCCCAGTGGCGCGCCGGCAGCGCGACAGATCGCATCCCACAAACCGGCGAACGAGGTGCCGGTTTGCCGCGATGGCACCCATACAAATCCGATCAGTATCGCGACTGCGGCTATGGCAAAAAGGGTAGCGACCGATCCGGTCAGCCAGTAGTTACGCAGCGAAAAGAGGCGTTCGGTGTTCATGGTTTGACTCCGACCGGGATCGCTGGCACCGAGCTTTCCTTCAGTGCCAGCAGTTGGGCAATCGGATAGCCGTAATTTACGAGCGTCAGGGCAATCATCAATGCCAGCCAGAGCGCAAAGCTGTTCAATGCGACCGGCAGCCTTGCGGGTTGATGGACTGCCGTGCTGAAGCGGAACTCGGGAAGCGTGATCCGGTTGGTCCTATGGCCGCGCGCGAGGATGAAAAGGAACAGAGCGCCCGACACCACCAGCAGCAGGCCGCCAAAGAAGGTGATGAGCACCGACAATGCCTGCGGCGCGATCGCCGGATCGCTGTAGTCAAAGTACGCCATGCGCCTGGGAATGCTGAGTATGCCGGCGTAGTGCCACGGGAAAGTGACGATCATCATGCCAACGAACCACAGCCAGAGCTGGGTGCGTATCAGCCCGGGATTGCCGAGCGACTTGCCGGTCAGGTGCGGCCACAGGTCGTAGACGATGGCGAAGTACATGATGACGATTGCGCCGCCAAAGATTAGATGAAAGTGTCCGGTGATCCACTGCGTATTGTGCACGGTGAAGTCGAGCTGGTAGCTCATGTTGATGATGCCGCCGGCGCCGCCGAAGCCGAGCATGATGAACGAGAACGCGACCGCCAACATCATCGGATTCTTCCACGGCAGTGCCTTGACCCAGCCAAGCAGGCCGGTGCCGCCGCGCAGCCGGGCGGCGATTTCCACCGAGGCGCATATCGTAAACACCGTCATCAGTGTTGGCACCGACACCATGCCGGTGAATACCGCATGCAGGAACTTGAAGCCGGAGCCGACCTGCGGGTCCTGGAACAGGTGGTGTATGCCGATCGGCATCGAGAACACCAGGAACAGCACGAAGGCCACGCGTGCCATCGTGTCGCTGTACAGCCGCCCGCCGATTGCGCGCGGCACCAGCGTGTAGAACGCAATGTAAGTCGGGAACAGCCAGAAATACACGATTGCATGCAGCGTCCACGAGAACAGCACGCGCGCCAGCCCGGCATCGATGGTCGATTTGAAGCCGAGGGCCACCGGCAGGATCAGCAGTAGCAATTCGCTGGCCGCGCCGACCGAAGTCCATGCCCACAAGTACGCGCCCGCGACATTGGCGAACATCGCCAGCGGAATCGGCTTGCCGGGATTGTCCTTCTTCCAGTAATGCAGGTTGATCGACGACAGTGCAACCCATACCCACGAGCCGACGACGACCAGCACCACGCCGATGTAATAAAACACATTGGCGATCATCGGTGGATAAAAGGTGTACAGCACCGAGGCACGGCCCAGCGCCACGGGCACCATCGCGCTAACAGCGCCAAGCACGATCAGCCAGAAGCCACCCCATGCCCAGCGCCGGCCGATCAGCGGGCGCTTTAGTTCGAATTCCATGATCGCATAGCCGAAGCCCATCGCCACCAGTGTCGGGAACACGTAGCCCATCGCCGAGCCATGCGCGGTGACAGAACGGTAATACAGCTCCGGATTGCTCAAGCCGGGATGCAGCGGGCTGCGCACATACATCTGCCATTCACCCAACACCAGCGCGATGAAGAAGGCCACGAAGGCCAGCCAGAAATGTGCGAGCACCAGTCGTCTGCTATTCAACACAGCTTAGCCTCCGCTCCTTGTTCCCGTCCTGTGCCTGCTTGAAAAAGCTGTCCCTGTCGATCACCTTTACTTTCGCCCACATGCCGGCATGGCCGACGCCGCAGAATTCATGGCAGGGCATCACATGCATCGCCGGCCGGTTGAACTTTGCTTTGAACGTGGAGATGTAGCCCGGCTCCAGCATCACGTTGACGTTGGTGTCGGCGATGATGAAGCCGTGGATCACATCGGCACTCGTGACGCGGAATTTCACCGGCGTGTTGTCCGGTACCAGGATGCATTGCGGAACGAATGAATACTGCTGTCCGACGATGCGCACAGTGACCGAGCCGTCGGGCTCGATGGCCGAGCCGAGATTGCCTTCGACGAATTCGCCGGACAGGTGCAGCGTGGTCGGATTGATGGTCTCCACCCGCACCGGCGGCATCGTCGCCCAGTGCAGGCTGGTGTAGGCCATCATGGCAACCAGCAGCGCGATTACCGCAGCTACCAGCAGCGCCCAGCGCTTTTCGGCGCGGGCAGCGACCTGGCTGCTGTCGTGCGAATCATGCGGAGGGGCGGCTGGCGTTGTCGGCATGGCTAGTTCCTTGGCAGGAAGACCAGAAAGTAGAAAGCGAACCAGATCGCCAGTACGATGAATAGTGCCGTTCCGGCCAGTGCAAGCGCACCGCCGGGGCCACGGCTCACGATGTCATCGACCGTTTGCTGTGCAGGTTCCGGCAAGCCGTTATCGCGCTGTTCGTCGAACATGAGCTCACTCCATCAGGG
Source organism: Noviherbaspirillum sp. (assembly GCA_035254105.1). Taxonomy (GTDB): domain Bacteria; phylum Pseudomonadota; class Gammaproteobacteria; order Burkholderiales; family Burkholderiaceae_D; genus Noviherbaspirillum. The sequence continues at coordinate 4,324 of DATFAZ010000041.1, read as the reverse complement.
TTGCGGCGCGCAAGGCATTGGCATCCTGAGGCGTGACCGGCGCGCCCCTGTTGCCCCATGCAGTGCGGATATAGGTCACTACCGCAGCGACTTCGATATCCGACAAGGTTTGTGCGAACGGCGGCATCCCGTATGGCATCGGATTTTTACGCGTGCCCGGAGGATAGCCGCCGTTCAGTACCATGCGGATCGGATTGACCGCCGATACCATTTCGATCGACTGGTTGTTCGCCAGTGGCGGATAATGCGGCGGCTTGCCGCGTCCGTCGGATGCGTGGCAGCTTGCGCACTGGTCTTCATAAATACGTTTGCCGGTGGCGAATGCCTGCATGGTTTCCGGCGTGGCGGGCGGTTTCGCTTGCGCGGCAACAGGCGGCTCCCTGTCCGGCAGGCTTTTCAGATACACCGCCATGGCGCGCGCATCTTCGTCCGTCATGTATTGCAAGCTGTTGTAAGTGACTTCCGCCATTGGCCCGTAGACTGTGGCGCGCATGGAAATTCCTGTCTGCAGCAGGTCGACGATATCCTCGATCTTCCATTCCCCGAGGCCGCCCTCCCGATTGGAAGTAAGCGAAGGCGCGTACCAGTGCTGCATCGGTATCAGCCCGCCCTGGAACTCCCTCTCTTCGGAGGTGCCGCCGAGCGCATTGATCGGCGTATGGCACATCGTGCAATGCCCCAGGCCCTGCACCAGATAAGCACCACGATTCCACTCCGCCGACTTGGTGGTGTCGGGACGGTATTCGCCTTCCTGGAAATACAGCGTGCGCCAGCCGATCAGCAGGGCGCGATTGTTGTACGGGAAGCGCAGTTCATGCGGCCGATTGGGGCGGCGCACCGGCGGCACCGAGCGCAGGTAGGCGAAGATCGCATCCGAATCCGCGCGGGTCACTTTCGTGTACGACGCGAACGGCATCGCCGGATACAACAGCGCACCGTCGCGTGACCGGCCGGTATGCATCATGTTGTAGAACTCATCGGCGGTCCATCTGCCGATACCGGTTTCGCGGTCGGGCGTGATATTGGGCGAATACAGCGTACCGAACGGCGTCGGCATAGGGCGATTGCCCGAGAACATCTGTTCGCCAGGGATTGTGTGGCAGGCAATGCAGTCGCCGAGCCGCGCCAGGTACTCGCCGCGCTCGAGCTGCGATTTGGCCGGTGCGGCTTCCGCTTTTCGTGCCTGTGAATAGACGCTGCCGGCATACAGAGCGAACGCAGCGATGACCAGCAGGCACAGCACCAGAGCCTGGTTGCGGAAGATGCTGAATGTCTTTCGCACTTTGTCTCCCTATGGCGTGGTCTGGCTGCCGCAGGCCAGCGGCAGGCGTTCCGCGCTGCGCGCCAGCGGCAGCGTGTTGGCCGGAATCGGCATCGACGATAGCCATGCTGCGACCGCCACGACATCGGCTTCTGTCAGGCGTGCCGCAATCAGCTGCATGCAGTCGGGAGAAATTGCGGTGCGCGTGCCGTAGCGCCACGCGCCGAGCTGCGTGTTGATGTAGTCGGCCTTCAGTCCGATCAGCCCGGGGATGCCCGGCTCTCGGCCGCTCAGGTCCGGCCCATGGCAGGCTGCGCACGCTGGAATTTTTTTGCCGGGGTCGCCGTTGAATACGAGCTGCTGCCCGCGCCTGAGAACCTCCTGCGACACCACTGGCTGCGAAGGCGGATCAAACGGTACCCTGGCGCTGGCATAGTATTCCGCCATCTTTTGCAGATACGGATCCGGCAGGTAGGCGAGCAGGTAATTCATTGGCGCGTATTTGCGGCGCCCGTCGCGAAATGCCACCAGCTGGTTGTATATGTATCGCGCCGGCTTGCCCGCAATGCGCGGGAAGCGCACATTCGCCACGCCCTTGCCTTGCTTGCCATGACAGCCGACGCAGGCTTCCACCCGCGCTTCGATCGTGTCCGGTACTTTTTCGGTCGGCGGCAGCTGCGCGAGCGCCGTCCGGACCAGCATCGTCCCGACAACAGCCAGAGCAAGGAGCAGGCGTCGTGGCATGCAGTATTTGTAAATTAATAATGATGTACTCGCTTGACTTTGAAGCATGCAAAAGATTCCCGCGTGGTCAGCGGGTTCTTTGATTTAGGATGAATCGGGAGGGGAAGTGCTACGGAGTAAGGATATTTCCGAAGAAATATCCTGCGATGCGGGAGGACCGTTTCAGATGAGGCTTGCTGCGCGAGAATGAATGCATCGCCCGCCGCTGTATGTCGCCTGCACCGCGCGATCATCCCCCAGCAGCGCAAAGGCAAACAGCAGTTCTTCAAGGCTTTCGGTACGCGTAGTGCGGCGTGCCAGCAAGGGCGTCGCCTCGGGATCAAGTACGATGAAATCGGCTTCCGTGTCGGATGCGAAATTGCCGAGCGTACCTTCCAGCTGCATGCTGCGCGCTCCGCCCAGCGTCGCCAGGTAAAACATGCGCAGTGCGGACAGATAGGAGCCGCCCATGCGGGCGACCTTGTACAACGCATGCATCGTGCGCAGCATCGAGAAAGAGGTGCCGCCGCCGACATCGGTGCCGAGTGACAGTTTCATCTGTGCGGCATCGGCCTTGGCGAAATCGAACAGGCCGCTGCCCAGAAACAGGTTCGAAGTAGGGCAGAGTGATGCTGCTGATTGCGTGGCATGCATGCGCGCGCGGTCATGATCGTCAAGCCAGATGCAGTGCCCAAACATTGCACGCGGACGCAGCATGCCGTATTGATCGTAGACGTCGAGATAGCTGCGCGCATTGGGAAACAGCGATTTCACCCATGCGACTTCTTCGGTGTTTTCCGCGACATGCGTCTGCAGGAAGGTGTCGGGATAGGCGCTTGCGAGTTCACCGGCCAGCTGCAATTGCGCTTCGCTGGAAGTCGGCGCAAATCGCGGCGTGATCGCATACAGCTGGCGGCCGCGCTTGTGCCACTTTTTGATCAGCGCTTCGCTGTCGCGCACGCCGCCTTCGGCGCTGTCGCACAGGAAGTCGGGGCAATGCCTGTCCATTAGCACCTTGCCGGCCACCATGCGCAGATCGCGCTTTTCGCTTTCGGCAAAAAACGCCTCCACCGAAGCCGGATGCACGGTGCAGTACACCATCGCGGTGGTCGTGCCGCATCGCGCCAGCTCATCGAGGAAAAAGCTTGCCACTTCCTGTGCATGGACCGGGTCCGAGAAGCTGCGTTCGTTCGGGAAGGTGTAATTTTCCAGCCAGGGCAGCAAGCCCGGTGCCGGCGACGCAATCATGTCGGTCTGCGGATAGTGGATGTGTGTGTCGATGAAGCCCGGCACGATCAGCTTGCCGCGGTAGTCGTGCACCTGTGCATCGGGCGGCAGGCGGTTGCGCAATTGTGCGAAATCGCCGGCCGCCAACACATGTCCGTTCTCGACGATCAGCAGGCCATCTTCATGCCACGCATAGGCGTGCTCATCGAACGCGGGATCTGCGGTGAAGTGCAGGATGCTGGCGCGGTAGGCCTGGCAGGGTGGTGCGACGGAGGGCGAAGGCAGTGAATGCGTCATGGTGTACTTTTTGGATTGCAACAGGTTCAAACCAGAAGGATATCTGCCAGGCATGGAAAATCGCGCGGCGTTGTGGCGGGCACGCGATTCCAGGCAAATTCGGCGATCGGCGCGCTGCAGCAAATTCTTTCTAATTTCATGCCAACATATTGATTTAAATAAGGAATCCTCATTTGCGCAGGCAAAATAAGTCGAGATTTATGTAGGAAATCGCCGCCTTTACCTGTATAGTGGACTAAGCACTTACATCGAGTCGTATTTATTGTTGGCCTCTCTCCCGTCTTGCTCGTGCAACGAGTCATACCCGTTTGATTACCATCATCGCTTATCAGTCTTGATCTTCGTGCTTTCCGGGATGTTCAATCCCCAACCGTTAAAGGAAGCAACATGACCAATCAAACTGGTACAGTCAAATGGTTCAACGAATCAAAGGGTTTCGGTTTCATTACGCCAGACAATGGTGGCGAAGATCTTTTCGCACATTATCAGGATATCCAGTCAACCGGCTTCAAGAGTCTCGCTGAAAACCAGCGCGTCAGCTTTGACCGTGGCACCGGCCCCAAGGGCGCCAAGGCAACCAATATCCGCGCCGTATAACGGACTTTTCAGAAACAGGTCGTCGCAAGCGGCTGGCCGGTTTCTGCAATAAAAAAGCAAGGTGCCGCTTGCAGTCCATGTTCTGTCATTGCAGAACTTTTCTTTCTCCCATTTGTATTGGAGCGCATCATCGCTAAAGAAGAACTGATTGAAATGAACGGCCGCGTTGCCGAGGTGCTGCCGGATTCCCGTTTCCGTGTTGATCTGGAAAACGGCCAC
>DATFAZ010000040.1:0-11669 GCA_035254105.1 Noviherbaspirillum sp. | reverse complement strand
CCGCCCGGTCGTAGCAGCGGCGCACGCCGTCAAGCGCCTGCTCCACCACGCTACGGTATGCATCTTTCAGGTCGGTGGGGATGAACCCATGCGACAGCAGATAATCACGTGGCTCTTCGCCGAAACTGGCGATGTTCAGCGAAGGCCGCTCCTGAAACGGCTGTAACGCGCCAACCGCGTGAATGCGGCCGATAAACCGGCCCATCCATTCAAGCGTTGCGCTGTCTTCGAGTTCGGGAGCTCTTCCTCCCTGACGCGGGAAAACGGCAAAACGGAATCCCTGGAAGCGATGCAGCACGCCCTCCCCGCCCACTGATAATGCGGGCACAACCGGGATCTCCTGTTCGGCCAGTTGCTGCACGAACGCATGCTCTTCAAGAATTGCTTCATCGCTCCAGCGGCCAGGCCGGTAAAACTTGACGACCACCGGCGGCCCTTGTTCCATGCCGACCTGATAGACGCGGTTTTCATAGCTGTTCAAGGCCATTAGCCGGCCATCGCTGTACAGGCCGATACCCTCAAGGGCGTCGAGGACGCATTCCGGAGCGAGTGTAGAAAAGGAGGTGGGGCCAGTCTGATTCATGTTTTCAATCGGGTTACTCCGGAGAGCGGCCTGATTACCAAAAAGTCACATAATTGCCATTGCGTCAATCCCATAAATGTGTAGAAAAACACATTTATGCGCCATTCATCCCCAAAAAGCTGCCGCTAGTCGGGCAAGTATAGTCTTTATATATCAACGGCATATGCTAAAGTCATTGCCGTATAGCAACTTACTTCTTTTCTCGATTATGAAAGCAATATTTCGCCAGGGCACTTCCATGAACAGCAAGAAAAAAGCCGCCGGTTTTACCTTGATCGAATTAATGATCACCGTCGCGATCATTGCTATTCTTGCCGGAGTTGCGTTGCCCAGTTATCAGAAGTATGTCATTCGAGGCAAGCGTGCGGCAGCACAGGCGCAAATGATGGAAATCGCCAATCGTCAGCAACAATATTTCCTCGCGAACCGCGCTTATACCAATACTGCATCCGACCTCAGCTACGCCTTGCCAAGCGAGGTGGGGACCAATTACGACTCAACCATCACACCAAGTAAAGTCCTGGATGCGTCCTGCGCCAGCGTGGACAGCACGGTACCCTCCTTCGTCATCAAATTCGCCGCGAAGGGATCGCAACAAAGCGATGGCGATTTATACCTGAGCAGCGAGGGCGTCAAATGCCCCGCAGGCAAGTGGTAGCCATGCGCGCCATGTCTCTTTTGCCTACGCAGCGCGGCACCACGATGATCGAGGTGTTGGTCACCATTGTCATCCTTGCGTTCGGTTTACTCGGACTGGTCGGACTGCAATCGCGCCTACAGGTATCGGAAATGGAAGCTTACCAACGCTCCCAAGCATTGATCCTTCTGGAAGACATGGCCAACCGCATTTCGACCAACCGAAACAATGCCGCCAGTTATGTTACGGGCGCTGACAACCCGGTCGGCACCGGCAACACCTGCACCGTGAACACTGGATCGGCACGTCAGGTGCAGGACCGCTGTGAATGGAGCAACGCGCTGCAAGGCGCTGCAGAGCTGTCAGGCACAAGCAAGGTCGGCGCACTGATCGGCGGGCGCGGCTGCGTCGAAAGCCTCGGCAGCGGCGAATACCTGGTTACCGTGGCATGGCAGGGCATGGGCCCCATTTCCGCGCCGCCCGCGAGCGTCGCCTGCGGCAAAGACCTTTATAACGGTGCGGCCAACTCCGCCTGCGTCAACGATCGCTGCCGCCGTGCCCTGACTACTATCGTCCGCATCGCCGGGCTTTGACGCCATGAATAATCAAAAGCAAAGCCACTCCTCCAAGCAGATTGCCCACAGCGCGCAATCCGGCTTTTCCCTGATCGAACTGATGGTCGCGATCACCATCAGCCTGTTGATCCTGATTGCAATGATTACGGTCTACGTCAATCTCTCCCGCAGCAACAACGAGATGGCCAAGACCAATATCCAGATCGAAAATGGCCGCTTCGCCATGCAGCTGCTGCAAAACGATATTTCCCATGCGGGATACTGGGGCGGCTACGTACCCCAGTTCGACGATCTGAGTTCTACCGCCGACCCCGCACTGGCTTCAGCAGGCGGCACCGTGCCCACCGCCATACCCGATCCTTGTCTCGAATACACTGCAGCCAACTGGACAGAGACTTATAAAAACAATTTGCTGGGCATCCCTGTGCAGGGCTACGACGACGTTCCAGCCGGTTGCGCGGCGCTCATAACCAATAAAAAGGCCAATACCGATGTGCTCGTACTGCGGCATGCCGATAATTGTGTCGCAGGCGCTGCCAATTGCGAACCTTTCACTTCAGGCAAGCTTTATCTGCAGTCCACCAACTGTGCGACAGAAACCGGCACGCCTTATGTGCTCGATACCACCGGACACACACTCCATAATAAAGACTGCACAACAGTTGCTGCTAAACGCAAATTCATTTCCAGCATTTATTACATCCGCGACTATGCCGTGACGTCGGGCGACAACATCCCTACCCTGATGCGCTCCCGGTTCGAACTGTCATCCGACTCCCCGCCGGTGCTCAAACACTTGGATGCGACACCACTGATCGAAGGTATTGAAGGCTTCCGGGTCGAATTCGGCATAGATAACAAGAGTGACACCGGTGCCAATACAGACTACACAGTTAAGGTTGCCTGGGCCGACAACACTAACCTCATCTCGCCAACGAATCGCGGCGATGGCATTCCGGATGGCGCCTTTATACGGTGTACCACTGCAAGCCCTTGCACCGCAGACCAAATGGCCAATGCGGTAGCGGCAAAGGTATACGTCCTTGCTCGCAGCCTGGAGGCCTCGCCTGGCCATCTGGATGGAAAAAAATATCAGCTTGGCAGTGCCGCTGAAATCGCCCCCTTCAATGATGCATACAAGCGGCACGTATTTTCCACCACGGTACGCTTAACCAATGTCTCGGGCAGGAGGGAGACGCCATGACCCGGCTCATATCGCTTCAACGTCAGCATGGCGCCACGCTCGTAGTGGGTCTGATCATGCTGGTGCTCGTCACGCTCATGGTCGTCACTGCATTCACCCTCAGCAGCTCCAACCTTAAGGCCGTGGGCAACATGCAGTTCCGCAACGAAGCCATCGCCGCAGCCAACAAGGCGATCGAGCAAATGGTGAGTTCCAACTTCACCACTGCAACCGCTGCGGAAACCATCAATGTGGACATGAATAACGATGGAACCACGGATTATGTCGTCACGGTCGCCATTCCAACCTGCGTGCGCGCGACCAAGGCCGGCAAGGCCATCCTCAGCAGCATTTCGCTGGGGGCCGGTATGTCTGCCGCATCCAACTGGAACACGGTCTGGGACCTGGATGCCACCGTGACCGATGCAACAACCGGCGCAACAGTCCGTACCCATGCTGGCATACGCGCGTTGCGTTCGCAGGCTCAGAAAGATGTGGAATGTTCTTGATAAAAGAGCACAGGAGAATCGCATGAAAAACCATTTTTTCAAAAGCTTGCTGGCAGCGCTGCTGCTGGTTTTTCATCTGGCCGCTTCAGCGGAGGATACCGACCTGTTTGTCGGGGTATCTCCTTCGGCGGCGGATCTGCCAAATGTGTTGATCCTTCTGGACAATACCGCCAACTGGAACAATGCATTTACCAATGAAATATCGGCATTGAAAACCGTAATTGGCAGCTTGCCCGTCAATAACGATGGAACCGCCAAGTTCCGACTCGGACTCATGCTGTTTACGGAAACCGGCGGGGGCAATTCCGGCTTGGATGGCGGCTATGTGCGTTCAGCAGTCCGCGCTCTGGATGCCAACTACAAGAATAAGCTCGTAGCCTTGCTCAACAGCCTGGATAAGCTTGACGATAAGTCTAACGGCGGGAAGCTGGGCAACGCTATGGCAGATGCTTATCGCTACCTTACAGGAGGAGAGCCATTTTCCGGCAACAACAAAGTCAAGGCAGATTACGCTGGCAATACGTCTGGCACGGCGGCATCGCAAGCTATTTATGCGCTGACGGGTACAACGGTGACGGGTAGTACCTATAAATTAAACGGCAATGCTCTCGCCTCAAAGGGTGCAACGACATATAACAGTGCCGTTCCGCTGGGCAGTTGCGGAAAAGCTTTTATCATTTACATTAGCAATGGCAAGGCGCAGGACAACACAAGTGACACAACTGCCGCGACCGATGCATTGAAGGCAGCCGCCGGCGGCGGTGCTGCGGGCACTGCCACAGCAGCAGCCATCGCTCTGACACCCAGTGGATCGCAAGATAATGTCGGGGATGAATGGGCTCGCTTTATGAAAAAAAGCAGCCTGGGCGTTGTCACCTATACGATAGATGTAGACAAGGTAGACAACAATTCCGGAAGGGGTTGGTCTGCTCTCCTTGCCAGCATGGCGAAACAAAGTGACGGAAAATACTTTGACGTTGCGTCAGGCGATATGGGTTCCGCAATACTGAAAGCAATGGAAGAAATTTTTTCCGAGATCCAGTCCGTTAATAGTGTTTTTGCATCAGTCAGCTTGCCGGTAAGCGTCAACACCCAAGGTACCTACCGCAATCAGGTGTATATCGGCGTATTCCGTCCCGATCAAGCGGCCAACCCGCGCTGGTACGGCAACCTGAAACAGTATCGGCTGGCACGTCTCAATAACGATCTCAAGCTGATCGATGCATTTGAACCGACCGTCAGCGATCCGACATACCACAGTGCGATTAACAGCAATACCGGCTTTATCACCGAATGCGCGCGCAGTTACTGGTCACCCACTACGGTGGACAACTACTGGGCGTTCAAGCCGACCGGTGACTGTATCGCGGTCGCCAATTCTGCATCATCGAATTATCCGGACGGGAATATCGTCGATAAAGGCGCCCAAGCGTACAAACTGCGCAGCACGACCAGCCGACCGCTGAAAACCTGTTCCCCTGTATTTACCTCATGCACAACGCTCACTGACTTCGACAACACTAAGGTCACGGAAGCCATGCTGACGCCTTCTGGTGCAACTACCCTTAGCGCTACCGAGCGTGATGCGCTTATTAATTGGGCACACGGCAAGGATGTAGACGACGAACACACGGGCGATGCGGTAACGCCTACGCCGTCGGCTGCTCCCACCACGTCGACCGTCATGCGCCCTTCCGCGCATAGCGATGTGGTGCACTCGCGACCGGTCGCTATCAACTTCGGCACAGAACTTGCGCCCAAAGTAGTGGTGTTTTATGGCGGCAATGACGGCATACTTCGCGCTGTCAATGGCAATCGCGATGGCGTCTCCAATAACATCAGCGGCGTTGAGCCGGGTGCCGAACTATGGTCGTTCATTGCGCCGGAGTTCTACCAGAATATCAAGCGCATCCGGGATAACAATATCAAGATCAATTTCCCCAACAATGGGATTGTTAGCCACACGCCGCTACCCAAGCCGTACGGGGTCGACGGTGCGATGACAGCCTACAAGGACAATTCAAACGCCTGGATTTATGCCACCATGCGCCGCGGCGGACGGGTGTTGTATGCATTCAATGTCAATGTAAACGATCCCGCCGATATTGACCTGAAATGGAAGCGCGGCTGCCCGAACCAGGATAACGATACCGGCTGCACCAATATTTCCGGCGTCGGTGATTTCAGCGGCATGGGCCAGACATGGTCTTCCCCGAAGGCATTCACCGCCTCCGGTTATGCGACAGCAGCGACGCCGCCTGTACCCAAACCCATGCTGATCATGGGTGGCGGCTATGACACCTGCGAAGATGCCGATGTGAATACCTGTTCGGCGGCTGGCCACGTCAAGAAGGGCAACAAGGTCTATGTTCTGGATGCGGACACCGGTGTATTGCTCAAGTCATTCAATACAAACCGCAGCGTTGTTGCCGATATATTCGTTGTACCCGGTAGCGATGGAAACGCAAAGCATGCCTATGCAGTGGACCTTGGCGGGTATGTCTACCGCATCAATATCGGCACGGCTGCGCCTGCTGACTGGACGATCACGACGATTGCATCCTTCGGCTGCGACAATCCTGCCGCCAACCCCTTATGCGCATCGAACCGGAAATTCATGTTTACGCCGGACGTCGTGGAAAATGAAGGAGTCTATTACCTGATGCTCGGTTCAGGCGACCGGGAAAAACCGCTGAACTACTATTCGTCAACTGCCGCTGTGCAGAACTACTTCTTCATGTTCAAGGACAAACCTGCCGATCCTGACTGGCTGTCTGATGAAAGTGAGAATTGCGGTGGTCTGGAACTGCTTTGCAAAGCGTCGCTCTACGGAATCGGCGTTAATGACGCCACGCCGACAGACACGCAGTTGTCGACTAAAAAGGGCTGGTACCTTGGTCTGCGGGCGACGGAACAGGTGGTAACGTCGGCAATCACGATCTTCAATGTGACGACGTTCAGCACCCATATGCCTAACGTTCCCGCTGCTGGCTCCTGCACTTCCACTCTCGGTACGGCATCTGTCTACAACATCGATTACAACAATGCCAAAAGCGCAAACGGCACTGCCCTGCGTTACCAGACTGTTGCCGGTGGCGGTCTGCCGCCATCACCCGTCGGCGGCAAGGTGATGCTGGACGACGGCACGGTTGTTCCCTTCTGCATTGGATGCAAGCCCAACTCGCCACTGGAAGGCGGCGATCCGCCTACCCCGCCCACGGCGATCCAGCCTAAAGCGCGGGTTTACTGGTATATCGAAAAATAATGGGAAGGAACGCAATGCACGCCAGCCAGTACACATCAAGATCAGGCCGCTTGCAGGCATCCGCCCGAAGCGGGTTCACCCTGATCGAGTTGATGATCACCATCGCGGTGATGGCGATCCTGCTGGGTGTGGCAGTGCCTTCGTTTAATGATGCTGTACTCGGCAGCAAGCTCGGTTCGTATGCCAACAACTTCGTCGCCAGCGTCAATATGGCACGCAGCGAAGCCATCAAGCGCAACGTGAAGATAATGCTGTGCGCCTCCTCCGATGGCACAAATTGCACTGCTTCGGGCGGCTGGGAGTACGGCTGGGTCGTGAAATGCAAGACAGCCGACAACGTCCACTGTAATGCGGCAGGCCCGAACTGGCTGACGATATACCGCCAGCAAGCGCTACCCAACGGGCTGAAAATATCCGAGACGTCCGCAAAGAGGGAGATAGAATTCGATCCGACCGGAGTTGGCGCCACATCGGCTACATTGACGGTCTGCCGCGCAAGCCCCAGCGTTGGCGCTCAGGAGCGCGTCATCAAGGTTTCCAGTACTGGCCGCGCATCGGTAAGCAAGACAACGACTGGCTCCTGTTCCTGACCAGAGTCCGGGGCTGGCACCCCAGCAGGCGATAAGCGTGACGTCTCCAATGAGTTCCCGATTCATTCAGTTTTCTCTTGGATCGCTTTGTCTCCACTTTGCGGTGTTTTGGCTGATCCTGTATGCGGAACCTTTCCAGCACGGGCTGACGTTGGGCCCAAGCCAGGCGATGCCGACACTGGCGGTCAGGATTATTGCGCCGGCACTCGACCAACCGCCCTTCTCCCGGCAAGAATCAATGGGCACAGAGCGTTCCGAGGTGCCTCAACCGTCTGTTGAAAAAATACCTGAACTAATTCCTGTTCCCATAACCGAGCCAGCGGAGATAGCGCGTCGGACGGGATCTGCGGAATTTCAGGATTATCTGAGCACCGGCCAACTGACCCGCCTGCCCACTCCTCTTGGCGATATCGACCTGAATGTCGCGGAAATTAGCGATCTCGCGTTCACCGGAGAAATGCAAATAACACTCCTGATCGATGAAAAAGGCGTTGTCACAGACATCCGCAGTGCAACAGAAACAGAGGATGCGCGCAGATTCATAGAACGCGTTGCAGAACGCTTCAGGAATGCGCAATTCAGGCCTGGTGAAATTAACGGGAAAGCCGTGAAATCACGATTGAAGATCGCCGTCGTCAGCGAACCCGAAATCGATGCACAATAAAGGGCTCGCACCTAAATTTATCCGGAATTGAAACGGAACAATTCTGCCTCCGTCTTCATGCGGACGCGCTAAACTACCGGTCTGTTCACCACTCTTCAGAAATTCCCATGCATCTCGACGAACCCCTCTCCGACAAGGAATTCAAGGAACTCGATCAATTCCTGCTGTCCGACCGCTGCGCCGAGGACGGCATGACGATGGATTCGCTGCACGGTTTTCTGACGGCGCTGGCGATCGGGCCCGAAGAGGTGCTGATGGCGGAATGGCTGCCGCTGGTATGGGGTTCCGCCGCCAAGGACGGGCCGCAGTTCAAGTCGCCGAAAGAGGCTGAGCGCATCACCGCCCTGATTGCGCGCTTCATGAATGAAGTTGCGATCACTTTCGAAGTCGCGCCGAAGGAATTCGAGCCGCTGTTTTGTGAGCATGAGGTTGATGGCCGCACTCTGCTTGATGGTGAGGCGTGGGCCTGGGGCTTCTGGGAAGGGATCAACCTGCGTGCGGATGCGTGGGAGCCGATTTGGTCGTCCAACATTGCAGAAATGGTGGAACCTATCTACCTGCTCGGTGCGGAAGAGATCGAAGAAGAGGAAATGGCGCTGGTGGACGATCCGGTCAAGCGCCACAAGCTGGCGGTGGAGATGGAAGCGGCCATTCCGCATATCCATCGTTTCTGGCAGCCGCATCGCAAGTCGGCGGTGCAGCAGGTGCAGCGCGATGCACCAAAGGTCGGGCGCAATGATCCCTGCCCTTGCGGCAGCGGGAAAAAATACAAGAAGTGTTGCGGCGCGGATCAGACCGAAGAATAAAAAATCTTATCCGCCCGCAAGGAACAATGCCCTGTTCAGTTTTTTTATCAAACCCCGTACTGCTTCTTCACATTCGGCTTCACGTTGCGCGTCGCTGCAAAAATCTCCGCCAGCGGCAGCTTGGGTGAGCGGTCCGCCGTCAGCAAACCGTTGGCTTCCTGGAATGTGTCGGCGAACTGCGTATAGCAGAATCCGCTGAACATCGGCGTCTCGTTCACCACTTCCAGCAGGCGGCGATAACTGTCGAGGAAATCCTGGTCACTGGCGGCGAGCGAATAGCCCCAGACGTTCTTGACGCCGGCTTCATGCTTTTTCACATACGTGATGCCGCCAAATTCCGTGAGGATGATCGGCTGGCCGCGATGCGGATAGCCATCCAGGGTGAGAATGCGTCCGCCAGGACGACGCCGGTCGAACAATTCCTGCGTATTTACATTGGACGAATAGCGCGCCGCCAGGCGTTCCGGGTCGCCATCATAATCGTGAATGCCCAGCAAGTCGGTAGCAGCGGCTTCCCAACCATCATTGCCGATGACCGGCCGCGTCGAATCAAAAGTGCGGGTCAGGTGATACAAGGCTTCCACCGCATTGCGGTGCGCCGCCATCGAGGTCAGGTTGGGCACGCCCCAGGATTCGTTGAACGGCACCCAGACAATGATGCAGGGATGGCTGTAATCGCGGTCGATCACTTCGCTCCACTCGCGCACCATGCGGTTGATCGCCGTTGGCGTGAAGCGATATGACGAAGGCATCTCTTCCCATACCAGCAGGCCGAGGCGGTCGGCCCAGTACAAGTAGCGCGGGTCTTCGATCTTCTGATGCTTGCGCACGCCGTTGAAGCCCATCGCTTTCGCCAGTTCCACATCCTTGCGCAAGGCATCGTCCGATGGCGCGGTCAGCAGCGTGTCGGGCCAGTATCCCTGGTCGAGTACGAGCTTCAGATGGTAGGGGCGGCCGTTGAGCATGAAACGGTCACGGTTGACGGTGACCGATCGCAGCGCGGTGTACGAGCGCACCGTATCGAGCACTTCATCGTTGTGCCGCAGGGTGACTTCCGCATCCAGCAGGGTCGGATGCTCCGGGCTCCATAACAATTCATTGCGCGAGTCGTCTATGCCCGGATCCGATAGTGCGATCTTGCGATGCGCCTCGCCGCCGATGATGTGGTACTGATCGTCGGCCAGCGTCTTCTTGCCATGCCGGATGGCTATCTCGACCGACAGATCCTCTTTCAGCGTTCCCGCAACCTGGACCTCGCAACCGATTTCAAAACCGTCGAAATGCGGCGTCCACCGCAGCTTCTGGATGTAGGTGTGCGGCACCCGTTCCACCCATACGGTTTGCCAGATACCGGTAGTGCGCGCATACCATATCGAATGCGGCTCAAGCTGCCAGTCCTGCTTGCCGCGAGGCTTGGCCAAATCGTGCGGATCGTCTTCGACAAACACCGTCACCGTATGGTGGCCTTGTTCACCGAGTGCCGAGGTGATATCAGCGAAAAAAGAGCTGTGCCCGCCCTCATGCTCGACCACACGATGACCATTGACCCAGACTTTTGCGTAGTAATCGACAGCGCCAAAATGCAGCAGGACGCGCCCACCTTTGGCCTCGATGTCGAACTCGCGCTGGTACCAGCAAGCATGATGAAAGCCGCGGTCGCCTATGCCGCTCGCTTCGGATTCCGGGGGAAAGGGAACTCGTATTTCATGCGACCACGGGATCGCATCGGTGGGGCGACGGTATTTCTTTTCGTTGTCGAAGGTAAATTTCCACTGGCCATTCAAAGATTGCCAGTTATCGCGCACCAGCTGCGGGCGCGGATATGCGCGCGTGTGTTCGGGTTCGGCCATTCTTCTTCCTTTATGGGAGCAGCTCTCCTTCGATTGGAGTATTTCAGCGTGATGCTGTTCCCATGCGGTGAAAAGAATTACAACTTGTTAAGCCTCATGCCGCCACGCGCTTGGCCGGATCATTCCACGCCATCGTGTTCTCCCGTATATACCGTTCGATTGCATTGTTGAAGCTTGGCAGGATCAATCCACGCTCGCTCGACAATGCCGTGATCGCTGCCTCGCCGTTGCGCACCCTGACCAGGGGCGAGTCATCGACGCCTGCCTGGCGCGCCACCCGTTCAGCAAATTCAAACCAGGACATCTCGCCCTGATTGGCAAGGTGCCAGATGCCATTGACCTTGTCGATCAGCAGATCTAGCGTGGCATGGGCCAGATCGGGCACATAAGTCGGTGACACCAGCCGTTCGTCGCTCGCCTCGACTCGTCGCCCAGCGGCCAGATCGCGCAATACAGCATGGGCGAAGTTGTAGCTATCCCACGGCCCAAAAAATGCGCTTGTGCGCACAACCAGTGCGTCGGAGAAAGTCTTCATTACCCGCCGTTCTGCTTCCGCCTTGCTGCTGCCATACACGCACAGCGGCGACACCCGGTCGCTTTCGACATAGGCGCGGCCAAGACTGCCATCAAACACAAGGTCGGATGAGAAAGTCACGTAGGGGATGCCGAGCTTTGCGCATGTACGCGCCAGCATTTCCGCGCCAGCCGTATTCTCTCGAAAACAGCGGCCAGCTTCACGCGCCGCGTCGGCCACGCGCACATAACCGGCTGCATTGATTACCGCCCATGGCCGGTGGCGCGTCAACGCCGCCTCGATCGAAGCTTCGTCGGCGATATCCATATCGGCGCGGTTGAGCAATTCATGGGCAAGGCCGCGATGCTCACAGATACGCGACAGGGCCCGTCCCAGCGTGCCGCGTGCCCCGGTGATGAGCAGTTTGCGCGCGGAACTGATAATTTGTGGCGCTGTAATGGCTTGGGTTGGCGACACGACAAAGCGATCGGGG
>DATFAZ010000039.1:0-2904 GCA_035254105.1 Noviherbaspirillum sp. | reverse complement strand
GATGCTGGCCAACAGAATTACCGACGCCAGATCCACCAGCGGCGAAGAAATCAGGAATGAAAATGTCACGCCGACAGGCAATCCGGCACTGGTGAAGCCGATGAATATTGGAATCGACGAGCACGAACAGAACGGCGTAATAGTGCCAAGCAGCGCACCCGTGATATTGGCCTTGAGCCCGCGCATGCGGCCCAGGATATTGCGGGTGCGCTCCGGCGGGAAAAAGCTCTGGACCCACGAAATACCGAATATCAGAACGGAAAGCAGGATGAAAATCTTGATAACGTCATAAATGAAAAAATGCACGCTGCCGCCGAGGCGGCTGGCCATATCAAGGCCAAAAACCTTCTCGACAAGAAGGCGCACCAGATAGGAGAGCCACTCCATGCGCAACAGCTGATCGTTCAGCCACTTGAAAATATCCATGCTTGTCTTTGCCAGAGCGCCAAGAACCTCTTGGCCGATTGAATGTAAGGTAAACAACGGTATCCAGAACTTATTATGCTCTCAAATAAGAGAGCGGCACTGGTCTCAGGCTTGGCTTGGCGGGAGCGTCATGCAGCCTCTGATGCGGGGGGAGGAATGAGGAACCGGCTTCCATCTACCCAGGCAGACTCACGCAGCACGGACAAGAGAGGGCATGCGAACCTTCCGGCGACGGTCACCAAGAACCTCACGCAACTCATCGATGGTTTTTCCCACACATTCCGCCATCGCGACCAGGATGGAAGCACGTGGACGCTGGATGACACAGCACGAACGATATAGCCGTAAAAATTGCCGGTATTGAGGAGAGGGAAAACATGCCCCACGACTAAAAAGCGTGCATGCGCCGTACATTCGGTCCAAACATACGCGCTTGCTTTTGATGCTAGAGCGATAGAGGGAGTCAGACAGAAATACCGACAGGCAGCGAAGGCCTCAGGTGCAGGAGCTGCTTACAATAGCAACTGCACTGGGGTGCCGTCGATGAACAGAAAACCATAGGGAACAACGCGATGAGCATCATTCCCGCTCGCAAATTGCTGCGGTGCAATATGCAAAACCCTTGAAAATTGTGTGGATATTTGTTTATATGCGCATGTATTCATAGATTCATTTCACTAATGGGCAAGGGCATACCTAAGCAGCAAATGCAGGAACTCTTCGAAGAAGTATCCAACTACTTTTTCCTGCTGTCCGAGCCGACACGCCTGAAAATCCTGCACGCGTTGTGCAATGGGGAACGACCTGTCAACGACATCGTGGCAGAGATCGAATCCACGCAAGCCAATGTCTCCCGCCAGCTCAACATGCTGTACCGGGCCAAACTCCTTGCCCGCCGCAAAGAGGGCACACAAGTGTATTACCGCATCGACGACCAGAACACGATCGACGTCTGCCGCACCGTCTGCGGGCAAATGTCCGGCAAGCTCGGACACATCGCCGAGGTGACACAGGATGCCGTGGATAAGTTCATGTCGAAAGGCGAATAGGAGGTTGCAAACAGGAAATCAAATTTTTTGGTATAAATATGCATGGTTAGTTATATAGCTTTTTAGTTGATATAAATATAAAGCAGTACGAGGGGACACAGATGTCAAAAGAAGTAAAGAAAGCGGGCCGGATTCTCCGGGCCCCGGAGAACTTCGTCGATCGTTCGCTTGTGGAGGACATCAACAAGAACGGACTGGACGAACAGCGGCGCGGATTCCTGCGTCGCAGCTTCCTGGCGGCGAGCGCTGTCATGGCAAGCGGCACGGCACTGGCGCAAGCCGCAGCCGGCCGATTCGAAGGCGATCCCAACATCCTGAACCTGCCAGAGCATGCGAAGACGCTCGGCAAACCGGTCGCGGCCAATGCCTATGGCATGCCGTCCAAATACGAAACCAACCTGCTGCGCCGCGAGTCGCCGGGCCTGACCCGCGTGTCGGCCGCATCGGTGGCGTTCACGCCGCTGCAGGGCCTGTTCGGCATCATCACGCCGTCCGGCCTGCACTTCGAGCGCCATCACCAGGGCTGGTACGACATCGATCCGAGCAAGCACCGCTTCATGATCAACGGCATGGTGAAGACCCCGAAGGTCTACACCATGGACGACCTGATGCGCATGCCGTCGGTGTCACGCATGCACTTCATCGAGTGCGGCGCCAATACCGCGATGGAGTGGGGCAATGTCGCCGTGCCGACGATGCAGTATTCGCACGGCATGCTGAGCTGCTCCGAGTTCACCGGCGTGCCGCTGTCCTACCTGCTGGAAGACTGCGGCTACGACAAGAAAAATGCGAAAGTCGTGCTGGCCGAAGGCTCCGACGGCTCTGCAATGACGCGCACAATTTCGATCGATCGCGCGCTGGACGACGTGATCGTCGCCTGGGGCATGAATGGCGAGATGCTGCGCCCGGAAAACGGCTACCCGCTGCGCCTGGTCGTGCCCGGCGTACAGGGCGTGTCCTGGGTCAAGTGGCTGCGTCGCATCGAAGTCGGCGACAAGCCCTATGCCACCAAGGACGAAGCAGTCCACTACATCGACGCCATGCCGGACGGCACCTTCCGCCAGTACACGTCGATTCAGGAGTGCAAGTCGGTCATCACCACGCCGTCTGCAGGCCAGACGCTATTAGACAAGGGCTTCTACAACATTACCGGCCTCGCCTGGTCGGGGCGCGGCAAGATCAAGCGCGTCGACGTCTCCGTCGACGGCGGCCGCAACTGGCGAACCGCACGACTGGAAACGCCGGTGCTGTCGAAGTGCCTCACCCGCTTCAATATCGACTGGGTCTGGGATGGTTCGCCGGTTGTGCTGCAGTCACGCGCAATCGATGAGACCGGCTATGTGCAGCCAAAAATCAACGAGTTGCGCGCGGTGCGCGGAACGAAGTCGATCTATCACAACAATGCTATCCAGTCGTGGAAAGTCGCTGA
>DATFAZ010000038.1:0-6708 GCA_035254105.1 Noviherbaspirillum sp. | reverse complement strand
CAGCTAGGTTTTGCGCGGCACGATGCGGATGATGTCGCCTAATCCCATCATGGTAAATAGTTCGGCAACGAGATGATTGACCTCGTGGAACTCCAGTTGCTTGCCACTAATGCAGAAAGGACTCAGTCCGGACAGCAGCCGGCCAGCGGCATTGAAATCGACGCGCACAAGCTGCGAACAATCGATGATGGCGGGACTGTGCTCGTCGGAGTAGGTGGCAATGGCAACGATCAGCTCGTCGATGCGGCCGTCAATCTTTGCCGGCATCTTGAAGTTTTCCGGGGCGTCCTCAGGCGTCGATGTTTCCGCAGCGGCTGTCGTGATCTTGTTCTTCGGCGCGACGAAGGCCGGGGGCGATACTTCGAAGGTCACGCAATAATCAAGACTGGTTTCTTCGAATTCCTGTTCGCGGTTCAGCAACCGAAGAATTTCCAGCAGCAGCAGCCATGCCTCTTCCGTGTCGTCACGGCGGCCCACTTCGAGAATCGCGCGGATCTTGCCGACCAGCTCCGCAGCGCCGACCAGGATCAGGTCATGCCCGGATTTTTGCAGCTTCTTCAGGGCGCCCAGCAATAGGCTGCAGCCCGCCGGGTCGACTTCGGATACGCGCGCAAATTCCAAGCGCAGCGTACGATAGGTTTCAGCCAGCTTGTTAATTCGCTCGATGAGCTTGGCGCTGCCGGCGTCGAGCTTGCCTGAAAAGGGCACCATCGGCGTCGTGTTTGAAGGCGCAGCCGTGCGGGGTGCAGCCTGCTGCGCATGGTCACGCCATGCGGGTGGCGAACGTTCAAATTTGGCGGCGTATTCTGCTGCTAGATTCTCGAAAGCCTGCTTTTTTTCCGCAATCTGGTACAGGTCGAACAGCATGCCCCATGCACGGAAAGTCCCATCGCCGAGATTGTCTTCCGCAATCGCCGCCTGCAACATGTGCTCGGCCACTTCAGGCTGGCTATTCGCATACATGAGAGCGGCTTCTTCGATGACTGCGGCGGCTTCGGAAGATGGCGATGCCATCTCGCCAACCGTACTTTGCCCATCCAGCAGGAACTCAGTGGTGTTACCCATTTCCGATGCCAACGGCTGGAGTGCTTCCGCTACCGGTTGCTCGGGTTTCTTTGCTGCGACTGCAGGTGTGTTTGGTGGCGGCGGCGCTGCCGGTTTCTTTTTCGGCTCCGTTGCCGGCGCTGTATTGACACGCAAACCGGAATTGCCCTGCAAAGTGTTCGCCATCGAGACGAACTCCGAGGACATTTCGGATTCGATCGCGTCGATCTTCAGCGCCGTTGCGCGTGCGGCCTGCTCATCCCGCTTTCCCGGTTGCGGGCGCGTGCTGCTCTTGCTTCCTTCCGGGCGTGGCGAACTCGGCTGTCGTTTACTGACGCCCGTGTCCTTGTCAGCAGGGGTGTCCCGCTGGCCGTCTTTTTTACCGAAAAGCGAAAATATACTCACGTGTTTCCTGACTGGAGTAGCGCGCCGCTGTATCTCAACCGGGTCGGAAGAGAGACTATTTGCAGCTCTCTGAAGCTGGAATGATTTCCATGTGGACTTACATTACAGCGGCACACCAGAGGTTTGTCAAACATTGTTTGTTTATTAACAACAAGCTGCAAGACTCTGGTGTGCCCAAAATGCACTCTCTTCCGCACTACGGCGTGGCTGCAGGTAGCGACGTGGCTTATTTCAAAGAAACAGGAGTGGCATCGGTCAGGCGGTAGTACATACCCATCGGGTCGTCTTTCAACACGCTCATCTTGCCGCTTACAACAATGGGCTCGAACGTGTATTTCACTGCCGTTTTGGCCTGTACCTCGACTACGCCTTCCGGGCCTGCCGGCATGCAGAACGAGCAGCTTTGCGGAACCAGTGAAATCAGGAAGTGCTTTTGTTTTTCACCCGGTTCCAGCGGCATCATGAAGCCTTGCACTTTGACTTCCGTGTCATTTAGTGCGGCGATGGCTTTGGAAAATTCCGGCAGGATGCGATTTTTCACCCTGATCTGCTTGACCTTTGCCAGCGTCTCCCAGGAGACCACACCTTTGATTTCGGGCAGCGGTTGCATGACAGGCGGTGGTGCATTCGGTGGCGGCACATGGCCTTGAGCAGGCGGGGCTTGAGGAGCGGCGATAGCCATCGAGGCAGAAAGTGCAGTTGTCAGTAGCGTGAGCAAGGATGCTTTCATGGCATCTCCGAAAAAGTGAGGTGAACCTAATTCTTGAGTCCGGCGTCAGTCCAGCGCAGGCGGCATCGGGGCGCGCAGGCCAACTTTTGTAGAAGAAAGCTAGACGTGACTGTTTTCCTGCATTGCTGCCGTTCTAGCCGTATGGCTTAACAGGCTGTTGCGTTCTGACCGGAATTCTACTTCAGCGCGGGCCATTAACCATTTCAAGCTAGCCGCGACAATATGCCGCAGGGGGCGATGAGATTACCGCACTTACAATAACCTCTATTGTTTATGAATATTTTGCTGCGCAGACTTTGGTACCCGAAGTCTGCCGATGTAACGCCTTCGCTGCTTGATAAGCCCCTCGTTTCTGGAAATCGCTGTGACCCAAGCACACTTGTCTCTGCCTGCTTTTGCACTGGATGAGCCGACTCCCGGTGCCGCAGAGCGTCTGGTGCGGTGGGGATTGGTAGCGGGGCTGCACGCCGTCCTGGCATACGCTGTCCTGCATCTATCGGTCCAGCTCGATATAGTGCAGTTACCCCAGACTATCAGTGCCCGCCTGCTGCTGTCGCAGGAAATCAAGAAGCCGGAAGCGCCCCCGCCACCACCCTCACCGGCGAAGCGCAAGACCGTCGCACAACCTCAGCCTATCCTGGCTGCACGGACGCCGGATGCAGCCCCTGCTTTTGTTGTGGCACCACAGCCGTCCGTTTCACCGCTGGCACCCATTGATGCAGTAGTGGCGCCGCCGGCTCCCCCGGCCCCTTCAACGCCCATCGTCGCGGCCCGCTTTGATGCCGATTATCTGGACAATCCCAAGCCGGTCTACCCAGTCTTTTCCCGCCGCAGCGGCGAGCAGGGCAGAGTCGTGCTGCGGGTCAAGGTAAGCGCCGAAGGAAGCGCGCAGGAATTGGAAATCAAGCAGTCCAGCGGGTTCTCCCGACTGGATGCCGCCGCCCGGGAAGCCGTGGCGAAATGGCGCTTCGTTCCCGCCAGGCGCGGCAACGAAGCCATCGTATCCTGGGTCATGGTCCCCATCACCTTCGCCCTCGACTAGTAAATAGGAGCCAACATGCAGACACAAATGGGACTCGCCCACTTCTGGGCCCAGGGCGACATCGTCACCCACGCCGCCGCCATTATCCTGGCGATTCTTTCACTGGCCTCATGGTCCGTCGTCGTCGATAAGCTGGTCTCTGGCTGGCGTTCTTCGCGCTCCCATGAAAAGGCGCTGAACGCGTTCTGGGGTGCCAATAGCTTGCCTGAAGCCCTGGAAGCCTTGCGCAAGGAAGACAAGTCAACGATTTTCGCCGGCCTCGCCATGGCTGGCGCCCATGCGGCCCAAGCCCATCAGCAGAATGCTGCCCGCGGCATCGGCGCCGGTGTGAATGCCAGCGAATTCGTCACCCGTGCTCTGCGCTCCCATATCGTCAAGGCGCAATCCCGCATCGAACATGGCCTGACATTCCTGGCCTCGGTTGGCTCCACCTCTCCTTTCATCGGGCTGTTCGGCACGGTCTGGGGCATTTATCACGCGCTGGTAGGTCTTTCCGGTGCGACGCAGGTGGTGCTGGACAAGGTGGCGGGTCCAGTGGGCGAGGCACTGATCATGACCGCCGCCGGGCTCTTTGTCGCGATTCCCGCAGTGCTCGCCTATAACTCCTTCACCCGGGCCAACCGCATTGTGCTCGCCCAGCTGGATGGCTTTGCTCACGACTTGCATGCCTACCTGACCACTGGTGTGCGCATCGGCGGCCAGGCGAAATTGGTTGATCTGGCCGCTGTTCGCGTTGCCAACCGGGAGGGCTGAGCATGGCCTTCGGAAGCTTTGGCGAAGGCAGCTCCGGCCAGCCCATGGCAGAAATCAATACCACCCCTCTGGTGGACGTGATGCTGGTGCTGCTGGTGATTTTCATCATTACCGCGCCGCTCTTCCAGCAGGCGGTTCCCATCGATTTGCCACAGGTAAGCGCCACCAAACTGGATGACAAGCCAGAAGTCATCCAGCTGGCGGTAGATGCTGAAGGCGGCGTTTTCTGGAACGGTGAGTCCATCCAGCGCGATGCTCTCGAACCGCGCCTTGCCGCCGCCAGCGCGCGGCAACCCGAACTGCACCTGCGTGCCGACCGTGCAGTGCGCTATGAGCGCGTAGCCGATGTGATGGCTGCTGCGCAGCGGGCAGGCGTAGTGAAGATTGCCTTTGTGACAGAACCGGCGCGCTAGACGCCACAATTTTTATAACTCCCGGTACAGGGAGACTTTTAAGGGGTAGGGAAGTGGATACGCAGATTTTCCGGTTCGGATGTTTATCTCTGGCCGCCGTCGCAGTTTTTTCGTACAGCTCGATGGCCTATGCAGCCGATCAGGCTGGCGAGAAGCAGTTGGGCGAAATGGTCATCAAGAGCGACAAGCCGGCATTGCCAGCCAACTTGCCTGCCTCCGCTGAAAGCGTGACCGCAAAGCAGATTGCAGAAAGCGTCAATTCCATGTCTTCATCCGGCGCGTTAATGTACCTGCCGAGTGTTCATGTTCGCGAACGCTTTATCGGCGACGTGAATGGCGGTTTGGCCATGCGGATGTATGGCGTGAACTCCAGCGCGGAAACGATTGTGTATGCCGACGGACTTCTGCTCTCGAATTTTCTTACCAATAGCTGTTGCCCCGGGCCGCGCTGGGGCGTCGTGTCGCCAGCGTCCATTGATCGTGTCGATGTCACGTATGGCCCTTTCTCGGCCCTGTATCCCGGAAACTCGGTGGGTGGCGTGGTCCTGATGACCACGCACATGCCTAGCAAGTTTGAAGCGCACGCCCAACTGGATACCTTTGGCGAGAATTTCAAACTGTACGGAACCGATGAGAACTTTACCGGGGTCCATGGCGCCGCAACCGTGGGCAATAAAAGCGGAGACTGGTCCTTCTGGGTCAGTGGCGATCATCTGGACAACCGCAGCCATCCAACGGATTTCAATACTGCGACTGCCAAGACGGGTGCCGCCGCAGCGGCGGGGCAATACACCGTTGTGACGGGCGCGCATTTCGATCGTGATATTGCTAACAGACCACGGGTTCTCACCGCAGCAACCAGCATTGACCATACCGTCAAGGACAACGGTACATTCAAGCTCGCCTATGACTTTTCCCCCAGTGTACGTGCCACCTATACCTTCAATATCTGGCAAAACACGTCGGATAAGTCGATCGACAGTTATTTGAGAGATGCAAACGGCAATACGATTTACGGCACCAACAGCGCTACCGCTCTTCCTTACAGGTATGTGCGTATCGATGGCAGAGACTACACTGTGGCTGCGCCGAGTGTCAGCCGCAGTGAGAGTGAATATTACATGCATGGCTTGTCGGTGAAATCCCAGACGGGCGGCACCTGGGATTGGGAGGTGACTGCGAGTGACTTTAACCAGAAGAAGGATGTGACTCGCGCGTCATCTGGCAACTTTGGCACCACACCGAGTTCCGCCGCGACGGCAGGAACCGTCACTTATCTGGATGGAACGGGCTGGCAGAATCTCGACCTGCGTGGCGAATGGCGTTCGGAAGGCAATGTGAAAAGCGAGCATCAGATCAGCTTTGGCTTTCACACGGATAAATACACGACAATCTCGGATCAATATGCCCTTGGCGCGGGCAATTGGCGTACGAGCAGCGCCGGCGCATTAACGAGTAATTCACGAGGCGTTACCTCAACGGATGCGATCTACGTGCAGGATGCCTGGCAAGTGTCGCCCAGCGTAAAGCTGGTTGTCGGAGGACGGGAAGAGCGCTGGGAAGCTTCGAACGGCAGCAACTATGCAAATGGCACCAACGTCGACTATCAGGATAAAACCCGTCGCGCCTTTTCGCCAAAAGCTTCGCTTTCCTACTTGGCATCCGATGATTGGTCGCTGCGGACCTCACTTGGCCGGGCCGTGCGGTTCCCGACGGTGGGCGAACTGTTCAAGAATGTCGGCATTACCCGCGTCGGCGGTGGTAACCCGACTGCGGCAGAGAGAGCAGCCTTTCCGGCACCTTATAACGTCGCGCTGACGAACGATCCGAACCTCAAGCCGGAGACCGCAGACGCTTGGGAAATTTCGGCAGAACGTGCCTTGGCAAACGGGGTGTGGCGGACTTCTTTGTTCGGCGAAGAAAAGAAAGACGCTCTTGTTTCGCAATCCGATATCACGACCTTGCCCGGCTTCAGTATCAGCAGTGTGCAGAACGTCGACAAAGTCCGTACGTACGGCATCGAGACATCATTGCAAACAAACGATATCTGGGTTCGGGGGCTCGATCTTTCGGGCAGCATTACCTACGTTCATTCCAGGATTGTGAAGAACCGCGCGAACCCGGGACTGGAAGACACGCATCTGCCGCTTATCCCTGTCTGGCGCGCGTCGTTACTGGCTGTTTATCATGCATCCGACGCGCTCTCTTATAGTCTGGGATGGCGTTATAGCGGAAGGCAGCATAGTGGCCTGTTCAATCCCGCAACCCAGCAATATCCCGATCCTAATCCGGACGTCTATGGTGGGCGGAGCACTTTCAGC
>DATFAZ010000037.1:0-12959 GCA_035254105.1 Noviherbaspirillum sp. | reverse complement strand
CAGATTTTCATATTGGCGAGGCGCATGTACATATCCTTTCCGGGCGAACCGGCGAGGTCTACGCATTTGCATAGACCGCATCTGGTAGTCCGGGATTTTGATTAATGATTGAGATTCTTTGCGGGCCGGGCCGGTTTTTATTAGAGTGGCACCTGTTTCCAACTGGCAATTATAGTAGTTGCCCGGCTTTTAAGTTACATTGATTTAGAGCAAGTTTGCCCAGTTTCAATCTCTTGACAGCGACGGATTCGCTTTTTCCTGCTTCGGAAGGAGCTTAAATTTAGCCGGCTCGCAAAAGTCCGGACTTCATTGAACAACATTCCATATCAGTCCTAGGCTGCTGTTGGTAACAGGAAATTTTGCATTAGAGAACTTGAATCACTGGTGCCGAACGCGACCGCATGGCAACGGAACAGAAACAGCACGAGGCGGTACTGCGCCAGAGCGTGGTCGATTCCATCCAGGCAATTGTCACCGCGCTCGAGTTTCGCGATCCTTATACGGCTGCGGGTTGCCACGCTTGCCCGCGCAATTGGCGAGGAAATGGGGCTGTCGCCGCACCAGATCGAAGGGATGCATCTGGCGGCTTCGATCCACGATGTCGGCAAGATACGAGTGCAGGCAGAGATACTCAACCGGCCCGGCAAACTCATGCCGCTCGAACTGGAACTCATCAGAACCCATGCGCAGTCCGGGTACGACATTGTCAAGGATGTGCGCTTCCCGTGGCCGATCGCGCGCATCATCGTCGAGCACCATGAGCGTGTGGATGGCAGCGGCTATCCAAACCGCAGGCGCGGCGATCAGTTGCTGCTCGAATCGAAGATCGTCACCGTGGCCGATGTGGTCGAGGCAATGACCTCGCACCGCCCATACCGGCCGGGACTGGGCCTCGACGCCGCGCTGGAGCATATCGCCGAGTATCGCAGTGTCTGGTACGACGCGGCGGTAGTAGATGCCTGTCTGCGGCTGTTCCGGGAAAACCGGTTCCGGTTCGAATCAATGGGGCGGGCTACATAATCTGTACTAGTTCCGACCTGATCTGGCAGGAGATGCCAGATTGAGAAGTTCGGCTTTGCGATCGCTTGCTGCCAGTCGCACGGAAATCTTGAACTTCCGCGGGTCAGCGGAAGCGGACCCTTGACGCGATTGATCGATTTTGCGGGCGTGGCCAAAGTCGCCATTCGGCGACGTTATCTAATTAATGTTGCTTTGCCAACTTCCTCGTGCCAACATTCCGAGTGACGCCTTTCACAGTTAATAAACCTGTGTAGACGGATAGTGATTGGCTCCACACCAAGCGGGGTAAGGGTTTGGCGCAATCCAAGAAAATTTTTTATCAGTCAGTGTCCCGGTTTATTAGTCAGACCGTGACGTATAAATCTAGTTAAACATCAAGCAGGTGTAATGGACGTCGACGTATTCCAAATTCCCCGCAAGACTTGGTCTGTGCGCTATTCCCAAGAGCATGGCTGGGGATGTATTACGGGCGATGGCCCTCTGTGGTTCAAAAAGCGAGGCATTTATATGCCGCTATTACCTCTGCTTGAGTTTGAGCACGATGAAGTGCGGGACATGGTTGAAAACGGCGTGATGCAGTCTGGCTTGGCGCCGGCTGCTGCAAAAGAATTCCCATATAGTGAATTGATCACTTACGCACTTAGCTGGGAGACCGATTACTGGCCCGGTGATGCGATCAAATGGCTTGAAAGAGGATTTCCTTTGAATCAGGAGACTGCAACCGCGCTAAGGCATTTGGTCGAAGACGGACGGAGGGGGCAGCGTTTGCGACACTCCGCACGAGCATTACTAAAGCGATGGAGCAGAGAAGATGTTTAACATGCCGTTCCACACCTACGCCTTCGGCGCTGGTGAACTATCACGTTAGGCCTCAAATGCTCTATTCAACCAGTCGACTGATTGTTTCAGCATTTTCTGCATTGAGCTTGCTCTTGACGTCTTGCTCAATTCGAAGCCCCATATGGTCGGATTCCGAACAATCGGGCCCGCCGCTGACAAGCGGTAGCTCAACAAGACAAGTCAAGAAGTGCGATGTGGTTAATATCGCAATGATGACCCCGAGCGGAGGAGTAACTTGCAAATATGCATTTCAATCAGAAGACGGCACGCGAGTCTCGTTTGCCGAGTTGCACTCAGATATCGGACGTTCATTAGCCCTTGCTTCTCAGTTGCGTCCATTATTGACAGAGTTTCGTGCGCAATATCAACCTAATCCAAAGAAGTGGGTGAAGTATCAAAATTACCTTCTTTACATCGTTGCCCTTCGTCCAACAATCGTCGTAGGAGTGCCGGTCGATTCATCGTCGGCTCGCTGCGCCGCACCTGGAGGCAGCGAATGCTTCACCATTAGCGATCCGAAGGGATGGAGTGGTCATGCGTTTAGCGGCTGGACCACCGGCGTGTATTACTCAAGGTCACCACCGGTTGTTGCTGGCTCGTTTGCGTACATACCCGAGTCAAATAGCGAGTCTGTCGAGTTGCCTACAGATAGCCGCCGAGTAGTCCTTAGGACCACAGACCGCAACTTAAAGCTAGAGAATGTAAATGGAATATGGCAGTTCCAACCTTAGTCCATTCCGAGAAATCGGAAATGCGGCCTAACCCTTCGTTCGAGAGGGACGCTACGCTGGCAAGCCGGCTTCGCGCCGCTCAACTCAAACGTTGAGGCTGTTGAAAAATTCTAAATTCACGAATTTTTCGATTTTTACCCTTATAAGAATCAATGATTTACAAGCCTAAAAAATCGTTGAAACCCCTTTTTCTATAGCGTCGTTAAGTATGCCCTCTTAGGAAGTCTGGATGGCTGCTTTGGGGCGGCTGCAGCATTTAGCGAAGATTTCGTGATACGCCGCTGTGAGCCTGAAGCAAGCATTTGCCGTACCCGCTCCACCGTCCTCTGTTGCGTCAAACTCTGCCTGTCGGCCCGGTTTAAGCTTTGATCAAAGCTGACATTAGGTGAGAGATCAAGCCTGAGCTACTATACATAATCGATCGCAGTAAAAAGCCCCGTGCCGGGATGTGGCATGGGGCTTTGTTTTGTATCGAGCAATTATCTACCTTGAGGATCGGTCACGAAGCCTATCTTGCCCAGTCCGCCGGACTGCGCGGCTGCCATCACCTGCGCCACCTTTTCATACTGCGTGGTGCGTTCGGCGCGGATATGCAGTTCAGGCTGCGGTGTCAGTTTTGCTGCCTCGTCGATGCGGCTCTGCATCTGGATAGCATCGACGACATCGGCGTTCCAGTACACCTTGCCCTCGGCATCGATAGCCAGGTTGATGTTTTCCGGCTTGGCCTCGTTCGGTTGGCTGCTTGCACGGGGCAGGTCGATCTTCACGCTATGGTTCATCACGGGAATCGTAATGATGAAGATGATCAGCAGAACCAGCATGACATCCACCAGCGGCGTGGTATTGATCTCGGGATTGAAATCGTCTTCCGAGTCAGACAGCGAACCCATTGCCATCTTCTACTCCTTATTTGCCGTGAATGGCGACAAGCTTCGCGCCGTTTGTCGATTCTTCGCCCACCAGTTCCGTTCTGGCACCGGTGACGAACAATGCATGCAGGTCGAAACCAAATTTGTTCAACTTGGCGATCACCGCCTTGTTGCCGCGCACCAGCGCGTTGTAGCCGAAAGTCGCGGGAATCGCCACCGCCAAGCCGAGTGCGGTCATGATCAGCGCTTCCCCCACCGGGCCAGCCACCTTGTCGATACTTGCCTGGCCGGCGGTGCCGATTGCGACCAGCGCGTGATAGATGCCCCAGACAGTGCCGAACAGTCCCACGAAAGGCGCACTGGAACCGACCGATGCCAGCACGGCCATGCCGGTCTGCAGCTTGCCGGAGGCTTCGTCGATCGCCTGGCGCAGCGATAACGTGACCCAGTCGCTGACCGTCAGCTGGTCGTGCAGGTGTCCCTTGTGCGCATTGTGGTGACGCATGGCGCCGACGCCGGCCTGCGCGATCTCGGCAAACGGATTGCCAGTACCGAGTGCCGCCTGGCCGTCGTTCAGGTTGGTGGTATCCCAGAATTCATGGCCAGCGGCGCGGGCCGCGCGGCCATAGCGCCACAACTGCATCGCCTTGGTGACGATCACATACCACGACGCGATCGACATCGCGACCAGTAGAAATGCGACGCTTTTGGTGACCATGTCACCTTGTGTCCAGAGGTTCGACAATCCGTACGGGCTTGCTTCCATAATGATTCCTTTTTTAGCTATCTAACTGAAACCTGATTGGGATGATTGCAAAGACTGCAATCGCGCGGCCGTCTTCGATATGTGGCTTGAACACGGCGCGCATGACCGCGTGCCGCGCCGCTTCGTCAAGCCGGGGCGAACCAGATGTTTTATGTACTTCGACGTGCTCAGGGCGGCCTTTTTCGTTGACCAGTACACGCAGCATGACTCTGCCTTCCTCGCCCATGCGCCGTGCGGCTGCCGGGTAGGCCGGTTGCGGCGGTTCGATGTATTCGATGCCCGATGAAATGTTCTTGGGTTGTGCTGGTGATGCCGGAACCGGCGGAACGGGAGTTGCGGGTGGCGCGGCTTCTGCGACCGGTTCTGGCGGCACGGGTGGTGTAGCGGGAGTCGTAATGGCCTTATCGGAAGGCGTTTGGTGAATCTTCGGTGTTACGGGCGGCAGAGTGGTCGTCTTTTTTACTACCGGTATAGTTTTGGTTGGCACGGGCTGTGGCGGTGCTGGTTTGGGTTTTGGCTGCTCGGAGGTGATGAAATTCACCATCACGGTTTTCGGTAGCACGACCTGCGCCGCTTGGCGCAGCAGGCCGTTTTGCAGGACATAAAAGAAGCCGATATGCAAAAGGATGATGGCGCCAAGAGGACCGATACGCTGGAAAATTAGCCAGAATGCAGGAGGATACGGACTTGCCATGGTCAGGGAAGGGCTGCTCATGCGGATTGCTCTTTTTGCGAATGAGAATAACTATCATTTACATTATGTGATTTGCGCAAATATCTTGCAAGATTTATTTGTGAAGTTCCTTTGGAGTGGAACGACGCTGGCCTGTTGGGCAAATATCGGCGAATCTGAATCTTAATGAGCCAGCCTTAGCCCCGTGCGGCATGAGAAAACAGATATTTTCTGGAATACACGCTGCTGTATTTGGGAAGGGGGCGAGCCTTGTGGCCTTTTTTATTAACGTTGGGCAAAAAGATGCATTAGTTGTTGTAAATGATAACTATTCGCATTACAATGCGATCCATGCTTGGCGCTCCGCTTCTGCACGATCTCTCCCAACGTGATGGGTGGGGTGCCGGGCGCCACTTCATCAGCCAGCCATTCAATCCCCACGGGGCCAGATAGCCAGCATAAACAACATACGAGCGTGAATCGCTCAAGCTTGCGAGGCTATCTTGAAACAACAGTAGCGCGCTGCCATCATGGCCGCTTTGTTTTTACCGTTTGACTCTCGCCCACGCATGCGCAGCCTGGTGCAGTCAAGGGCTGCCCCACCATGCCGGAAGGGCGTGGACTGTCTTCAGTACTGTGCGGATAGGGCTGCTTCAGTAGTCCGATCTATGCGATCTCCCAACGCCCACTGACCAGCACCCAGCGCGATACCGTGGCCGGAATCAATAACTACCAGCGCAAGCAGCTGGTGCCCAGCCTCATCGGCTCGCTGAAAGCAAACCAAAAAATTCAATCCCAGCCAGCCATCGTTTTCACGACTAGCCAGCCAATCACCTATCAGGAGAAATAAATATGGCTACACTGGCTAAACGGCGCGTCCAGCGTCAATCTATAAATCCGTCCGCAGCAACATTTCGGCTGCCGCAATTACAGCCGATGGTTGCACTGACCATCGCCGCTTTGGCGCAACTGGCTGCACCCGGGCTGGCGCACGCGACAGATGAATCCGTGCTGCCTTCGATCACAGTGCGCGCTGAGGGCGAGCGGGCCGACGGCCCGGTTAACGGCTATCGTGCCGAGCGTTCCGCCACTTTCACCAAGACCGACACGCCGCTCAAGGACGTGCCCGCGTCTGTTCAGGTAGTGCCTGCCGAACTGATGAAAGATCAAGCGATGACCAGCATGGCCGATGTGCTGCGCTACGTACCGGGTACGCTGATGGCGCAGGGCGAAGGCAATCGCGACCAACCGGTGCTGCGCGGGATTAACACCACTTCTGACTTCTTTGTCGATGGCGTGCGCGACGATGCGATGTATCAGCGCGACCTCTACAACCTGGAGCGTGTCGAAGTGCTCAAAGGGCCGGGCGGCATGGCTTTTGGCCGTGGCGGCGCAGGCGGTGTGATCAACCGCGTAACCAAGCGTGCGGACTTCCAGGGTCACGGCGATGTCAGCGTCAGCGTCGGCTCGGAAGGCGCGAAGCGCGGCACGATCGATCTCGGCAACAAGATAAACGATGTCGCTTCCTGGCGTTTGAACGGCATGGTCGAGGATTCCGACAGCTTCCGCGATTACTTCTATCTCAAGCGCCATGCGATCAATCCGACGGTGACGCTCGCTCCAAACGCTAACACCTCTGTCACGCTAGGCTATGAATATCTTGATGACGAGCGCCTTCTGGACCGTGGTGTGCCGTCGCAAAATGGCCGTCCGTACAATTCCCCGCGCAGCCAGTTCTTCGGCAGCCCGGACCAGAACGTCTCGAAGAATACGGTCAATGGTTTCTACGCCATCTTCGATCATGACTTTGGCAATGGTTTGCAGCTGAAGAATACATTCCGCGTGACGAAGTACGACAAGTTCTATCAGAACGTATTTCCGGGTAGCGCCGTCAGCAACGCAGGTACGCTCAGGTTGTCCGCCTATAACCACGACGTTGAACGTACGAACTACTTCAACCAGACTGACCTGATCTCCAAGTTCAGTGCGGGCGGGTTCGAGCATACGTTGCTCACTGGCCTGGAGCTCGGGCACCAGAAAAACAGGGGCTTCGGGTTTGGCGCTGCCAACATTAATAATGTATCCGTGACGAATGCGATTCGCGATGCAGGCGCTTACACGACGGTCCGCAGCGATAACCGATCGGAATCCGATCTTGTTGCCGTCTATGTTCAGGATCAGATCGCCCTGACCAAGGAATGGAAGCTTACCGCCGGCCTGCGCTACGACCAGTTCAAGGTCAAGATGGACGACCTCCGGCCGGCCAACGAAGATCTCGGCCGCACCGACAAGGAAGTCAGCCCTCGCCTTGGCCTTGTCTGGCAGCCTACTTCGGCACAGACCTATTACGCCAGCTACAGCTATTCCTTCCTGCCCTCTGGCGAAAACCTTTCTCTGGCAGTCAACAATGCCGAGCTTGGACCGGAAGAAGCCATCAATTACGAGATCGGCGCACGTTGGGATCTGAACCCGGCATTCACGCTGTCCGCCGCCATTTTCCGTACCGACCGCGACAACGTCAAAACCGTCGATCCTCTCGATACAACCCGGTTGCAACTCTCTGGCCTGCAGCGGACAGAAGGCGTGGAAGTCAGTCTGCAGGGCGATGTAATGAAGAACTGGCAGGTGTATGCGGGTGCAGCCTTCCTCGACGCCCGCACTGAAACGGCGATTGGCGGTGGCAATGGTTCCGCTGCAACACCGACAGGCCGCCGTATCGGTCTGGTACCCAAACGCTCATTCTCGATCTGGAACAAGTTCGCTCTCACCGGCGGCTGGGGGCTGGGTCTTGGCATCGTCCATCAGTCCGAGGTGTACACCTCGCTGTCCAACGAAGTAAAGCTGCCTTCGTTCACGCGGGCTGACGGCGCGATCTACTACACCTTCAGCGACAACAAGACGCGTCTTGCGCTCAACGTCGAAAACCTGTTCGACAAGAAGTACTATCCGACCGCACATTCGGACAACAACATCAGCCCGGGCGCACCGCGTAGCGCAATGTTGACGCTGGCGACGGCGTTTTAATCGTACTTGGCAGAATAGCGTGGGGCAGGGAGGGCAGCACGCTGCCTGTCCCATAAGCTCTGATCTCTAGGCAGACTCCTTTCTTCATCGGCAAGGAGTCTGCTTTTCTCCTGTTGAACAAGAATAGCGAATGAAAAAACGCTAGCAATAGAACAACACTGTTCCGATAAATAAAGTAACAGGAAGTAACGATAAAGCGCAGCTTTTGCCCTTGGATTGCTTCTCAAACGCTACGGGCTGCACTGTTCCAAGGGGGGCTCTCTGATCAAAACGCATGTTCCCGCGATGTCGCGCGATGTTTGCTTTCAGCACTATTTTTTGAGAAGCTACCGTTGTAACGAGGCGCCTGCCACTCTGGGTCGCATGCTTTTCTTATCGCGCTTTATTGCGATGAGAGAAATGTGGCGGGTAGCGTCAGAAAACAGGCGAAAAAAGGACGCGCAATTTTGCAAAAACCTTTTTATATCGTGTGTTGAATAGCAATCCACTTTGGGAAAAATCATGCGCAGGATCTTAATCAAAACCGCAGCTCTTTTATTCATTCAAGGCGCAGCCGTTGCGCATGCCTCCGATGTATATGTAGGTGTCAGTGTCGCAGGCGAAGTAGCGCCGGGCGTGTACGGACGCGTCAATATTGGCAACACGCCGCCACCGCTTTTGTACGCACAACCGGTCGTTATCGTAAGGCAGCCGCGCCCGATGGCCCCTCTCTACATGCATGTTCCCCCCGGCCATGCAAAAAAATGGGAAAAACACTGCCACAAATACAATGCGTGCAACCGGCCGGTTTACTTTGTCAAATCCGCGGAATACGAGCAGGGATATGCGCCTGGCCCGCGCGGCAGGGATCGCCAGAACGACTATCGTGACGATGACCGTGGTAACGGCCGTGGGAATGACCATGGAAACGGTCATGGAAAAGGTCACGGGAATGGCCGCGGTAACGGACGCGACCACTGATTCTTATGACAGCTTAGGTGCCTGACAGCAATTGGGCGCGTTTTCAAGTTTGACACGCAGGCTCCTCTCCTTCCCGGGGTGGAGCCTGTTCTCTTTTGTGCAGCCCCGGCATGCACGCGATTTACGATGCAATCCTTGTCGCGCAGCTTCCCGTAAAATCGGTCATCAGCGAATCACGAGGGGACAAAAATGCCGGACACCATTTCTTCTTCCATCAAGGTACTGGCTTTTGACGTGTTCGGCACCGTCGTTGACTGGCATGGCAGCATTACGCGGGAAATCGATGCAATGCGCTTGCCTGTCGATGGCAATAGGTTTGCGCTGGCGTGGCGGGATGGTTACAAGCCGGCGATGCAGCGGGTAATGGCCGGTGAACTGGGCTGGACCCTCATCGACGACCTGCACCGCATGATTCTTGACGAACTGCTTATGCGCTTCGGCATAAGCAGTTTGACCGAAGAGCAGAAACGCCATCTCAACAAGGTCTGGCACCGGCTCGATGCGTGGCCCGATTCGGTCGAAGGGCTGACGCGGCTAAAGTCGCATTACATGGTCTGCTCACTCTCCAACGGCAATCTCGGCTTGCTGGCCGACATGGCCAAGCATGCTGCTCTTCCGTGGGATTGCATCCTGTCGGCCGAAGTCTTCAGGAAGTACAAACCTGATCCGGCGGCTTACCTTGGCGTGGCAAAAACTTTCGACGTGGCGCCGCATGAAGTCCTGATGGTCGCCGCGCATCAGGATGACCTCGCCGGTGCGCGTGCCTGCGGGCTGAAAACGGCGTATATCGAGCGTCCGGAAGAATTTGGCCCGGACCAGCCGAAGGATGTTTCGCCGAATCCGCAAAACACAATGCATGCGAAGAGCATCAGTGATCTTGCGAGGCAGCTTGGGTGTTAGCCCGCTTCCTCATACTTCGACCATGCAGGCGCGCAAGCTTCGCAACACGTTGCACGCCCTGGATGTCACATCGCTGCCAGCAGCCTCTGCATGCCTTCAGTCAGCTTTTCCGCCGACACCACCGGTTGAGCCAGGCGTAGCCGGTCGCGCTTTCCCTGCTGCTCGACATCTGCTCCATAGCAGTCCAGTCCTAGAAGTCGGACGCCCGGCGCATTAACGCCGGTCAGGTCCCGCAGGCAGATAGCCTCATCGACTAAGGGCAAGATAGCAGCCTGTGTCCATTCCGCTTCCTCCACCCAGCCCATCTGGCCGAAGCCGGCGATGTAGCGCACCCGCTTCGGCTGCAATTGGAAAAAGGTGAAATCGCCGAGGCTGAGGTATTGCTCCGCGTCGGGCTGGTAGCGCAGATAACGCGCAACCAGTTCCGGCGTCGCGTCGATGCGAGCGGCATCACCAACCAGCGTCAAGCGTGCGCCCGTGAGGACGCTACCTTCGTTTGGGTTGCTGACCATGAAGCTCACGCGGCTGTCGGCAACCAGGTTTTTTGTATGTTCGGCAAGTCTGCTGACAAGGAAGACGGGGTAGTGCTGTTCATCCGTGGCAAAGGGCAGAGCAGTGGCGAACGGATAGCCCGGCATCTGTGTCGAGTGGGTTGCCAGCGTGCCTGAAGAGGCGGAGTGCAGCAGGTGGATGACTGTATCGATAGTGGGCTTCATGAAAGCATTTTTTCGTCAAGGTAGAACAGGCTTTTAAAGTGCTCAATATTATTGATGAAAAATGGCGGCGGTGTGTCTGGTCTCGCCCGGGAGGAAATTAAGGCCCGCAATGGCGGCGCCTTGTCGGTGGTGCGCCGCAATAAAGCTCTTGCTCCTCCCCCTTTCAGGCGTAAGTTTCCTGCAATAATGGTCTTATATCATATAGAAGACTTGATGCGATGCAATGGTATAATTGCGCGACGCCTAGCGCATTGGCCTTGTATCAGAAGGCCCGCATCAGGCAAGCGTGCCGCATCTTCAACCACCAATATGTGAGAACGACCCATGCTAGAAGCATATCGCCAACACGCCGCCGAACGCGCTGCGCTCGGTATTCCTCCGCTGCCGCTGTCGGCCAAGCAAACAGAAGACCTGATCGGTCTGCTGAAAAACCCGCCCAAGGGCGAGGAGCAGTTTCTTGTTGACCTGATCACCAACCGTGTTCCGGCTGGTGTGGACGACGCCGCCAAGGTCAAGGCCGCTTTCCTGGAGAAGGTCGCCAAGGGCACGGAAGCCTGCGCGCTGATCACCCGCGAGACCGCGACCAAGCTGCTGGGCACGATGCTGGGCGGTTACAACGTCAAGCCGTTGATCGACCTGTTGGGCGACGCAGCCGTTGGTGCGGCTGCCGCTGAAGGCCTGAAGAAGACGCTGCTGGTGTTCGACTACTTCCACGACGTCAAGGAACTGGCCGACAAGGGCAATGCGAACGCCAAGGGTGTACTGCAATCGTGGGCGGACGCCGAGTGGTTCACTTCCCGTCCGGAAGTGCCGCAAAGCATGACGCTGACCGTATTTAAGGTTTCCGGCGAAACCAATACCGACGATCTGTCGCCGGCACCGGACGCCACCACCCGCCCGGACATCCCGATGCACGCGCTGGCGATGCTGAAGAACGCACGTCCCGGCATCAACCCGGACGAGCCGGGCAAGGTCGGCCCGATCAAGCAGCTCGACGCGCTGAAAGCCAAGGGCAACCTGGTCGCCTACGTTGGTGACGTGGTCGGTACCGGTTCTTCCCGCAAGTCCGCAACCAACTCCGTGCTGTGGTTCACCGGCGAAGACATTCCGTTCATCCCGAACAAGCGTTTCGGCGGTGTCTGCCTCGGCAGCAAGATTGCTCCGATTTTCTACAACACGATGGAAGACGCCGGCGCGCTGCCGATCGAACTCGACGTGTCCAAGATGGATATGGGCGACGTAATCGAACTGCGTCCGTACGAAGGCAAGGCACTGAAGAATGGTGCAGTGATCTCCGAATTCAAGGTCAAGTCCGATGTGATTTTCGACGAAGTACGCGCCGGTGGCCGTATTCCGCTGATCATTGGCCGTGGCCTGACTGCCAAGGCGCGCGAAGCCCTCGGCCTGCCGGTCTCCACGCTGTTCCGCCTGCCGCAAAATCCGTCCGATTCGGGCAAGGGCTTCACGCTGGCGCAGAAGATGGTCGGTCGCGCATGCGGCCTGCCGGAAGGCAAGGGCATTCGTCCTGGCACCTACTGCGAACCGAAGATGACCACCGTTGGCTCGCAAGACACCACCGGCCCGATGACCCGCGACGAGCTGAAAGATCTGGCTTGCCTAGGCTTCTCCGCCGACATGGTGATGCAGTCGTTCTGCCACACCGCCGCTTATCCGAAGCCGGTTGACGTCAAGACGCACCAGACCCTGCCGCGCTTCATCTCCACCCGTGGCGGCGTTGCACTGCGTCCGGGCGATGGCGTGATCCACTCCTGGCTGAACCGTCTGTTGTTGCCGGATACCGTCGGTACCGGCGGCGACTCGCATACCCGTTTCCCGATCGGTATCTCGTTCCCGGCAGGTTCTGGTCTGGTGGCGTTTGCCGCTGCAACCGGCGTTATGCCGCTGGACATGCCGGAATCGGTATTGGTCCGTTTCAAGGGCAAGATGCAGCCGGGCGTCACGCTGCGTGACCTGGTCAACGCGATCCCGTTGTATGCAATCAAGCAGGGTCTGCTGACCGTCGAGAAGCAAGGCAAGAAGAACATCTTCTCCGGCCGTATTCTCGAAATCGAAGGCCTGCCGGATCTGAAGGTCGAGCAGG
Source organism: Noviherbaspirillum sp. (assembly GCA_035254105.1). Taxonomy (GTDB): domain Bacteria; phylum Pseudomonadota; class Gammaproteobacteria; order Burkholderiales; family Burkholderiaceae_D; genus Noviherbaspirillum. Next base: position 359 of record DATFAZ010000037.1, on the reverse strand, counting down.
CGTTTGAACTGTCCGACGCATCCGCAGAGCGTTCCGCTGCAGGTTGCACGGTCCATCTGGATAAAGCGCCGATCATCGAGTACATGAACTCGAACATCACGCTGATGAAGTGGATGATCGCCAATGGCTACGAAGACAAGCGCACCCTCGAGCGCCGCATCAAGGCAATGGAAGCCTGGCTGGCCAAGCCGGAGCTGCTGTCGCCGGATGCGGATGCCGAATACGCTGCCGTCATCGAAATCAACCTGGCTGACATCCATGAGCCGATCGTTGCATGCCCGAACGATCCGGACGATGTGAAGACCCTGTCCGAAGTTGCTGGCGACAAGATCGACGAAGTATTTGTCGGTTCCTGCATG
>DATFAZ010000036.1:0-18039 GCA_035254105.1 Noviherbaspirillum sp. | reverse complement strand
CTGCCGATTGCGGACCGCCTGCTGCGCGACGCTCCCGGAGAACATGCATTGCTGGACTGGTCGAATGAACTGGTACTGCATGTCATCGAAATAAAAAACCCGCGCCCTGTCGCTTCCTTGTCCCTTTTGCCCGAAGCCTTCCATGCTGAAATCATGCAAATCAACCAGCTGCTGGAAACGCACAACGCGCGACTGATGCCGGGCGCAATGCATCCATGGATGAATCCGAAAACGGAAACGCAGCTTTGGCCGCACGACAACCATGCGATTTACCGCGCCTACGACCGCATATTCGACAGCAAAAGCCACGGCTGGGCCAATTTGCAAAGCATGCACATCAACCTGCCGTTTGCCGGCGATGAGGAGTTCGCGCGCCTGCATGCAGCGATTCGGCTGATTCTGCCGATCCTGCCGGCGCTAGCGGCCAGCTCGCCGATTGCCGATAGCATGAACACCGGTTATGCGGATTACCGGATGCAAGTTTATTGTGACAATGCACAAGCCATTCCGTCGATTGCCGGCATGGTCATCCCCGAAACCATTACCAGTCGCACTGCTTACGAACAGCGCATCCTTGCGCCGATGTATCGCGACATCGCGCCGCATGATCCGGAGAAGGTATTGCGACAGGAGTGGCTGAACTCGCGCGGCGCCATTGCCCGCTTCGACCGCAATGCGATCGAAATCCGCGTCATCGACACGCAGGAATATCCGCACGCCGATCTGGCGATCGCCGCCGCCACAACAGCGGCCGTCGAAATGCTGTATTCCGGCCAAATCGCTTCACTGGTGGAGCAACAGGAAATGACGACGAAAGCATTGGCTGTGATCCTGCGCGACTGCCTGCACAACGCCGAATTGACGGTACTGGACAATGCCACCTATCTGCGCCTGCTTGGCTTTCCCTCGTCGCGCTGCGAAGCGCGGGAGTTGTGGCAATACCTGGTGGAGCGCATGCCAAAAGACGATACGCAGCAGTGGCGCGCGCCGCTAGAGACGATACTGCGGCAGGGGACGCTGGCGCGGCGTATCCTGCGTGCGCTCGGGGATGACTATTCACACGCACGGCTCCATGCGGTTTACCGAAAATTGTGCGACTGCCTGCATGAAGGAAGAATGTTCGAAGGAGCTATGTAAGGCCGTCACTGCCCCGGCATTCCTGGGGCGGTGAGGAATATCACCCGTGAAACTTTTACCGTGCAGCTGGAACAGCAACGCTTTTTATAACCTTCGTATCTCTCGCTGAAGCCGATCTTGGTAAAAAACGACTACTTCCTCATCAGCTGCGAACATGGCGGCAACCGCATCCCTTCCCGCTACCGCGATTTTTTCCGTGGCCAGGAAGACCTGTTGCGCTCGCACCGCGCCTACGACATCGGCGCGCTTCGTATCGCGCACGAATTTTCAGACGCGCTATCTGCCCCCCTGTTCGCTTCTACCATCAGCCGCCTACTGATTGAGCTGAACCGCTCCCCGCGCCATGCACATCTGTATTCAGAAGTCACCAAAGGCGCCCCGGCTGACATCAAGAAAGAGATATATCAGCGCTATTACCAGCCGTACCGCACCAAGGTGGAAACGCACATCGCGCAAGCCGTTGCCGCCGGCTCGCGCGTGGTCCACATTTCCTGCCACAGCTTCACGCCGGAACTCAATGGCGAGCTGCGCAACGCAGACATTGGACTGCTGTACGACCCCTCGCGCCTGGCCGAAGCCGGCCTTTGCCGTCGCTGGCGCATCGCGCTCCAGAGCTATGCCGGCACACTGAAAGCACGCATGAACTATCCGTACACCGGCACCTCCGATGGCTTCACTGTATATCTGCGCCGCCGCTTTCCTGCCGATAGTTATCTCGGCATCGAGCTCGAGATCAACCAGAAGCATGTGCGGGCGCGCGGCGAACACTGGCGCAGTGTGCGTAGTGCCATCATTGAAGCATTTCATGATGCCGCGCCGAGGGAAAACCTGCCGCCTGGCGGTTTGTTGCATTTGGCAGCACAACTGCACGCATAGAGAGGACACAGCATGCCGGAACAAATCACCAAGCATCCGGAGGTCACATTAAAAATTCTCAGGGAAGCCGGTGCGCTCTGCGGCGAAGGCGCGCCGCAAAAGATCCTGACGCAATGCCCGAAGGAGCGATTCTGCTCGCTGAAAAGCGGGGAGATGTGCATTTACGGCATCGAGCAGATTCCGCAAATGACACAGATTAAAGCGCAGGAACTGGCTGCGGTGGTAGCGCCAAAGGAGATATCGGCGGCTGAGGGGATTGCCGTGGGAGCGGTGTTTGTAGCGGGGATTGCACTCGGTCGCTTCTGGCCGAGAGTCAGGAATGGCAAGAATGTATTAAATAAATAACAGATACGCACGACCTGCGCTGCTGCCTGGAAGGCTTGGCAAATGCCCGCTTCGATAGTTGCCGTGATGAATGTCGCGACGTAGAATCCGCTACGGATTTTCCGAATTCATCAATACCGCACTGCTTTGCAGGCGGACAGGCTCACCTTATGGCTCTTTCATTCCGTCACTCCGCGGGCTTCGGCAAGCGCATCGAATACTGGATCACTGACGCCCTTCCCTCCTGCGATATCCTGACAGATGATTAAGCTGCGCCTGATGACCGAGAACGACATAGCATTCGTTCTGGCCATCCAGTGCGAATGCTATGTGGCCGAGGCGATCGAGAGCGAAACAACGATACGCACGCGACTGAGTATTGCGCCATCTTGCGCATGGATCGCGGAAGATGCAGATGGCGCGTGCGCTTATCTTGTCGGCTATCCGTCCGAACTCGGGAAAGTGACGCCGCTGGGTAGCAGCTTCAGCATCCCCCCCTCACCCACCAGCCTGTACCTGCATGACCTGGCTGTGTCACGCCGGGTTGCAGGGCAAGGCGTGGGCTCGATGCTGGTACGCTTCGCCCTCGACTCCGCGCAACGCATGGGCCTGCATCACTCCTCGCTGGTATCGGTACAGAACTCGGTTACATTCTGGCGCGCGCTCGGCTACCGGGAACAGGCGTTGTCGGACACCGCGCAAGCGGCGCACCTCAACACCTATCCGGCACCAGCCTGCTATATGGTAAGGGTGACGGACAATCAAACAGAAAGACGGGCTGCGACGGACATCGCATCCCGTAGCAGAATCGCATGATGCAGGCCGAAGACAATCATTTTTCCGCTAATGTCGAACCGGCCGGGCTGCGCTTCGATGCGCCCGCATCTGCTTCATTGCTGGCCTCGGCAAAAAAGGCTGGCATCGACTTGCCGGCTTCCTGCAGAAACGGCACCTGTCGCACCTGCATCTGCCGCCTGGTCAGCGGCCGGATCCGCCACAGCATCGAATGGCCGGGCTTGAGCGCGGAGGAAAAAAGAGAGGGTTTCATCCTGCCCTGTGTCGCGCATCCGGAATCGGATGTCGTAATTCAGGTTCCTGCGGCCAGGGTTTTGTAGTACTTCTGCGGGATTAATACTGCTGATTTTCACACGCACTGACACGCACCGCCTTGCGCGGCCTGCTCAGGCATAGCCCCGATCCGTATGCTGCAGGAACCAGCCGCGCGCAAGGCGAGCGACGACTTCGAGACTGCCGGGCTCCTCGAAAGAATGGGTCGCACCCGGAATGACTTCCAGGCGTTTCTTGCAGCGTAGTGCAGCATAGGCGGCACGGTTGGTCGCGACCACGCCGTCATCCAGTCCGCCGACGATCAGCAGCGTGGGCGTGCTGATTTTTCCGAGCGTTCCGTGGGCTGCAAGTTCGAGGTGTCCGCCGCGCAATACCAAAGCAGAAATGCTGCGCCCCCGCAAGGCCGCCAGTTGCAATGCCGCCGCAGCTGCACGCCCCGCCCCGAACAAACCGACTGGTAGATCTTTGGTTGCATCGTTTTGTTGTAACCAGTCACAGGCTACATTCAGGCGTTCCGCGAACAGATCTATGTCGGACTCTTCAAGCGATATGCCATCTGAACGTGACTGCAGATCCAGCCATAAGGAACCGAGGCGCGCATTGCGCAGCATATTGGCAATGTAATCATGGGGCGGTTTAACCCGATTGCTGCCACTGGTGAACACAACCATACCGGTATATCCAGCGGGCAGCCAGAGCATGCCTTCCATTGCATCTTTGTCCGATTCGATCCTAATCGGGTCGACCTGGATTTCCAGCACCATCATCGTCCTCCGTCAGCCGCAGCCCGGCGAACAAAATATTCCGTAGCCTTCATGCGAATTTCATCTGAATAATGAATCGATTATGGTGAGAAACAACGCAAGGTTCATGCCCATGAAATTCAGGAGCCGCCAAGCCGCGAGTTACATTTCACCAGGCGGAGGATTAACCGGACGCTCGGCCAAATCAAGTTGCATAGTAATGACATGCCCCCCTTCGGTCATTGGTCGTGGTGGCGAATGAGGTGGAAACGGCTCTCCCTGCTCCCTGCTGCAAGAAGAAAGAAACAGCATCATGCCAAAAGCCAACAACATTTTTTTTCCACTGGACGAATGCTTTACCTTCCACCCACCGCTGCGTTTCATGATGGCCTCCTCTACCGAGTCGCCTTACTACTGGATCCATGCCCTCTGTTATCTGCCGGGGGCAGTCTTTGTAGCGTCGTGTGCGATCCCTGTCCTTTTTTCCGTTTCACTCCCGCGCGTCGCCACTCCCTGTATATGCAAGCGCCGTTCCCGCCCGCGACGGCCAGCGGGCGCGGCTTGTAGCTCGCGAAAATACGCGATCGTTTTTTTCAACCCTTCGTCGAGAGCGACTTCCGGCTCCCATCCGAGTATGGTGCGTGCCAGCGTGATATCGGGGCGTCGCCGCACCGGGTCGTCGCTCGGCAGCGGATGAAACACGATAGCGGAGCGAGAGTTGCTCAAGGCAATGATGCGTTCGGCCAGTTCCAGCATGGTGTGCTCGACAGGGTTGCCGAGATTGACCGGCCCGCAAAATCCATCCGGGCTTTGCATCAGCAGGTCAAATGCACGCACCATGTCATCGACATAACAGAAAGAGCGCGTCTGCGAGCCGTCGCCGTAGACGGTCAAAGGCTCGTCGGCCAGCGCCTGCATGATGAAGTTTGAGACTACGCGGCCATCGTTCGGGTGCATGCGTGGGCCGTACGTATTGAAGATGCGGGCAATCTTCACCTGCAGGTTATGTTGCCTGCGGTAATCCATAAACAGGGTTTCGGCGCAGCGTTTACCCTCGTCGTAACAGGAGCGCAGTCCGATCGGGTTGACGTGCCCCCAGTAATGCTCGGTCTGCGGATGCACATGCGGGTCGCCATAGACTTCGCTGGTCGATGCCTGCAGTATCCGCGCCTTCAGGCGCTTGGCCAGTCCGAGCATGTTGATGGCGCCATGTACGCTGGTCTTGGTGGTCTGCACCGGGTCGTTCTGGTAATGCACCGGAGAAGCCGGGCATGCAAGGTTGTAGATTTCATCGACTTCCACGTATAACGGAAAAGTGACGTCATGCCGCAGCAGCTCGAAACGCGGATTGGGCAGGATGTTCTCGATATTGCGTTTTCTCCCGGTATAGAAGTTATCCACGCACAAGACGTCTTGCCCCTGCTCCAGAAGGTATTCGCACAGATGCGAACCGAGAAATCCGGCACCACCGGTGACCAGAATGCGCTTGCTGCCGATTTCTTTCATGCGTGCGTTCCCGATGCCGTGTTGAGAAGCCGTGTTGCCATTGCCGCCACGGTGTCTACGCCCACCTGCTCCGCGCATTCATGCGCTGTCGGACAGTTGTGATACATGCAAGGGCGACAGGCAACGTCGGCGCTGATCATCCGGTGTCGCATACGGTCGAGCGGTGCCCAGCGCTGCGGATCGGAGCCGCAGGAGACAATAACGCTCGGCGTAGCCACGGCGGCAGCCACATGGGAAATGCCGGTATCGTTGCATACCACCAGGCGGGCTTGCGCAATCAGCGCGGCCAGCGAACCGAGATCGGTCTTGCCGCACAAGTTCAACGCCGGCATACGCATTTCGCGCTGCACCGCACGTACCAGTTCGGCTTCATCCGGTGCGCCGGTCAGGACGATTTTTATTCCATCTGTAGCAAGCCGGTCGGCCACCTCCGCGAATCGTCGCGGCTGCCAGCGACGTGACGGCAAACGTGCACCGGGATGTATGCATACGTAACTGCCGGGCGCCGGCAGGCTGAGATGGCTGCGCTGCAACGCACGGTAATCGGCGTCGGACAGCGGGAACTCCAGATGCTCGCCCTGCGGCTCGATGCCAAGGTATTCCATCAGCCGCACGCCGCGCAGCACTTCATGCGCATGGTCTTCCCATGGCATGAATGTCTGCGGATTGGGACAATACTCGCCCGGCTGGTAAAAACCGGCAGTGCGCTCGGCACCGCACAGCATGGCAAGCGGATTGCTCAGGCGGCCACTTCCATGCATCTGCAACACGAGGTCAAAGCGTTGACGCTGCGCCTCGGCAAGAAAATGTGGCACTGCGGTCAGATTCAGCGGTTGCTCCGGGAAACCGGGAAACCCCGGAAACACCAGCAGGCTATCGAGATACCGCGAAAAGCGTTTGACGAAGCTGGCGGCCCACGGCAAGCCAATAAGCGTGATCTGCGCCTGGGGTGCAGCAGCTCGCAACGCGCGCATGGCGGGCACGGTGCACAGCATGTCGCCCAATTGCAGGGCTCGAAATAGTGCAATCTTGCGTGGCGGCTTGTCATTGAACAGCGGCACCGCCAAGGCCTGCAGTGGCGCGGCCTTCATTGTTTTTCGACGATAAACGGGCCGATGGCGAGCGCATCCAGCGGCGTGGTGCAATAGGATTCGACGGCGTCGCGCGGTGTGCATACCACCGGCTCGCCCCGGGTATTGAACGAGGTATTGATCAGTACGGGCACGCTACTGCGCTCCCCGAAGGCGCGCAACAGGTCGTAGTAGGCTGCATTTTGCGAGCGGTTGATGGTCTGGATGCGCGCCGTGCCATCCACATGGCGCACTGCCGGAATCCTGTCGGCCTTGTCCGGCCGTACGTCATACACAAAGACCATGTACGGCGATACCTCGCCGTTGACAAACCAGTTGGCCGCTTCCTCTTCCAGCACCACCGGCGCCACCGGACGGAAATCTTCACGGTCCTTGATGTGGTTCAGGCGCTGCTGCATCGAGGCGTCGAGCGGCGACGCCAGGATCGAACGTGCGCCGAGCGCCCGCGGCCCGAATTCCATGCGCCCCTGGAACCAGCCGATCACCTTGTTTTGCAGCAGCAGCTCGGCCACTTCCGCCGACAGGTCGTGGGCTCGCCGGTATCGCAGCTTCGCCTGCTGCAGGAAAGTTTCGATTTCCGCTTCCTCATAGGCCGGCCCGAGGAAACCATGTTCCATGCGCCAATGCTTCTTCGCAGCTCCGCCGCCTTTGCGCGCTTCCTGCTCGTCGATCCACAATGCCGCACCAAGCGCAGTACCCGCATCGCCGGAAGCGGGTTGCACCCAGACACGCTTGAACGGCCCTTGATCGCGTACTTTTGCATTCATCACGCAATTGAGCGCCACGCCGCCGGCCATGCAAAGATTTTCCGCACCGGTCTGCTGGTGCAGCCATTCGGCCATTTTCAGCACGGTTTCTTCCAGCACAACTTGCAGGGAGGAAGCGATGTCCATGTGCTTTTGCGTAAATTCGGCACCGCGCTCGCGCGCCGGCCCGAAGAGTTTGTCCCATTGTGCGGGTGTGACTTCATAGCCGCCGTCTCCGGTGTAGCGCAGTACTTCGCGCAGCAAGGGCGCATATACCGGCTTGCCGAACGAAGCCAGTGCCATGACCTTGTATTCATCGGAGGAATGCAGAAACCCGAGGTAATCGGTCAGCGCCTCGTAAAGCAAACCGAGGGAATGCGGCAGATTCACCTGCTTGATGCGCTTGTAGCGCCGGTCTTCGTAAAAGCCGTAGCTGGTCGTGGCCTTTTCCCCGCGTCCGTCCATGGTGAGGACTGCGCATTCTTCGAAAGGCGCGGCAAGGAATGCGCTTGCTTCATGCGCAAGATGATGCTCGACGAAGTGCCACTGGTATGGCCCGTCATGCCGGGCACCGCGAAAACGTTTGCGCAGGTGATGCGGAGCACCACTGGCAAGCTGGCGCGGCGCATTGACGATATACGACAGAAACAAGGGATCCCAAGGCGATAGCCATTCGCCCGCAGCATGCGCCGATGGCTCCAGCGGCAACTGGATGATTTCCTGGCCATCGCGCGCGCCCGCGCCAAGGAGCAGCCATGGATCATAGGAATATGCAACATGCTGCACATCGGCAAGGGCAATGCCTGCTTCCTGCAGGCAGTAATCAATCGCATGAAAAGGCAGTTGCCATGTGGTGAACGGCACTGGCCGCTTGCCATGTTTGATGCGTGTGAACCTTTCTTCCTCTGCAGCGGCGATTACTTCGCCATCTCGTACCAGGCAGGCGGCGCAATCATGATAAGCGGCGTTGATTCCCAAGGTATGCACGTTTTTCTCTCCCAGAAGGGTACGGCTCCACAGGCAAGATAAATGGCGCACATCTTCAGCGATGCACCAGGTTTCAGCGTTCAAGCAAACGACATACCTGTTGCCATGCGAAATATGAACAACCAGCCAAGATTGGCCACTTATCCGGCTGCAATAAAGCAGGCATGTGCATCATGAAGCGCTCAGCCGGAGAACAGGAAGCATGGAGCAACATGCGGGCGGAATGACAGGAGACGAAGCGCTAAAGTAGAAAAGCGAAGTAATTCTTACAGAATCTTGTAAAGATGAAAATTGCTCTCGTGCTATCGGCTCTTTGTCTTGCCGGTTGCAGCCGATCTTTTCTTGTTCCGCATGTAAATAATCTGCCCGGCGACCGCAGTAAGAAAAATGAAAAAATTGGCGAACACAAAAACCAGATTATTCACCAGATAGCTATAGATGGTGAAGCCGGTTGACGCCGCCAGCTGTCCGATAAACAGCCATTTTGAAACACCCTCGCAACTTCCGGTGCGCCATTGCGTATATACCTGCCGTGAAATCGTCAGGACGAGTATGAATGCGCTCACCCACCCCACCATATCGGTGCCCATCTGGCCTCCTTTTCATTCAGGCGCATGCCGCTTGCGGCGTTCGTAATAGTGATCCATTAATGGCGTGGCAGATATCCCGTGCACGAGAATGGACATTGCAACTGCTGTCAGCACGATCGAGACAACCCGTTTCTGATATGCCAGGGACCAATCGTATTGCAAGGCAAACACCAGGTAATACAGGGAGCCGATGCCGCGAATCCCGAACCAGGACATCAGCACGCGCTGCAGGCGGCTCACTCTTTCCTTGTAGAGTGAAATCACCACCGAAACGGGCCGCACCACCAACAGGAGGAGTGCTCCGATCAGCGCGCCCTCGGTCGAAAACCCAAGAGTCGACAACATGATGCCAATCACCAGCACCAGCACAAACTCCGCGATATGCTCAAGCTGCTGGTTAAAACCCAACACCGTTTCCGCCATGTAGGCCGGTGCTTTTTTCGGATCGGTCGCCACGGCCGGCTCGTCTCCGGAAGTGACCGAACCGATTACGCTTGCCGGCTCTTCTGCTCCACTCGTCTCGTGTTCGATGCGGCGCATGGCCACTCCGGCGGCAAACACGGCGACGAATCCCACCCCGTGGACAAGCTGCGCGATACCATACGTGGCGGCAATCAGCCCGAGTGTGAGGAATTCCTCCATGCCAAGGGCCTGTCGATAGTTCTCACGAAGATAGAGCGCCAGCCTGAATACGCCGCTTCCCATCAACAATCCGATGCCCAGCCCGACAATCAGCCCCCATACCACCTGCAACGGCGCCAACGCGCTGCCGAAATGAATGGCTTCCGGCACCCCGAGCAGGAACAGGCCGAACATCACCACTGGAAATGCGGTACCGTCGTTGAGCCCGCCCTCGCCGCTCAGGCTAAAACGGATACGGTCGCGGTCGCCCGCATCCTTGACCTGCACGTCGGAAGCGAGGACAGGATCGGTTGGCGCGAGAATCGCGCCCAGCAGAACCGCCACACCCCATGGCAGTTGCAGCAGGTACACGCCGATACAAGCCACCAGCGAAGTGGTGACCAGCATGCCGATGAGGCCAAGCCGAAACGGCAACCTCCAGATGCGATCGCTCAGGTACACGCGCAGCTTCAGGCCCACTGCAAACAAGGAGATCAGCAAGGCAATCTCCGTCGCCAGCGTCAGCACCCGTGCATTGCTGTAGGGATCGAGCATGATCAGTGCAATGCCGGAAGGCCCGAGTGCATAGCCGATGACAAGATAGAACATCGCCGGGCTGAGCGGCAGGCGTTGCACAATGGAGCCCATTAGCCCCATCAGGATGAGCAAGAAACCAACGATCAGATACCAGACGATAAGGGTTTCGATTTAAGACCTCGGGGCTTTTATGCCACAACAGTCCGGCATAGTCGTGCACGATCGCTTTATTTACCGGGGAAAACGCCTGCCTTCTGCAAACCATTTCAGTACACGTCAATTTTCCGGCGCCTGTATTTCGAGCTTTCTTGGCTGCATACCTTTATCCGGCAAGGGCACCGTGATCTTCAGCACGCCATCGCGCATTGCTGCCGACGCGCTGCCCGTGTCGGCGCCAGCAGGCAGGGAGATCACCCGATAAAAGTGGCCGTATGAGCGCTCGGAGCGGCGAAATTCGCCCGCCTCCTGCGATGGCTCCGGATTGCGCTCGCCTTCGATGGTCAAGCGGTCGCGCTTGATCTCGATATGCACATCCTCGCGCCGTACGCCGGGCAACTCGGCACAAACGATGAACTGCTGTTCGCGGTGGGCAACCTCGACCGGAGGCGTCCAGCCCGCGGGGCTGGCACCATGCAAACGCGCGTCATTGAGCGGGCGGCCAAGATACTTGTCCATAAACTGGTCCATATTCGTCGTCATGTTTTCTGTCATCCTGCGCATGAGGCCGAACGGGTCCCTCCATAACTGCAAGGGGTCTGGAAACGCCGATCTATCCTCGCCGCCCGCACTGTGCGCCTGCTGCGCGCCGAACAGCCCGGCAGGGCCGGTATTCATTCCAGCTTTGTTTGCATCCCGCTCTCGCTGCAACCGGGTGTCGCCAGTCAGTTTCTCAATAAATTTCTTGAATTGCGCCAGATCGTGCACGGTGCGTTGCGCAATCACGTTTTCGGCATTGCCAAGCTGGGGGAGCAATTGCTGGCGCGGCTCGCATTCCATCGTCAGGGTCACCCGGGTGCGCGCCATGTCAACAGGCGACAACTCGATCCTGCCCTCATAATGCGGTCCGCTGGTGGTACGCCAGCCGATGCAGCGGTCGGGAATCTGTTCGGTTATTTCGGCATCCCACTCCATCTCCTGAGCGCCGTCGCTGCTGCGCAGATGCAGGTGTGTGTCGTCGAGCTGCCGGATCTCTTTCACACTATCCATAAAGCGTGAATATTGCTCGAACTTGGTCAGCTGCTCGTAGGCAGCCCGCGCTGGCGCATTGATTTCGACCGATTGCTCGATTTTTGCCATTCTGAATCTCCTTCTCCTTGGCACGACGCGCAAGACCACCGACCCCGGAGAAAGCCGGCGAAATGCGGTGCATCGTGGCGTCTCGTGGAATAAATAGTGCTAACGAAAGCCTCGTGGTGAGTTGCTGCAGGCAGACGGGGAACGATTGTGGCCGGGTGCAACTTCCATACCACTAGCCTGTATCTCCAGAATAGACAGGCCCTGTTGTTTGTTCAAACCGATGGGGACTTTCCGGCATGAAAGCCCAGAAGTTTTTTCACTCAATGGCAGTAAAGATTACAGCCGCCCCGCTATACCGCCATGCACCTGCAATAAACGGCGCACGAAAAAAGACGAGGTCATATGCCGGACGCAAACAGCGCGCCGCCAAGTGAAGCAAAAGTGATGCGCGACCTGTGGCGCGTGGTGTCGGCGTTCCGCTGGCGCATTGCTGCTGCACTGCTGTTTCTGGTGCTGGCAAAAATCGCCGTGGTCTCGGTACCGCTGGCGCTCAAGCGTATTGTTGACGAACTATCACGCCCGGAACAGCTGGTCGCGCTGCCAGCCGCATTTCTGGCCGGGTATGCGATGCTGCGCTTTGCCAGCACGCTGTTCAACGAATTGCGCGATCTGGCATTTTCGCGCGTGACGCAGCACACGGTTGCAGCCTACGCGCTGAAGACGTTTTCGCACCTGCATGAACTGGGCGCGCGCTTCCACGCCCAGCGGCGCATTGGTGGCCTGCTGCCCGACATTGACCGTGGAACCTCTGGCATTGCCTTCCTGCTAAGCGTCGGCCTGTTTACGATCGTGCCAACCTTGCTTGAAATCGCCATGGTTGTTGCCATCATGACGGCCCGTTACAGCAACTGGTTTACCGTCATTCTCGGTGCTACGTTCCTGGTGTATTGCGGCTACACACTGGTGTTCACTTCCAAACGCGCGATCTTTCAGCGTCGCGTCAACCGGCTGGATTCCAGCGCAAAGAGCCTGCTCGCCGACAGCCTGATTAATTACGACACGGTCAAGTATTTCACCAACGAAAAGCTGGAAGCAAACCGCTTTCAAGGCATCATGAACCACTGGGCCGAGGCAGTGGTGGCGAACCAGAAGGCGCTGTTTACACTGCACGTCGGACAAAGCGCAATCATCGCCATGGGCGTGGCTTCGGTCATGCTGTATGCCGGCCAAGGCGTGATGACGCGACAGATGACAGTGGGCGACCTGATCCTCATCAACGCCTATGTGATCCAGATCTGCCTGCCGCTCAACGCACTTGGATTCGTCTATCGCGAGGCGCGCGATGCGCTGGTGAATGCGGAGAAGCTGTTCCAGCTGCTGCGCGAAAAGCCGGAAATCGACGAGCCGCCGAATCTGCCTGCATTGCAGGTCACCCGCGGTGAAGTCGTGTTTGACAATGTCAGCTTCGCGTACGACCCGGCGCGTCCGATCCTGCACAAGGTCAGCTTCCGTATTCCACCGGGCGGAACGGTCGCGGTAGTGGGGGGCAGCGGCTCCGGAAAATCGACGCTGGCTCGCCTGCTGCTGCGCCTGTATGACGTGGATGAAGCAAGCGGCGGCAGCATCCAGATCGATGGTCAGGACATACGAAAAGTCAGCACAAAAAGCCTGCGCGAAACGATCGGCGTAGTGCCGCAGGAAACCCTGCTGTTCAACGACACAATTGCCTACAACATCGGGTACGGCCGCAAGAATGCGAGCATGGAAGAGATCATTGCCGCGGCCAAGGCTGCGCATGTGCACGATCTGATCGATTCCCTTCCACAAAAATATGACACGCCGGTGGGCGAGCGTGGCGTCAAGATGTCCGGCGGGGAAAAGCAGCGCATTGCGATCGCACGCGCGATCTTGAAGAATCCACCCTTGCTGATCTTCGATGAAGCAACCTCCGCGCTCGACACCCAGTCGGAGCAGGCGATCCAGACCGAGCTCGACCAGCTTTCCGTCAACCGCACTGCATTGATCATCGCGCACCGCCTTTCCACTGTCGTCGGCGCAAGCGAAATCGTCGTGCTCGACCGCGGCCGTATCGTCGAGCGTGGAACGCATGCACAACTGTTGCATCAGGGCGGCGCCTATGCGCTTCTGTGGCAGATGCAGCAGCGCGCCGAGGATACGCAGAGACGCGAGCATGAGGTGGAGTCGGTAGGCTAGAACAATATCCACATGCATGGATTTCATGGCCGGGCGGTCTGGCTGCCCTAGGCAATGCCATTTCTCACGTAAGAAGCCGGGATACGGGCCCAAGGGCTTTTCGTCTGGAAAGGCGCTTGATGATTGTCAATGCAACTCGATGGAATGGGAATTGCATCGCACCCGAGCGAACCAATGAATGAAAGGTACGCCTCAACTAAGTTAGTAAGTTGATTCCCGCCCCATGTTTTCGGGACAGTATTCATGACAAAAATTCTTGCATTCAACCGGGACCGGAGACAGGCCAGCGCCGACGGCGAAGGCAAGAGTCCGTCGGTCGAGCCGCCCCAGGAAAGGCGGCGGGCAGATGCGCCAGCCGCATCTGCTGAAATCGCGCATATCCATGAAACCAGGCCCGCAGCACCTATCGAGATCGCAGTATCGGTGGTTATTCCGACCTGTGGCCGGCCGCAATTGCTGAATCGCTGTATTGCCAGCCTCGTGCTGCAGCGCTTCGACCCCGCCCGCTTCGAGATCATCGTGGTCGATGATGGCGCACGCCCTTCGCCGATGAACGCCGAAATACCGGGGGTCGACCTGTCCGCCACCACTTCGGCAGACGCCACACGCGAAGTGGTGGCTGGCTGGGCCGCACATACTGCCGGAAGAGGGCCGCAGATCACCTACATTCCGTCCATGGGGCCACATGGTCCGGCCGCTGCGCGCAACCACGGCTGGCGGGCCGCACAAGGCAGCATCATTGCATTTACCGATGACGATACGATTGCCAGGACGGACTGGCTGAAGAACGGCCTGTGCGCATTTGAAGAAGGCGTGGATGCGGTATGTGGGCGCATTGTGATGCCGCTGTCGCACACGCCGACCGATTATGAGCTGGATGCGAAAAACCTGGAGACCGCCGAATTCGTTACCGCCAACTGCTTCTGCCGCAAGCAGGTTCTGGAAGAACTAGGGGGATTCGACGAGCGCTTCCGTTTTGCATGGCGCGAAGACTCCGACCTGCACTTCAACCTGATTGAATATAACGCCAATATCGTGCACGAGCCACGTGCGGTGATGACCCATCCGATCCGCTCGGCGAGCTGGGGCGTGAGCCTGTCGCAGGTAAAAAAGGTGCAGTTCGACGCGCTGCTGTACAAGAAGCATCCGACGCTCTATCGCAGGAAAATCCGTGCAACGCCGCGCTGGGATTTTTACCTGACCGTGGGCGCCCTGCTGCTGTCTATAGCCGCTGCGCTGGCCGGCGCATTCGCCGCAGCCGCTCTGGCCGGTGCAGTGTGGTTGTTCCTGACCGGCCGCTTCTGCCTGATGCGGCTGAAGAAAACTTCGAAAGCCCCAGCACACGTCATCGAAATGATCGTCACTTCGATACTGATACCACCACTTGCCGTGTTCTGGCGCGCCATCGGCGCATTCCGGTTCCGCGTAGGATTTCTGTGACGGAGCTTCCCAAGTTCGTGCAGATCGAGCCGGTCGGCCAGTGCAACCTGCGTTGCCGCATGTGCCCGATCCAGTTTCGTCCCGAAGGCACGCCGGGGCAGCCACGCGCCTATATGGACTTTGAGGTGTTCTGCGGCCTGATCGATCAGTTTCCGGATATGACGGAGCTGCAGCTGCAAGGCTTGGGAGAGCCGCTATTGCACCTACATTTCTTCCGCATGGTGCATTACGCAGCACAGCGCGGCATACGGGTCTCGACCAATACCAACCTGACTGTAATGAGCGAAGCGCGTGCCGAAGAGTGCGTCAGGAGCGGTATGCATACGATGCATGTATCGCTTGACGGGGCCACAGCCGCAACCTACCAGACGATCCGGGTGCGCTCGCGTTTCGACCGGGTGCTGCGCAACCTGCGCCGCCTGGTGCAGGCAAAACTGCGACTGCAAAGCGACTTGCCGCATATCCGTCTGGTGGCCGTGGCAATGCGTGAAAATCTGGATGAACTGCCGGACCTGGTACGGCTGGCGCATGAGGAAGGCATCGATACGCTCTTCGTACAGCACCTGTGCCACGATTTCGGCGAGTCGAGCCTGCCGCAGCAATACCAGCCGATGCGCTCCTTTATAGACGGGCAGACGCTGCTGCAGGAAGATCCGCAACGCATCGAGCGGATCTTCACAGAAGCGCGTGCAGCAGCACGGGAACTGAACGTCTCGCTACGGCTGCCGAACCTGAAGCCGCGCGCGCATCCCCCCGGCATGTCCGGCCGCCAGCGCTGCGACTGGCCATGGCGCGGCTCCTACATCAGTTACGACGGCAAGGCCATGCCCTGCTGCATGGTCGCCACACCCGATCGCATCCATTTCGGCGACATGGCAAAGGAAGGCGTGGCGCAGGTCTGGAACAACCACCAGTACAGCGCATTTCGCGAACAGCTTGAATCCTCTGAAACACCGCCTGAAGTGTGCCGTAGCTGCGCCTTGTATGCAGGCACCTTCTAATGCAGAGAAGGCGATGAAGCGCCGCTGGTCGCTGACCTAAAGGTACTTAAAGGGATGAAAAAGGGATGAAAAATGGCGAAACGACTGAAGATCCTCACCTGGCATACGCATGGCAGCTATCTGTACTACCTGACGCAGGCTCCGCACGATTTTTACGTGCTGTCCAAACCGGACCGACCTGCCGGATATGGCGGCCGTTGCGGCCATATTCCATGGGGCGACAATGTCATCGATCTGCCGGTAAGCGAAGCCAAGGACCGCCAGTTCGACTGTATCCTGTTCCAGGATGACCACCAATTCCTGACCGATCAATATATATATCTGAGCGAAGCACAGAGGAAGCTGCCGAAGATATATTTGGAACATGATCCTCCGCGCGAGCATCCGACCGACATGCAGCATCCGGTAGACGATCCGTCGGTGCTGCTGGTGCATGTCACACCATTCAACGCATTGATGTGGGATAGCGGCCGGACCCCGACGCGGGTAGTGGAACATGGCGTGATCGTGCCGCAAGGCGTCAGCTATGGCGGCGATCTGGCACGCGGCCTTGTCGTCATCAACAACATCGCATCGCGTGGCCGTCGCCTGGGAGGCGATGTATTTTTGCATGTTCGGGACAAGGTACCGCTCGACCTTGTCGGCATGGGCGCCAAGGAAATAAATGGAATCGGCGAGATCGAGCATGCCCGGCTGCCAGCATTCGCGGCGCAGTACCGGTTCTTTTTCAATCCCATCCGTTACACCAGCCTGGGCCTGGCGGTGATCGAGGCGATGATGATCGGCATGCCTGTTATCGCTCTCGCCACAACAGAAATGTCAACGGTGATCGATAACGGCGTGTCCGGGTACGCTGATACCGACGTGCCCACGCTGATCGACCGCATGCAGGAGCTGCTGGCCGATCCGGATCATGCAAGGCGTCTCGGTGAAGGCGCGCGGCAGTCGGCGTGCGAACGCTTCGGCATCGGGCGCTTCATCCATGACTGGACTGCGGCGTTTGAGTGTGCCGCATCACTTTGAGACCGGACGTCCATACCAGAAAGGAGAAAAACACATGCCGCCACCGGGAAGCTATTTCATCGATCGCCACGCAGCCGAAAAGGCCGTCAACCTGAGCCTGCCCATGATTCTGGAAGCAATGAAGCACAAGGAAGTGGGTGAAAGCGGCTTTCTGTACATCGTCGTAATGGATCCGCTACTGACGCCGGCGAATGCGTCGTTTGAGGAAGCGATCCTGTATGAACATGCAGTCGGCGACCGCAGGAAGTGGGACGCCGACTATGCAGGCTTCGCCTATGCCAAGGCACGGGTGGCATGGCGTACCGGCTTTGATGGCCATCTTGTACAGGAATTGCGCCCTCATCTGCTGACCGCAAAGGATACGGTTTTGTGGGGCAGCATCGTCCTGGACGGCATTGTGGTTGGCGTCAGCGGCGCCAATCCATGGTTCGACGAAGCATTTGCCGGAACGGTGGCGATGTGCCTGCGGGCGCTGGCAAAAGCGGGAATTACCGAAGAGCGCAGCCGGCATTTGTTCCTGCCGGCGAAGTAAAAAGCGGGGCAATGCAAACAGCCTGGGGCAGGAACCGCATTGCCCGGTTGTCGCTTTGCGAAAATTGCTCAGATTGCTCAAAACCTGTTTGAAAACCGTAGCGAGCGGCCTGAGTTTTTTCCGAGAAGCGCAATCGTACGTAAGTACGATGAGCATCACAGGGCCAAAATCGGGCCGCGCAGTAGGTTTTCAAACTGTCTCTCAGGACAAGGTGTAAAAAACCAGTTGCGCCATCGCCGCATCGAAGTAAAGCGCATGCCACGGGATCGCCACCACAGCGCCGTTTCTCTTCGGCGCAAGCATGACATAACGCAACTGGTTAGTGCGTATGTCAACCATCAGGTGATCGACAATACCGATCTTTTTC
>DATFAZ010000035.1:0-10797 GCA_035254105.1 Noviherbaspirillum sp. | reverse complement strand
CAAACGGTATCTGCAGCTGATGCTGAAGACGGACCAGTTGATGGTAATGCTGGATACGCTGGCCGCTGCCAACCTCTTCACCAGAAAGCAGTGCGCGATGCGCAAAAGTCATTTCAAGCGTGCGGTTCGCCGGCTCGCCGGCATGGTAAGGGCGTGGGAGATGGAGCGCAAGGCGGTGCGCACCGCGGAAGAGCATGCCAGGTGGCCGAACGGTCTGCGCCGACGAGGAAGCGACCAGTCTGACGCCGGCCAAGGAGAGCCCGCAAAGAATCAGGCAATCTCTTCAGCGACGGGGACGCCGCACCCGGACGGACAGACCGATCCGGGCACGCGCTAGGCGCGCATTCCTCGCCGACGATTCGGGGAACTGGCACCCCCTCCGCCGCAAGCGGTAAAGCGAGCACATGACATCATCTGTCGAAAGACACATTTGATCAACCATGCGGGTATCGCCCCGGCGTCGCGACGGGATGCCTTCGCCGCGACGCCGCAGGCCCCATCGCATGGAGAGAGTTGGCAGGCACGTTCATCGTGCGGCTGCCATGGCTATTGCATCGGCGTCCTGACGGGCGCGACGGTGCCGGAACGCGGTAAATCCGATACTGCCCTGTGCGCTGACGGGGTGTAGCTGTCGCCGCCCAGGCCATCTTGTCCCCGGATCGCGCATTCGTGCGCATCCGGAAAACGGCGCACGCCCGGCGTGTGTCCGTCATATGGGTATCCATTGTCCACGCAGGCAGGTGGAGCATGGATGCCGTCTCCCGGCATCATCTTCGGCGCTGCCGGCATTCTTTTCGCTTGAAGCGACTGGCAATCGGTGTCGGCATTGCCGCGGCCTGTGCCATTCGTTTGCACGATGAGTCTCGACCCGAAAAAGGTTAGCGCTGCGCGTCCCGGTGTTTCGAGAAAAATTTCATTGATTTGGCAGTTGCCCGCACTGTCCGGCATGAGTTGGCGTGGGGGGGGGGCACGGCCGCTCTGCCGCAAGCGACGCGCGCACTTGACATCGCAATCCTTTCATTCATCGTGAAATCGAAGGAGAAAATCATGGAAACTGAATTGGCACCGCAGCAGGAAATCCGGTTCATGCGACTGCCGGAGGTACTGGCATTGAGCGGAAAATCCAGGAGCAGCATTTACGCGGCGATCAAGAAGGGCGAGTTTCCGGCGCCGGTGAAACTGTCGATCCGCTCGTCCGCATGGATCCGCAGCGAGATCGTGGCGTGGGCGGAGTCGCGCGTGAAATCGAGTCGTGGCGGAAGATGACGGGGTTGTGAAGCGCACGCAACTCCTGCCGCGCTTGGCGGGAGGTGAGCGCCGCCCCTGAAATGTAAATGGTTGTAATCGCAGTCAACATGGCGCACGGGCGCGACGTTGGTGGTGCATGTTCGCGGCAAGCAGGCGCGCGCCTGCCGATCACCAATGAAGGACCCATCCTGACAATCAGGAGCCTGGGACGGGCGCTATGGATCGGCGTGCTCTGTCATGCACTGGCAGGGTGCGGGATGCTGGCTGCGCCTTGCCGCCTGACCTCGGTCGTGGTGAAGACGGTTCCCGTCGTGGGCCATGCGGCGGCCATTCCGACGGATGCCTGCGCGGCGGTGATTGATCCATAGGCAAAACGCGACCCGTCCGGGAGACATGATCTTTGGCGGCACCTGTTCCGCCGTTGAGCGAGCCGATATCGCCCCTGGACAAGGGCGGGGAAGTACGCTGTTTAATACGCTGGTTCGGTGGACTCCGCCACGGAGAATGAACCGTCGCCAACCTCCACTTTCAATAGATAGTGTCTGACGCCGAGCTTATCGATTTGCTCTCCGTTTTTGAGCATAAATATTATCGCAGGTGTTAAATCATGCGCTTTCGACTTGGAATGGATCGTATGGCCGAGGCTTTCAAGCGCCCCGTTGATAGCAGCTTCCATAAAGCGCTGCACGTGCTCCGGTCTGTATTTTTCAAAATAGTCTGCTAAAAAAGCCAGTGAAACGACTACTCGCGTATCGTTATCGGGGTGCGTTCTTTTCTCTTTCGGAATATCTGGCTCAGTCGCTTCAGCGAGTTGAAATTTGGACGCCAACAAATGGCCGAAATCATAGAATTGGTCGGGCAGGGCTTTGTATTTGAAATGGGGATTCACTTGCAGCGAGTAGTCGAACATGGAGATGGCCCATTTCGCTGCTTGATGGTCGGCGTCCGCTTCCAGTACGCGCATTTCGGCTCTCTGCTCGGGAGTCAGAGGCAACGCGAAAAATTCATACAATTCACGCTGCTTCCTGCGCTCAGCGTTCCAATCGACATGCCCCAATACGATGTGGGCGAGCTCATGCATGAAAACAAGCGTAATCAAATAATGGAAATAGAAATCCGACATAACTTTATTGCGACCGTCTTTTCTTGCCTGTTCTGACGTTAATTTGCTGTTAGTCGAGCCACGTAACACGGTCTTGTCCGCGACGAGCGCACGCGACAGGAGTTCGAGCCGTGCCAGATACCCGACGCCGATACCGATTTGATACTTTCGATGTCCCCTCGGCCCGGCGAATGCGTTGAAGAAAATTTTTTGTTCTTCTGCTGTATTGCTTTCGGTGCTGACGATAAACTCGATTTCCACAGGTTCACCCGCCTTGGTGGAAACCTTCATTCGCTGCGTCAGCACCTTGACATGTTCTCTCGCCAACTTAGCTAGGTAGGCATACCCCTCGGGTGAAGGCGGTTCGCCTCCTAAAGCTACATAAACAATTTTTTTCATGATTGTCTGGAGATCGTTTGATTTTTCATCATCTTCGGTGCCGAGGTAGATCGCCGATGTATCAGTCGATACTTTTCAGCGCTAGTGCCCGCGCTTTACGGCAAAGCATTAGCATGATTTTTTTGACGCTTTTTTTGAAGTTTGATAATTCTGTCCCGATGCACAACGCATTGACAACCTGCCGATGGCCTCATGCGCAACTTGCGCATAGACTCCCGGATGTCACTAAACAGACTATCAATTTGAAACTTCGACGCCGTTTTGGAAGTCGGAAAAATGATAGCCTTAATCGCTTCTGCGACGACCATTGCGGCTGAGGCTGTTGCTACGAAGGGTACTGACGGCCTAAAGTTATTTTCAACTTCGACGCCGAGCTTTGATGTAAGTGCGGCTTCGCTAATGACTGAACACACAGTTTTGCCTTGTTTTACACACTCGCTCAACCAAGGTCGCTTCTCTTCTGTAGCGCGTTCTAAATCGGCATCGGTAAGCTTGCGGCCGAGATCTGCCAACGCATCGATCGGCAGGCCGGTCAGTTTACTCTGCTGCTTTTGCTCGTCAACCTTGGGGGTGTCGAACCAGCACTTGAGACAGGCACAATCATCTTGACCGAGGCGATACTGGATGACGGCGGCGCCAACATCGCTGATGCCACCATCAACAATTGTGCTTGGCCATAGACTTTGGGCTTCCTGGCGCGCATCGACCTTATCAAGACCGTTAAGGATAAGATCGATGGACAGACTGGAAACCATTTCCCCATCCTTCGCCGTTTGAATTAAATCCTTTTCCCCGGTAACGGAAAGTTTGCTGTTCTGCTTCAGCCAGTCGGTGAGTCGCTCAGCTTTGGGCACGCCGATCCATCCTGTGTGGCCGAGGAGGACGCACGTACCAAAATTTTCGTCTCCATAGTCTTGATTATCAATAATATGAAGACGCCCTGTTACGACCAGTTGGGACAGTAGGAGTGCGATTCCGTTACCGATTGCTCCACCACCGACCACCAATGTGTCGGGAAGATGAATACTGTCGGGTAGCGGCGGCCCGATCCAGCTCGGATCAACGGTCTGGTCAAATAAAGAAAGTTCGATTTTGTCGGCCAAGGGCGCAATGTCGTGTGGCACCCCGAATATACGCTTAAATACCTCGGTCACACCGAGTGAGGCGGCCATTAAGGCACCAAGTGGATTGGGTTGTGCGACATCGCTTGGAAGGTTTTCGGCGCCCGAAGAAACTCGCGCAACCCAGCCATTGGAATTCACGACGGTCCAAGGGAGAGATGGTCGTGCCTGCCTACCGACTGACAAAATTGCGTCTGCTGTCTGAATTGAGAATGGATGTCCCTCGCGCAGAATATTTACTGGCTGCCGCGTCCATAATTCATGGCAGAGTGCCTTGACTTCGCTTTCGAGTTGCTCAGCGCCATCCGGGACAATGACAGTTAGATCCCCGACCACGCGGCCTAATAATGTAACGGCGTCAAGAAGGCACCACCGTCCGTTGTCTGACAAGAGAAACTCGCGCTCTCCCGTAAGGACAACCTTCTTTCTATAGACTGTCGCCGAATCGATCTTCCCACTCGTCAATTTTTCGGCCACACCAAGAGGCCGGCTTGCGGCCTTGTCTTCGACGGATTTCATGCCGGCACCTCGCATCGAATTTTCTTAACCAACTTTGGTTGCACAAGCAGCCGTCGGGATACTTCATCAATTGGCAGGCGCCTATACTGACGTCCTTCGAAGACATGCACGCCGCATTCACGGAAACCGTCAACCTGGCGTTGAGCGTAAAAGGGGCAAACAACCGACAAGTAATCTTGGCTGCGGATGCCGCTCCTTTGGTCGAGATCAGACAGATCCAGTAGCCGCCCTGGGTGCGAATGAATCTGCCCAACGAGGAACGCATCCAGTTGTTCAGCCAAGTCGGTCAAAACTGACATGGCGCGCAAGGACAAGGACATGTAAAGTGGGGTCGTCTTGAACCCCGGACCGAAAACCTCGATGACGTGAGTAACTTCAACGCGCGCGCCGGCGGCCTTGCCAAACCATAGCGCTAATCCTTCGTTGCCCGTTACGCCATGCGGACGCATGATCGCGATCGACTCGCTCAACAAATTTTCCGGCAGAGACCAATGTATTTGTGTCATGTTCAACCTCGCCTTTGATAACTGGTGTCCAGTGATGACTGCAATTGCAGTAGCACGAATTGGAGCGGAAGCTCGACTTTCGGGAACGAATGTTTCGCCGAGTTCTTCCAATCAGGATGAAGGTGGTGTCCTTCGGCCGTCCATGGAAGACATGCGTCTTTTGAATCCGGGCGAAAACCGAAGCATCGTGGCCAAGCTGTCTGTTCTTCGGCGTCGGTCGATATGTTGACGAATTTGAGCGAGGGTGGACCGAAGTAATCGGTCCAGCGGATCCTGGCTTTAAATTTCTCGTTCGGGGCACTCTTCGGATGCATTACGACGTACACACCGAGCGGAACTGTATCGTCCCGCTCGATGTGCCAACGTGGTGCTTCCGGCAGCTCCCGAACCGCGTCAAGCTCCTCTTCGAAGAGGGTCTGTTCGAGTTCGGTTGCCATCTCTTACCCCTGCTCGAAACGCTCGACCAGATCGAGTTTGAGTTCGTGCTTCCCTTCGGCAAGCGATCCGAGCGTCGAGCTCAGATTGGTGAGCACTTCGTCGTTCAGGACAAAGTCATAGGTCTTTGTGCCGCCGTCAACCGCGCCTTCTACCAGACCGAAGAACTCAAGTACGAGTGGCTTGATCGCAGTAAGCGTTTCACTTTGCTGAGCCTTCGGATCGCCATAGGGCTTACCGGCGGCAAGGTACCGGACTTTAAGGGCAATAGTGGTATGTGAGGGCGCCCTTTGGCCCTCTTGCATTTCGATTTGCATGGCAAATTCTCCAAATGTATCGGATCTACAACCGACGTCGCCGTCGGTGCAAAACGCACCTTGACAACGGAGGATTCACCACTGACAATCGCAGGTGCTAACCAAGGCGAGTTGCGTCAGTGACTTTCCTACCGCGGCCGGGTGCTAACGTACTCGGCCGTTTTTATTTTTTGTTCATCTTTTTCCTTTCCTTTACAAAATAATGCGCCATACAAATCTTGGCTGGCGTACCTTGGTTGCCCCGTCTCAAGCTAGGCGCTTTGCAGCAAAACGGACTGTTTCACCATCGGCACTACTTTCTTTTCAGCTCTCCGTGGTCTATTGTGAAGGCACCATGAAGATTGACGGTTATGAGTTTACAAACTACAATTTAAAAAGTCAATCTGTAAACCAATATTTTTGGGGATATCAATGATTGGAAACCGGCTCAAGAGGGCTCGGGAAGCAAAGGGCCTTTCGTTACGCGAGTTGGAAGCGGCCATACAGAATCAAGTTTCAGCGCAGGCTATAGGAAAGTACGAGCGCAATGAGATGTTGCCCGGCTCGACTGTTCTGTTGGCCTTGGCAAGCGCACTCGACGTCACGCCGGAATATCTTCTTAGTGAGCGCGAGATCGAACTTACCGGCGTTGACTTTCGCAAGGGACCGCAGGCAGGGGCGAAGGAAGAGCGAACTGTTGAGGCTGCCGTTCTGGATCATGTTGAGCGCTATCTTGCGCTTGAAGACCTGTTGCCAGGTGGTGAGGAAATCTGGACGGCCCCAACTGATAATGAATTCGATATACGTTGCATTGAAGATGCCGAGAAGGCCGCACACGCGCTCCGCGTTCTATGGGAGCTAGGATCTGATCCTATACCTCAGATGGCAGAACTCCTTGAGGAGCAAGGCATCAAGGTCATTGCTTTGAGTCTTCCAGAAAATGTGTCCGGGTCGAAGGCGTTTGTTCAACGCCCAGGGAGGGATCCCGTACCTATCATCGTCATTAACAGCAATCATATGGGTGAACGACAGCGCTTCACTTTGGCGCATGAATTGGCTCATCTAGTTCTACGATTCCCGAATGCCAACGTAAATGAGGAAAAGGCAGCTGATCAGTTCGCTGGCGCTTTTTTCATGCCAAAAGAGCTAATGCTTCGGCTCTTAGGTGAGCACCGCAAATCGATCTCTCTTGGCGAATTCGCCGAACTGAAGCCAATTTTCAAGGTGAGCATCGCCGCACTGGTTTATAGAAGCGGACAACTCGGCATACTCCCCAAGGCTGCGAGCGGCCGTTTGTGGGCGCAGATTAAATCCTTAGGATGGAATAGCCCAGGTTCAAGTGAGCCCAATCCTCTCCCCGAGGAGGTGCCAAAACGTATGGCGAGAATTTGCCTTCGTGCGGTAGCGGAAGGTGCGATTTCAGAGGCTAAGGCTGCGGAGTTGTTGAAAATTAGTGTTCGCGAACTAGATGGCCGCCTTACTGCAGGAGTATGACTATTCGTGGTCCTCGTCCTGCCTGATATTTCTGTCTTGATGGATCTTGAGCGCGGTGGATTGTTAGAACTTTCCTTCTGCTGCAATTTGCCTCTCGTTGTGCCGGATCTTCTATACAACCGTGAACTCGAAAGAGAGAATGGTCCATATTTGCGCTCTCTCGGTTTGGGGGTCGTGACGCTCGCGTCGAAAGAAATGTCTATTGCCCAGCAAGTGTATCGGGAGGCGCAAGCACTGACTCTTCCGGCCTGCTTTGCGATCAGCTATGCAGGACGACCTGGGCACGCCCTACTCTGTGGAGAACGGGTGGCGAAAAATGAAGCGGCGTCACGTGGTTGCCAAGTATTTGGCTTATTGTGGCTGCTCGACCAAATGGCAGTATCAAAGTCAGTTCCGAAAACGAGTCTCTCTGAAGGACTGAATCGGATTTCGTCGAAATCTCGAACTTTGCTCTCACGAGACGAAGTTGCATTACGACTTAAGGCGTGGCGCGAGTAGGGGGGGGCGATGCTAACGTGGCAGATCGTCCGCCATTATTCAAATCATCATGCACTGCCTTTGTCGGTGGTTGCTGTGTCGTTCGCGATTGCGTCCAGGTAATCGGCATATTGCTGCATCATTTTCTTGCGCTCTTCCTTGAACTCAGCGCGATCGTAGGCCTCGCCGTAGGTATCGCCAGACTGATGCGACAGTTGTCGGTCCACCACTTCATGGCGGTAGCCGAGCCGCTCCTTGATCACGCCCATCGCCAGTGAGCGGAAGCCGTGCCCGGTCATCCTGCCGCTGTATCCCATGCGCTTTAGTGCCGCCAGTATTCCCCAGTTGCTGGCTGGGCGCTCATGGTCGTTCCGGTTCGGGAACAGATACTTTCCGCCGCCAGTGAGCGCGTGCAGTTCCCGAAGCAGCGCCCACCCTTGGCGTGGCAGGAACACGTGATGGTCGACCTTGCGTGGGTTGATCTTGCGCTTTCCCATCTTCATGCGCTGCCAGGGGATCACCCATTCTTCATTGGCGAGGTCGATTTCGCTCCACGGCGTTTCCGTCAGCTCGCTGGTGCGGACGAATACCAGCAGCATCAGGCGCGTGAGTATCCGCGTCGGAGGCGACATGTGGACTTCGTTCTTTTCCAGAATGCGGAGAAATTCCGGCAGTTCGTCCGGCGTGATCGCCGCGTGATGACCTCTTGGTGTTGGTCGCAACGCACCGCGCAGGCTGGGCAATGGGTCGTATTCGGCGATGCCCGTAGCGACGGCGTAGCGGAAGATTTGTCCACAGACCTGCGCCTGCCGTCTCGCCATCTCGACTGCGCCGCGCCGTTCGATTTGCCGGAGCATGTCGAGAATGACGGGGGCCTTGAGTTCCTTGATAGGGTACTTGCCGATCAACGGGAACACATCCTTTTCCAGTCGGTACAGGACATTGGTGGACGTCCGGGGCTGCCACGAGTCGACCTTGTGCTGGTGCCATTCGCGGGCGATGGTCTCGAACGTGTTGGCCGCCTCGATCGCCTTTTGCCGTTTCTCGATGCGTCTGGCCAGGCTGGGATCGGTGCCTTCGTCGAGCAGCCTGCGTGCCGCCGCACGCTTTTCCCGTGCCTGCGCGAGCGATGTCTGCGGGTAGCGCCCGAACGCCAGCGTCTTGCGCGTGCCGGCGTGCCGGTAATCCATGCGCCAGTATTTGGCGCCGTCGGTCTTGACCAGCAGGTAAAGCCCGCCGCCGTCGGACAGCTTGTATGGCTTATCCTTCGGCTTGGCGTTACGCGGCTGAATGTCGGTCAGTGGCGTGGCGAGCTTCGGCATTTTGACGGTATCCGCTTTTGTCTGGGTCGGCTGATTCTGTCATAGATACCGTCAAAGGGAGGGGATGTCAACGGATGCCAAAAGACATCAGAAAACGAAAAACCCGCATCAGCACGAGGCTAGAAGCGGGTTTTTGGATGTCCCAGGACTTCCTGAAACATGGTATTGGTGGTGATAGGTGGACTTGAACCACCGACCCCAGCATTATGAGTGCTGTGCTCTAACCAGCTGAGCTATATCACCAAAATAGCCCTAAATTATGCTGTGTTCAGTAACGGCTGTCAAGATGGCTTAAGCCGGTTTTTTGCCGGTCCGCACATCATTCGCGGTTTAGTGCGCGGCAGACATGCCGAAGTACTTGTCCGGCAGCGTCGGGCGCGATGCAGTCGACGACGATCCGGTCTTGCATGGCGCGCAGCCAGGTCAGTTGACGCTTTGCCAGCTGTCTGGTCGCGGCGATTCCTTTTTCGCGCAGACTGCTCATGTCGTACGCGCCGTCAAGGTATTCCCATGCTTGCCGGTAGCCGACGCAGCGCATCGACGGCAGGCCTAGATGCAAGTCGCCGCGCGCACGCAGGGCGCGGACTTCTTCCAGCAAACCGCCGTCGGAAGCGTTAAGCATTGCATCGAATCGGGCCGCAATGCGTGCGTGGAGCACGCTGCGATCCGACGGCTCCATCGATAAGGGGAGCAACTGGAAAGGCAATTCGGTTTTCGGTGCCTTCGCCAACAGTGCAGACATCGGGCGTCCAGTCAATTCGATGATTTCCAGTGCGCGCTGAATGCGCTGCGCGTCGTTCGGTTTCAAGCGTTCCGCGGTTGCGGGATCGAGGGCCGCGAGTCTGGCGTGCATCGCAGGCATGCCTATCCGGGCGGCGTCGGCGTCGAGACGGGCACGCACTTCCGGGTCGGCCTGCGGCAGCACGTCGAGTCCCTCGCGCAGAACCTTGAAATACAACATGGTGCCACCGACCAGCAGCGGTAATTTGTCGCGTTGTGCGATATCGGCAACCAGCCGCAGCGCATCTTCGCGGAATTGCATTGCGGAGTAGGCGTCGAGCGGATCGAGGATGTCGATCAGGTGGTGCGGTACTTCCGCCCGCTCGGCGGGAGTCGGTTTGGCGGTGCCGATATCCATGCCGCGGTATACCAGCGCGGAATCGACCGAGATCACTTCCGCGGGAATGTGCCGCGCAATTTCCATGGCGGCGGCGGTCTTGCCGGACGCGGTCGGTCCCATGATCGCTATTGCGAGCGGTTTTTGCGTGGAGCTCATTGTCCGCGCAGGAAGAGCTTGTCGAGGTCGGACAATGCGAGTTGCACCCAGGTCGGACGGCCGTGGTTGCATTGGTCCGCGCGTTCGGTCGCTTCCATCTGACGCAGCAGCGCATTCATTTCAGGCAGTGTCAATGCACGGTTGGCGCGCACGGCGGTGTGGCATGCCAAGGTGCCAAGCAGTTCGTTGCGGCGCTCGACCAGCACGCGTGAGCCGCCGAATTCGCGCACGTCGCGCAATACGTCGCGCGCCAGCGTCTGTGCGTCAGCGTTCTTCAGCAATGCGGGAATGGCGCGCACCGCGAGCGTGGTTGGCGACAACGCGCTGATGTCGAAACCGAGTGCCTGCAAGGCGTCCTGGTTTTCCTGCGCCGTGCCGACTTCGACCGGGTCGGCATAGAAGGTGACCGGAATGAGCAGCGGCTGCACATGCATGGCATTTTCGTCGAGCGCGTTCTTCAACTGCTCATAGAGAATGCGTTCATGTGCCGCGTGCATGTCGACCAGCACCAATCCTTTCCGGTTTTGCGCCAGCACGTAGATGCCGTGCAATTGCGCGAGCGCGAAACCGAGCGGATAGTCGTCGTCCGGAAGTGCTTGCGC
>DATFAZ010000034.1:0-8519 GCA_035254105.1 Noviherbaspirillum sp. | reverse complement strand
CAATCCGCCGATGGACGAGTTCAGCGGTACGATCGGCTTGCCGATCCCCTCGACCGAGATTGCAATTCTTGACGATAATGGCCAGCCCTTGCCAATCGGCCAGGCCGGCGAGATCGCAATTCGTGGTCCACAAGTGATGGTGGGTTACTGGAACCGCCCCGATGAAACCGAAAAGGTCATGACGCCGGATGGCTTTTTCAAGTCAGGCGACGTCGGAGTGATGGACGAGCGCGGTTTCGTGAAAATCGTCGATCGCAAGAAGGACATGATTCTGGTATCCGGCTTCAACGTGTATCCGAACGAGGTCGAGGCAGTAGTTGCGATGCATCCTGGTGTGCTGGAATGCGCATGTATCGGTGTGCCGGATGCCAATTCCGGTGAAGCCGTAAAGCTGTTCGTTGTCCGCAAGGACCCGAGTCTGACAGTGGATCAGCTAATGAGCTACTGCAAGGAACAGTTCACTGGATACAAGAAGCCTAAATACATCGAGTTCCGCGACGAGCTGCCAAAGACGAACGTTGGCAAGATTCTGCGCCGCGAGCTGCGTGACGAGAAAAAGGCTGCGTAATTACGACTCTGCAGTTCAAAGAAAAAATGAAAAACCGTCTGCCAGTCAGGCGGTTTTTTTTGCGCGCTGCATTTGCATTGCATTCATAAAACCTGGCTCACTGCCTTCAATCGTGAACCGCGCCACGGTTCAGATTTCCGAATCTGCAGGCACGCACCTAGGTGCGGATAAATGCTTACGCCTTCACACCTTCCAGCGGTGGTACCAAACGCGGCTTGCGGTCTTCGCCTGTTGCCACATAAGTAAGCGTGGCTTCGGTTACCTTGACGGTTTCGACCTGCAAGCGATTGCGTTCTGCATAGACTTCGACGTTGACGGTAATCGACGTGCGCCCGACTTTGACGATATCGGCGTAGAGCGACAGCAAATCCCCGACGAAAACCGGTTGCTTGAATAAAAAGGAATTGACTGCCACGGTGGCGACCCGCCCGTTGGCCCGCCGTACCGCTGGCAATGCGCCCGCGATGTCGACCTGCGCCATGATCCAGCCGCCAAATACGTCGCCATGGACATTCGCATCTGCCGGCATGGGCATTACGCGTAATTGCGGAATCTTTCCTTCAGGCAGGCTTGTCAGGTGGTCGCTTGTCATTCTCGTTCTCCGCTGGGTGTGTGCTTGTTTTATGGTGATTGTTGTACCGGCATCGGCCGCGATATACGCGCCGGTGTTCGGCAGCCGGCTAGGCTACAATCGTCAGGCTGAAGCATAAACCATTCTCTACGATTGTTTTTCATGCGCCGTCATTCCGCCTCATTACCCGTACCTGCCGCCAATCAAGGCCCTCGCAACGACTGGGCTACGCTCAAGACCCTGTTCCCGTACTTGTGGGAATACAAATGGCGCGTCCTGCTGGCGCTGACTTTCCTCGTGGGAGCAAAGGTCGCCAATGTCGGCGTGCCGCTGGTGCTGAAGGCCTTGATCGATCATATGACGATCGGCCCCGATAATCCGCAGGCATTGCTTGTACTGCCGATAGGAATTTTGATTGCCTATGGCGTATTGCGGCTGTGCACCACGCTGTTTACCGAATTGCGTGAATTCGTCTTCGCCAAGGTGACGCAGCGTGCAGTGCGCACCATCGCGTTGAAAGTATTTCGCCATCTGCATTCGCTGTCATTGCGCTTCCATCTGAACCGGCAGACTGGCGGCATGACGCGTGATATGGAACGCGGCACGCGCAGCATTTCCTCGCTGGTCTCCTATACTCTGTACAGCATCCTGCCGACATTGATCGAGATTGCGCTGGTGATCGGCTACCTCGTGCTGCATTACGACATCTGGTTCGCTGTCATCACGTTTGCTGCTTTGGTTGTGTATATAGTTTATACCGTCGTCGTGACCGAATGGCGCACCAATTTCCGGCGCACGATGAACGACCTGGACTCGAAGGCGAACACCAAGGCGGTCGATTCCCTGATCAATTACGAGACTGTCAAATACTTCGGCAATGAAGACTATGAGGCGCGCCGTTACGACCATAGTATGGAAAGCTGGGAAACTGCGGCGGTGAAGTCGCAGACTTCGCTGTCGCTCCTGAATACCGGGCAGTCCCTGATCATCGCGATTGCGGTCACGCTGATCCTGTGGCGCGCAACCCAAGGCGTGATTGATGGGAAAATGACGCTGGGTGACTTGGTGCTGGTCAATGCCTTCATGATCCAGTTGTATATCCCGCTGAGTTTCCTCGGCGTGATTTATCGCGAGATCAAGCAGAGCCTGGCGGATATGGAACGACTGTTCACGCTGCTCGACGAACATCGTGAAGTGGCGGACAAGCCCCATGCGAGAGCGCTTACGATCAGCGGCGCCGAGGTCAGGTTTTCCCATGTCGACTTCAGCTACGAAACCAAGCGCCAGATCCTGTTCGATGTCCACTTCACGATCCCTGCCGGCAGTACCACGGCGGTGGTCGGACACAGCGGCTCGGGCAAGTCCACGCTGTCGCGCCTGCTGTTTCGCTTTTATGACATCAACAACGGCAGCATCACCATTGATGGCCAGGATGTTCGTGAGGTGACGCAGACCTCGCTGCGCAAGGCAATCGGTATCGTGCCGCAGGATACGGTGCTGTTCAATGACACGATCGAATACAACATTGCCTATGGCAAGCCGGACGCGGGCAAGGACGAAATTATCGCCGCTGCCAAGGCTGCGTATATCCATGACTTCATCGAAAGCCTGCCGGACAAATATGCAACGATGGTTGGGGAGCGTGGTCTGAAGCTGTCGGGTGGAGAAAAGCAGCGGGTCGCCATTGCCCGGACACTCCTGAAGAACCCGGCCATTCTGATTTTTGATGAAGCAACGTCGGCGCTCGACTCGCGGGCGGAGCAGGCAATCCAGGCGCAATTGAAGGAGATTGCCAAAGACCGGACCACGCTGGTGATCGCCCACCGCCTGTCGACGATTGCCGATGCCCAGCAGATACTAGTGCTGGATCACGGCCGCATCGTTGAGCGCGGCACACATGCGCAGTTGCTGGAAACCGATGGCGTCTATGCGCAGATGTGGGCACGCCAGCAGGCACGGCAGGACGTCGCTTCTTCATCGCCATCGACTGATATCGATGTCGAATCCGAGGTGGCCTAAGAGCCCGTTTGAAAACCTACTGCGCGCCCCGATTTTCGCCCTGTGATGCTCATCGCCCTTGCAGGGCGCGCATGCGCTTGCAAGCGCATACTGGCTTCGCAGGCGGGCAGCATGCTGCCCGAAACCCCTGCTTCGCCCTCACGTACGATTGTGCTTCTCGGACAAAACTCGGGCCGCTCGCTACGGTTTTTAAACAGGCTATAGCAGGCTCTTGGTTTCCGGTGCGAACCTCACTAAGATAGTGCGATGGAAACCAAATGGCTGGAAGATTTCATTTCGCTGGCGGAGACGCACAGCTTTAGCCGCTCTGCCGAGTTGCGCCATGTCACGCAGCCCGCCTTCTCGCGCCGCATCCAGTCGCTCGAAGCCTGGCTTGGTGCTGACCTGATCGACCGCACTTCCTATCCGACGCGCCTGACGCCGGCCGGGGAAGTGTTCTACGAGCAGGCCATGGAAATGCTCGGCCAGATTAACAATGCCCGCGCGCTGTTGCGCGGCAAGCGACCGACCGCCCAGACCACGGTCGATTTCGCGGTGCCGCACACCTTGTCCCTCACTTACATGCCGAAGTGGATGACGCAGCTGCAATCCAGCTTCGGCGACTTCCATACCCGCCTGCTGGCGCTGAATGTGCATGATGCGGTGATGACGATGGTTGAAGGCGGATGTGATTTGCTGCTGTGCTACCACCATCCGCGGCAGCCGGTGCAACTCGATGCCAGCCGTTACGACATGCTGACGCTCGGGCACGAGGCGCTGCGACCCTATGCACGTTGCGACAAGGCGGGCGTTCCGCAATTGCAGTTGCCGGGTAGTGCGAAATCGCCCTTACCCTTCCTGTCCTATACCAGTAACGCCTATCTCGGTCGCATGGTCGAACTGATCCTCGCGGATGCCAAGAGTTCGCTGTATCTGGAAAAGCGCTATGAAACCGACATGGCAGAAGGTTTGAAGATGATGGCGCTGGAAGGGCATGGCATCGCCTTCTTGCCGGAGTCTGCGGTGGTACGCGAAGTGAAGCAGAAGCAGCTCGCGCGCGCCGACGGCGGCCAGCCGGAATGGGAAGTGGATATGGAAATCCGGCTTTATCGAGAGCGCCCCTCGTCTCAGCGGCCGGGCAAGCCCGTGGTGTCGCAGCTCTGGAATTATCTTGTTGAACCACCGCAGCGCAAAGCCGCACTGAAAAAGCACGGCTAAAGCAAAATATTTCCATTCTGGAAATTATGCGTTTCATGCATAGTTGCATGCGCGCAAAGCATTGGATTTGCTGCGCTGCATTGCTCTAGCATCAGAACACGTACAACACCGCCATTAACAGAGCGGCGTGACCGGATCTCACAGGAGCAATCACACCATGTCGAACCATCATGAAATCCCTTCCTACCTGACCCCGCACGGCATCGGCCCATGGGGCGTCTATCTGGAGCAGATCGAGCGCGTCACCCCGCACCTCGGCTCGCTCGCCCGCTGGGTGGAAACGCTCAAGCGCCCCAAGCGCATCCTGGTGGTGGATGTGCCGATTGAGCGCGACGACGGCAGCATTGCCCACTTCGAAGGCTACCGTGTGCAGCACAACACCTCGCGCGGCCCCGGCAAGGGCGGCGTACGCTTCCATCAGGATGTGACGCTGTCGGAAGTGATGGCGCTGTCGGCCTGGATGACAGTCAAGAACGCCGCGGTCAACGTGCCTTACGGTGGCGCCAAGGGCGGCATCCGGGTCGATCCGAAGACGCTGTCCAAGGGCGAGCTGCAGCGCATGACGCGCCGCTATACCAGCGAAATCAATATCATCATCGGCCCGACCAAGGATATTCCTGCGCCGGACGTCAACACCAATGAACAAATCATGGCGTGGATGATGGACACGTATTCCATGAACGAGGGCAGCACTGCAACCGGCGTTGTCACCGGCAAGCCGATCTCGCTTGGCGGCAGTCTCGGACGGCAAGAAGCCACCGGACGTGGAGTATTCGTGGTCGGTTGCGAGGCGGCCGCCCGGCGCGGCATGGATCTGAAAGGCGCGCGTATTGCGGTGCAAGGTTTCGGCAACGTCGGCGGCGTTGCTGCACGCCTGTTTGCCGAAGCCGGTGCCAAGGTGGTCGCGGTGCAGGATCATGGCGGCACCATCGTGCGCGACAGCGGCATCGATGTCGTGGCGCTGCAGGCGCATGTGAAGCAGCACGGCAGCGTAGCCGGATTCGGCAATGCCGAGGCGCTTAAGGATAGCAGCCAGTTCTGGGAAGTCGATTGCGACATTCTGATACCGGCCGCACTGGAACAGCAGATCACCGCAGACAATGCCAACAAGATACGCGCAAAGATTATCCTGGAAGGGGCGAACGGCCCCACCACGCCGGCCGCCGACGATATCCTGCATGAAAAGGGTGTCCTGATTGTGCCTGACGTGATCGCCAATGCCGGCGGCGTGACGGTGAGTTACTTCGAGTGGGTGCAGGATTTCTCCAGCTTTTTCTGGACCGAGGACGAAATCAACCAGCGCCTCACCCGCATCATGCGTGAAGCCTTTGCCGCGGTATGGCAACTGGCGGACGAAAAGAAGGTTTCGCTGCGCACCGCAGCATTCATCGTCGCCTGTACCCGTGTATTGCAGGCACGCGAAATGCGCGGACTGTATCCGTGATGTGATGCTTTTTGTTTCTGCCAATCAATAGCGCTGATGGGACGTCCCCAGCCTCGTCGGAAAACCGGAGCTGGGGGCGATGTACGTAAAGTTGCCAAAAAAAGCAAAAGTTTGATAAGTAATCAAAGTTTTTTTGAAACGCTCGATAAGCTGGGAGTTTTCATCAGGAGGCATCATGAAAATATCCAAGCTGATCGCAGTTCTCATCGGTGCCGGGCTGATTGCTGGCGCCGCGCATGCGCAAGAGAGTGGGACACTAAAGAAAATCAAGGACTCCGGCACGATTACCCTGGGCGTGCGCGACTCCTCCATTCCGTTTTCCTATCTGGACGATAAGCAGGCCTATCAGGGGTATTCGATTGACCTTTGTATGAAAGCCGTCTCGGCCATCCAGAAGCATCTCGGCCTGTCGCAGCTGAACGTCAAGATGAATCCGGTGACCTCCGCGACCCGGATTCCGCTGATGGCCAACGGTACGATCGACCTCGAATGCGGCTCTACAACGAACAGCATCGAGCGCCAGAAGCAGGTGGCATTCGCGCCGACGATGTTCATCGTCGGCACTCGCTTCCTCGCGAAGAAGTCGTCGAACATCCAGTCGATCAACGACCTGAAGGGTAAGTCCGTCGTCTCCACTGCCGGCACGACTTCGATGAAGCTGATCACCACGCTGAATGGCGAAAAAAACCTTGGCATGAATCTCCTTTCTGCGAAGGACCATGCGGAATCCTTCCTGATGGTCGAAACCGGACGCGCGACCGCCTTTCTGATGGACGACATCCTGATGGCATCGCTGGCAGCCAGTTCCAAGAATCCGAACGACTATTCGATCACCAAGGAAGCGTTAAGCGTTGAGCCGTACGGCATCATGATGCGTCGCGACGATCCAGCCTTCAAGAAAGTCGTGGATCAGGCCATCAGCAATGTGTACACCTCCGGCGAGATCAACAAGATCTACGCCAAATGGTTCACCTCGCCGATTCCGCCGAAGGGCATCAACCTGAACTGGCCGATGACCGAGCAGATGAAGCGGATTTTCGCCAAGCCGACCGATTCCGGTGATCCGGCGGACTATAAGTAGGCGATTTCTATTGCAGTGACATGAAAATGGGAGGCTTTTCGCCTCCCATTTTGTTTTTCGGCAAAGAATTTCCTGCACAGCACAGGGATGATCGTCTTTTCCCACTCATGTCGTGTAACGGAGTGTGGCGTAGCGGGCCAATAAAAAGGCAAAGGGGCTGAGATGAATTACAACTGGAACTGGCGAATTTTCTGGGAGCCTTCTCCGGACGTCGTGGGCACCTACATGGACACGCTGCTATCCGGCCTTTACTGGACGCTGGCAACGGCGCTGATTGCCTGGATCATGGCGCTTATTCTGGGCACTATCGTCGGCACTTTGCGTACCACGCCCAACAAGTTGGTAGTCGGTCTGGCCAACGCCTATATCGAAGTGTTTCGTAATATTCCGCTGCTGGTGCAAATGTTCCTGTGGTTCTTCGTCATGCCGGAACTGGTACCACAGGCAGCCGGTAACTGGCTCAAAAGCTTGCCAAACGCCCCATTCGTCACCGCAGTAATCTCGCTTGGTTTCTTTACGTCCGCCCGGGTTGCGGTGCAGCTATCTTCTGGCATTAATGCCTTGGCAGGCGGACAGAAAATGGCGGGCACGGCTTTGGGCCTGACCCTGCCGCAAACCTATCGCTATGTCCTGTTGCCGATGGCATTCCGCATTGTCATTCCGCCGCTGACCAGCGAATTCCTGAATGTCATCAAGAACAGTGCTGTGGCATTAACTATCGGCTTGATGGAGTTGACAGCGCGTGCGCGATCGATGCAGGAATTTTCATTCCAGGTATTCGAAGCATTCACTGCGGCCACCATCCTTTATGTCCTGGTCAATGTGGTTGTCGTCTTCCTGATGCGCTTCATTGAACGCAAGGTTGCGGTGCCAGGCTTCATCAGCTCCGGCAACACGGGAGGACATTGAGCATGGCAGATTTTGATTTCGATGTGATCCAGCGTTCTTGGGTTTATCTGTTCCAGGTCGGCATGGTTTTCACGCTGAAGCTGACGGCACTCGCGATGGTCGGCGGCATCGTCGTGGGCACCTTGCTGGCGATGATGCGCCTGTCCAGCAACAAGCTCATTTCAATGGTGGCAACCACCTACGT
This sequence comes from Noviherbaspirillum sp., assembly GCA_035254105.1. GTDB lineage: Bacteria > Pseudomonadota > Gammaproteobacteria > Burkholderiales > Burkholderiaceae_D > Noviherbaspirillum. The sequence continues at coordinate 546 of DATFAZ010000034.1, read as the reverse complement.
GAATCTGATCCGCTCGGTGCCCCTGGTGCTCGTGATCTTCTGGTTCTATTTCCTTGTGCCCTATATCGGCGCCTGGATGATTGGAGCCGACGTGCCGATTCAGGTTGGCGCATTCAGTTCGTCGCTCATTACCTTCATCATGTTTGAAGCTGCGTATTACTGCGAGATCATGCGTGCCGGCATTCAATCGATCCCGCGCGGACAGGTATGGGCAGGGCAGGCGCTCGGCATGAACTACTGGCAGACCATGGGCAATATCGTCTTGCCGCAGGCGTTTCGCAACATGATCCCAGTACTGCTGACGCAAACCATCGTGCTGTTCCAGGACGTATCGCTGGTGTATGTGCTGTCGATTACCGATTTTGTCGGCGCGGCATCGAAGGTGGCGCAGCGCGACGGCCGCCTGGTGGAGATGTACCTGTTCGTCGCGGTGGTGTATTTCGTGCTGTGTTTCGCCTTGTCTCTGCTGGTCAAGCGGCTGCAGCAGAAAGTGGCGATCATTCGCTAAAAATACAAATCTGCAAACAGGATTCGGGAGCAAAAAAA
>DATFAZ010000033.1:0-5194 GCA_035254105.1 Noviherbaspirillum sp. | reverse complement strand
CGCCGCTTCCATATCCTTCAGGCGCTTGATCGAAGTCTTGATGGTCTTGAAGTTGGTCAGCATGCCGCCCAGCCAGCGCTGATCGACGTAAGGCATGCCGGCGCGTTGCGCTTCAGCGGCGACGATTTCGCGCGCCTGGCGTTTGGTGCCGACAAACAGGATGGTGCCGCGGTTGGAAGCCAGCTGGCGGATGTACTTCATCGCCTCCTGGTACATGGACAGGGTCTTTTCCAGGTTGACGATATGAATCTTGTTGCGATGACCGAAAATGAAGGGGGCCATCTTGGGGTTCCAGAAGCGGGTTTGGTGACCGAAATGGACACCTGCTTCCAGCATTTCACGCATGGTAACGGACATAATATCTCCAGGGTTAGGTCTGGAATCCGATCAGTCACCCTTGCGGGCACCCTTTGCGACCGGATTCGCGTTTTCAAACAGGTTTCGCTTGAAGCCATTTCAAGCTAACCCGAGATTTTACCCTACATTCCCGAATTTATTCAAGGCGCGGACCGGCTTTGCTTAAGCGCGTACTGCGCGGGTCGTCTATAATTTGAGATTAATTATTATTCACGCCATCTGGCGTAATTGACTTTCGCTATGGGTTCAATTTCCATCAAAACCGAAGACGATATCAAGGGCATGCGCATCGCAGGGAGACTTGCGGCCGAAGTGCTCGATTTTATTGCACCTCATGTCAAGCCGGGCGCCACAACCGGCGAGCTTGACCGTCTCTGCCATGAATACATGCTCAACGTACAAGGGACTATTCCGGCACCGTTGAACTACTGCCCTCCCGGCTATACGCCTTACCCGAAAGCAACCTGCACGTCGGTTAATGACGTCGTGTGCCATGGGATTCCGGGCGATAAGGTTTTGAAAAGCGGTGATATCGTCAACATCGACATTACGGTGATCAAGGATGGCTACCACGGCGATACAAGCCGCATGTTCTATGTCGGCGAGCCGTCCATTCTTGCCAAACGCCTGACGGAAATCACTTTTGAATGCATGTGGCTGGGAATTTCCAAGGTGAAACCTGGCGCGCACTTGGGCGATATCGGCTACATCATTCAACAACACGCGGAAAAAGCAGGATATAGCGTAGTTCGCGAGTTTTGCGGCCATGGCATCGGCAAGGTATTCCACGAAGAGCCGCAGGTTTTGCATTATGGCCGTCCGGGCACGCTGGAAAAATTACTTCCAGGCATGATTTTCACCGTTGAGCCGATGATCAATGCCGGACGCCGCGAAATCCGCGAAATGGGCGACGGATGGACGATCAAGACCAAGGATCGCAGCCTGTCGGCCCAATGGGAGCATACGGTGCTGGTGACAGAGACCGGTTTCGAAGTCCTGACGGTATCGCCCGGCATGCCTCCTGCACCCGCATTCATTACGCAGCCAATCACGTCCCAAACAATCGAAGTCTAGAGATGGCGTCTCTTGCATTGACGCTCAAAGAGCAGCTGAAGAGCGAGCGCCAAGCAGCAATCGATGCGTTTCAGGCCGATGGCAAGCCTGAAAAGCTGCTGAGACAGCTTCGTCAAAATGTCGATGTTGCACTAACCCAGGCATGGGAGGCATTTGGCATGCCTCCCAGTGCGGCGCTGGTCGCCGTAGGCGGATACGGCCGCGGCGAGCTGTTTCCGCATTCCGATGTGGATGTGTTGATTCTGCTTGACTCTCCGGCGGATGCGGACCTGCAGGGGACGCTCGAAGAACTGGTTCAGCTGTTCTGGGATATCGGCCTCGAAATGGGTCACAGCATTCGGACTGTTGATGAATGTCTTACCGAATCGGCGGCCGACATCACTGTTCAGACCAGTCTTCTTGAAGGCCGCTTCATCACCGGCAACCGCAAGCTGTTTCAGTTTTTACGGGATCGCCATACCGCCGCCATCAATCCGCAAGCGTTTTTTCAGGCCAAGACCCTGGAGATGCGGCAGCGGCACGCCAAGTACGAAGATACGCCGTACAGCCTCGAGCCGAATTGCAAGGAAAGTCCTGGTGGATTACGCGACTTGCAGGTCATTATCTGGGTTGCCAAAGCCGCCGGCCTCGGCGATTCCTGGCGCAAGCTGGCTGAACGCGGCCTGATTACGCCGACCGAAGCGCGTCAGTTGACGCAGAAGGAACGCGCATTCAAGGACATCCGGATTCGCTTGCATATCCACGCCCATCGGCGTGAAGACAGACTGGTTTTCGACGTGCAAACGCCCATTGCCGAGTCATTCGGCTTCAAGACGACAGAAACGCGCCGAGCCAGCGAATACCTGATGCAGCACTACTACTGGGCGGCAAAAGCGGTTACGCAGCTCAATACGATCCTGCTGCAAAACATCGAAGCGCAGCTGTTCCCTCAGCCAGGCTCGCTGCAGCCGATCAACGAGCGCTTCAACGAGATCAACGGCCTGGTCGACATTGCCCAGGACAATACGTTCGAGGCAACGCCCTCAGCAATGCTTGAAGTGTTCCTGCTCATCGCTCAGCATTCCGAATTGAAAGGGATGACCGCACGCACCTTACGCGCGCTCTGGCATGCCCGCTTCAAGATTGACGGCAAGTTCCGGCGGGATCCGGTAAATCGCGCGCTGTTCCTGCAGATCCTTCAGGCACCGCAGGGAATCACCCACGCGCTGCGAGGAATGAACCAGACCAGCATCCTGGGCCGGTATCTGCCGAATTTCCGCCGCATCATCGGCCAGATGCAGCATGACCTGTTTCATGTCTATACGGTCGACCAGCACATCCTCATGGTGGTGCGCAATGTTCGTCGCTTCACGATGACGGAACATGCGCATGAATATCCGTTCTGCAGCCAGTTGATGGCCAACTTCGCGCAACCATGGCTGCTGTACATCGCAGCACTCTTCCATGATATCGCCAAGGGTCGCATGGGCGACCATTCCACGCTGGGCATGACCGACGCTCGCCAGTTTTGCAAGGACCATGGCCTGTCGAAGGAGGATACTGCTCTGGTGGTGTTCCTCGTGCAGCATCATCTGTCCATGTCCCAGGTCGCTCAGAAACAGGATTTGTCGGATCCGGATGTCACTCGCCATTTTGCCAACCTGGTCAAGGATGAACGCCATCTCACCGCGCTGTATTTGCTGACGGTTGCGGACATCCGCGGCACCAGTCCGAAAGTCTGGAACGCGTGGAAAGGCAAGCTGCTTGAGGATCTCTACAGGATGACCTTGCGGGTGCTCGGCGGTGAAGACCCCTCTACCGATCATGAGCTGAAAAACCGCCAGGATGCTGCACTGAAGACTTTGCGCCTGTACGGCCTGCCAGAGAGTGCACACGAGCGTCTCTGGCGGCAACTCGACGTGGCTTACTTCCTGCGCCACGACGCATCCGATATCGCATGGCAAACTCGCTCGCTCTATAACAAGACCGACAGCGAGCGCGCCGTCGTCAAATCCCGGCTCGCGCCGATTGGCGAAGGCGTGCAGGTGGCGGTCTATGTCAAGGACCAACCCGATCTGTTTGCCCGGATTTGCAGCTACTTCGACAGGAAGAATTTCAGCATTCTTGATGCCAAGATTCACACCACCAAGAATGGCTACGCGCTGGATACATTTCTGGTCACCGAACCTGCATTTGCCAACAATTATCGCGACATCATCAATCTGATCGAGCACGAGCTGACTGAATTGCTGGAGTCTCGCGAGCCATTGCCGCCCCCGACCAGGGGCCGGCTGTCACGGCTATCGCGCACCTTTCCGATCACGCCGACGGTCGATCTGCGGCCGGACGAACGCGGCCAATACTATCTGCTGTCGGTGTCCGCAAACGACCGCAACGGTTTGTTGTATTCGATCGCGAACGTGCTCGCGAAGTACAAGATCAATCTGCATACGGCAAAGATCATGACCCTGGGGGAACGTGTCGAAGACGTTTTCCTGGTCGATGGTCCGGTGCTCAGCAATGCGCGCAGCCAGATCCAGCTCGAGACCGACCTGCTCGAGGCGCTACGTGTCTAGCTTTCTTATCTCATCCCATGACTGAACTTGTCCGACTCTCCAAACGCATGTCCGAACTTGGCCTCTGCTCGCGCCGTGAAGCCGATGAATGGATCGAGCGTGGCTGGGTACGCGTCGATGGTGTCATTGTGTCCGAACTGGGAAGCAAGGTATTGCCGGGCCAGCGCATTACGGTAGAGCGCCAGGCCAGCGCCCAGCAAGCGCGCCGCGTCACGGTCCTTCTCAACAAGCCGGTCGGATTTGTGAGCGGCCAGGCGGAAGACGGCTACAAACCCGCCGTCACACTCATTAATGCCGACACGCGCTGGAAAGAAGACAAGGTTCCACAACAATTCCATCCCAGCCAGCTGCGCAGCCTAGTTCCCGCCGGCCGGCTCGATATCGATTCGGTGGGCTTGCTGGTCCTGACGCAAGACGGCCGCATCGCGAGGCAATTGATCGGTGAAGATACGTCGGTCGAAAAAGAATATCTGGTGCGTGTGCAATACGGCAAGCCGGGCAAATTACCGGATGCCAATCTCAAGTTGCTGAATCATGGGTTGTCACTCGACGGCAAGAAACTGTTGCCAGCAAAAGTACGCTGGCAGAACGAGGATCAGTTGAGCTTCATTCTGCGGGAAGGGAAGAAACGACAGATCAGGCGCATGTGCGAAGCCGTCGGTCTCAAGGTGCTCGGGCTCAAACGGGTCCGGATCGGGCGCGTTACCCTGGGCGACTTGCCAGTGGGGCAATGGCGCTACCTGCGTCCCGACGAAAAGTTCTAACAGGGTGTTGAAAAGCGACTGCGCGGGCCGACTGACGAAAGCGCCGGGAGTCAGTCATCGTGACTGGCATCCAAGCCCGGGAACAAGATATCGGTAAAGCCAAAGCGCGAGAAATCCTTGATCCTCATTGGATACAAGATTCCCGCCAGGTGATCGCACTCATGCTGTACGACGCGCGCATGAAATCCTTCTGCATCCCGGCTGATGACACGCCCATGCTGGTCGACGCCCTCATAGTGAAGCTTCGTCCAGCGAGGCACCATGCCGCGCAATCCGGGTACCGACAAGCATCCTTCCCAGCCATCTTCGAGCTCGTCCGAGAGCGGTTTGAGCGTCGGATTGATCAAAACCGTCTCGGGTACAGGCGGTGCGTCCGGATAACGTGCATTGTCTTTGAAACCGAAAATGACGAGCTGCAGATTGACGCCAATCTGCGGCGCAGCA
>DATFAZ010000032.1:0-30839 GCA_035254105.1 Noviherbaspirillum sp. | reverse complement strand
GAGCGTCGGGAGGAAATTCGGCTGGAAGCCGTTTTGGGAGTTCGCTTGGATTTCATAGAGCTTGTAGTCCGGCGTTGCAACTGCGGTCTGCTAATCCGCAAACTATGCCAATGGCACGGATTACCGAATCAGGCCACGCTCCCTGCGCGGATCAGGGGGCGTGGTAGGACTACTGAACTTATTTCGTTGCTGCTCTTTTTGCCGTAGCCTTGACTGCAGTTTTTCTTGCGGCAGTTTTTGTTGTAGTTTTCTTTGCAGCTGGTTTTTTCGCAGCGGCTCGCGAGGCCACCGGCTTTTTGCCGGACAGGGTCGACACGGCTTTGCTCAAATCTTCAACGCGTTTTGTCAGCGTTTGAATGTCTTTTTGTGTCGGTACACCAAGACTCTTCAGCGAACGCGATACGCGATCCTCAAATACCTGCTCGAGCTTATCCCACGAACCGGAGGCTTGCTTGCTGACGCTTTCCGCCATCTTTGCTACCGTGTCGGTCACGTCGGACACCTTGCCATTAGCTAGTTTCTGAGTGCGCTTTTGCAGGTCCGTACCTTCTTTCACCAGCTTCGCAAATACCTTGCCGCCTTCTTCCTGCGCCTTGGCGAAGGCACCCAGACCTGCCTGCCAGATTTGCTGCGCTGAAGTACGCACAGCTTCGGCCAACTGCGTGTCATCCGATTTGGCCAGTGCTTTCAATTTTTTTACCATCGTGCTCTCCGTTCATTGATTTATTTAAAACGTCAAACCAACCGACGCGCTATTTCACAGATGAAGTTTAGGCAGCAAAAGTAGAGATCGCATTCTAAAGCCATAGAGCAGGCGTTCTAAACGATCGCTGTGATTATCGAGATGCTTGCCAAGGAAAGTGCTCCCTGCAATCATTATCAATTATGCAATTAAACAAGGGGAAGTGTATGCAGTATTTCGTTACAGGGGCAACCGGATTCATTGGTAAGAGGCTGGTTAAAAAACTACTGGCCCGAAAAGGCAGTGTTGTGTATTTCCTGATTCGAGAGGAAAGCAAAGACAAGGTGCCGGCAATACTTGAATACTGGGGCGCCACAAAATCGCGTGCTATTCCCGTATATGGTGATCTGGGCGCGCCGAGGCTGGGGGTATCGAAGGACGAGACGCGAGCATTGGCAAAAAATATCGACCACTTCTTTCATCTCGCGGCAATCTACGATTTGAAGGCCGATGCGGAGGAGCAGATGGCGATCAATATTGAAGGTACGCGTAACACGGTGGCTTTTGCCAATGCAATTGGGGTCGGATGTTTTCATCACGTTAGCTCAATTGCCGCCGCCGGGCTATTCGAGGGCATTTTTCGTGAAGACATGTTTGACGAGGCCGAGAACCTCGAACATCCGTATTTCGCATCCAAGCATGAGTCCGAAAGAATTGTCCGTAATGAATGCAAAGGCGCATTCCGTGTGTATCGCCCTGGGATGGTGATAGGCGATTCTCGCACCGGGGAAATGGACAAGATTGACGGCCCCTATTATTTCTTCAAGCTGATCCAGAGAATCCGGCAGATACTTCCGCCATGGATGCCAACTATCGGCGTGGAAGGAGGGCGGATCAATATCGTGCCAGTCGATTACGTCGTTAATGCAATGGATTACATCGCCCATCAGCCTGGCATGGATGGCAGGTGCTATCACTTGACCGATCCGGAGCCGATGCGGGTGGGAGACGTCCTCAACACTTTTGCACGTGCAGCGCATGCGCCAACAATGAGTGTGCGCATCAATGCAGCATTGCTCGGCTTCATTCCAAAGTCGATTAAAAAAGGACTTATGTCGCTGACGCCAGTGCGCCGCGTGCGGTCCGCACTGATGAAGGATCTTGGCCTGCCGGATGACATGATGCAATTTATCAATTATCCGACCCGCTTTGACAACCGGGATGCGGCAGCTGTTCTCAAAGGAAGCGGGATTAGCTGCCCGCGACTGGACGACTATGCATACCGGATCTGGGATTATTGGGAGCGCCATCTTGACCCGGATCTGTTTATCGATCGCACGCTGCGTGGTCAGGTTTCGGGGAAGGTCGTTCTGGTGACCGGCGGCTCATCCGGTATCGGTTTGGCTGCCGCACACAAACTGGCAGAGGCTGGGGCTATCACGATTATCTGTGGCCGTGACCAGAGCAAGCTGGCGGAGGCGAAAAGAGAAATCAATGACCGCGGATTTGACATCGTTACTTACGCTGTGGACGTGGCCGACATGGAGGACTGCGATCGTTTCGTACAGACCCTGATCGAAAATCATGGCGGCGTTGATGTGCTTGTCAATAATGCCGGACGCTCCATTCGTCGTGGCATCGAATCCAGCTACGACAGATTCCATGATTACGAACGCACGATGCAATTGAATTATTTCGGGGCGCTTCGGCTGACCATGGGTTTGTTGCCTAAGATGGTGGAGCGAAAACAAGGGCAGGTTATCAATATTTCTTCGATTGGCGTGCTGACCAACGCACCGCGTTTTTCCGCCTATGTCGCCTCGAAAGCTGCCCTGGATGCGTGGACGCGATGCGCTGCTTCAGAGTTTGCCGATATGAACATCAAGTTCACCACCATTAACATGCCGTTGGTACGTACGCCGATGATTGCGCCAACCAGGATCTACCAGAATGTACCGACCTTATCGCCGGATGATGCAGCTGAGCTTATCGCTCAGGCGATAGTCTACAAACCGGTACGCATAGCTACACGACTGGGCATTTTAGGCGAGGTGATGCATGCCCTGGTGCCGCGTGTTTCGCAAATCATCATGAATACCAGCTTTCGCATGTTCCCTGATTCTGATGCAGCCAAGAGCAATGGTGACAAGAAAATTACACAGATGAATGCAGATCAGCTAGCGCTTCAGCAGTTGCTGAAAGGGGTGCACTTTTAAAAGCCTTTTGAAAAACTACGGCGCGGGCCGTAATGGAAGCTTGTGATGCTTTGCGTACCGTCGTTCACGTGCGCTCCTCGGCACCCATTATGGTCTGCTCGCTACGTTTTTAATTCCGTTTTTTAATGGCAAGCCACAAGGTAGTTGAACTTGTGGCTCTCCTCGGCCGTAAACAGTTTGCGTCGTATTTTTCTGCATGCGATATGCCGGGTGTAAGAATGCCAATTCTCGGATGCGCCCATTACACTACTCCCGCGGATGATTTGGCCGGCGTAACAACATCATTCCGAGTCAGGTTCTGCTTATTTGCTGTTTTCGCTTCTTCTTCGGAAGCGCTCCTTATTTCTCTTATGACTTGAGCCTGAATAACCGGATCAATCGCTAATGCAACATGGCCAATCGCATGGAATTCGAGATTCTTCGCGCCTTCGAGGTGAGAGGAAGTCTGCGGTGAAATGATGTTGTCGTGGTGCGAATAAATGGAGACGAAGAGGCGGTAAATATCGAGACTCTCACTGGCTGCGAGAGCGCGCAACCATTCGCTCGCAAGCCCTTCCTGTTTGGTTGCGGTCCAGCGCATTTGCTGGGTATTTATGCCGACGCCAAAGTGAGCCAGGCCGGTGCCATGATGTGGCGTGCCAAGGGTAATGACCTTTGCGATATGACGGTGTCCATGCGCTCGGATATAGGCTCGCGCAGCCAGACCGCCCATGCTGTGCGCGAGCAGGATCACTTTGTCGTGCCCAGTTTCCCTGCGCATTCTTTGTATGGCTTGATGAATGGCAGGCGCATACTCATCAATGCCGCCTATTACTGGCACCATGTCGATCGCATAGTGCGTGATATGCGCCTTTAGTAAAACTTTGCTCATTGCGTGCCAGTAGCCGCTATTGCAGCCATATCCATGAATCAGCAGCACCGGTAAGCCCTCCGGGTCTGGGGCCGCACGTCTGGAGAAGGAATGAAACGGCATGGTCCAGGATGAGCTGAGCATGGTGGCCTTGAATTCGCTCATTAACAAGCGGCTGCCGTGCCACCATCCAATGCGATAACTCTCGGGGGTTTCGCTGCGATAGCGCCATGCGAGGGCAAAGTTATTACAAGTTATCAGCAGGCGAAGAAGGAGAACCGCACTGATGGCTATTGCTAAGCCTGCGCCGGCGCTGCTAACTTGAAATGTTTGGGTCGCCAGGAAATAAATCCCGGTGACCATAAGCAGCTGTATCAGTAAAAGTAATCGAGTAATGCGTGCGATCATGCCTCAGGTGGCAATTGGTATGGGAGCCGCTTTGCCGGTCAGTTGTGTTGCAAGTGTGCTTGCCAGCTTAGCCGTGATCCCATAAATGGACAACTGTGGATTGGCACCAATCGACGTCGGAAATAAGGATCCATCATGTACCGATAGGTTGCTTAATCCATGATAGCGGCCACTTGAAGATACGAGGCCTAGCTTGGTGTCGTCCGACATCGTACATCCTCCCATGACATGCGCTGATACTACACGCGCAAGTAGTGGCTTATATGAAAGAGCATTGATTGCTTTGCGCGCATCTTTCCAGTTGTCGTAGCCCTCGGCTGTTTCATGCACCGGATAAACGGTTTTTGCGCCGGCTGCGAACTGGATTTCTGCCATCGTCAGCAGCGAGCGTCTCACGCCATCCCAGACAAAATCCGAGATCGGATAATCGAGGACGGCAGATCCGTCGTCCTTCAATTGCACCGTTCCCCCGGTCGATTCCGCATTGAAGCCATCACGCAGCAGGGACAGCAAGGCATGGGTATGCGTGAATTGTTTCATTATTGCCGAATGCTGTGCGCCGAAGCCTTGCATGGTGGTCGAAAACAGCAGGGGATGAAGTGGCGGCGCTTCCAGTTTGTACCCGATTGGTCCATCTATCGGTTGGGTGTCCAGAAAATGATCAGAGTAAACCGATTGCGGTGCACCGGCAAAGCCATCAACTTTTTGACTGAACAGTCCAGCGGAGATTACGGTAGGGTGAAGGAATGTGCGTTTGCCTATTAAGCCATGCTGATCCGGTGCACCGGAGCGCATGAGCAATGCAGGTGAATTGATTGCCCCGCCCGAGACGACATAATGCCTGGCTCGCACGTTGATTGTTTTCCCGGATGGTGAGAGTCCGCTTGGGTCAAGTGCTACGCAGGCGAGGCCGATGACCGTGTCGCCCTTGAAGACGAGTTTTTCCGCACGTGTGCGGGTCAGCAGAGTGGCACCATGTGAAAGTGCAGATGGAATGGTCGTTATCAGCATGGACTGCTTGGCGTTGGTTGGGCAGCCCATGCCGCAATATCCCAGATTCCAGCAGCCATTGACATTGCGCGGGATGGACGCCACAGGAATGTTTAGCTTGCCTGCGCCCCGTCTGAGCAGGTCATTATTCTCGTTGGGGGCGGTAAGCCATTTGCTGACGTGAAGCCGTTGCTCCATCATGGAAAACCAGGGCGCTAAACCTTCGACTGTGTAATCCTTTAGCCCAAAAGCCTTTTGCCAATAGCTCAGCGTACTGCTCGGGGTGCGGAAGCTAGAGGTCCAGTTGACGGTCGTAGAGCCGCCCACAGTGCGACCCTGGAGGATGCTGATCGATTTGTCCTTGGTCTTGCGCGCTGCGGATTCCTGGTAAAGCGTCGGATAGGCTTGCGCTTCGCGCATCTTGAAGTCCTTCGACGACTTCAGCGGGCCTTCTTCAATCAGGAGAACCTTTAGTCCAGCCAGTGCAAGAATTTCTGCCGTCACGCCGCCGCCGGCACCAGTGCCGATGATTGCAACGTCTGCTTCAAAATGTTGGTTGTCGATTAGTGTGGAAGCATCAATAACTTTCCAGCCAGAGGCAAGGCCGGCGAGGATGGGATCTGCTATTTTGGTTGTCGGATTTGTCATCGTCGCACTCAGCTTAGTTCTTTGATCGGACCTGGATAGCCGATGGCTTCCCAGGAGGACTCGCTGCCATACCATGAGCCGGTGATTAGGTCGTGCAACGCCTGGTATGCGCTCTGCAGAAGGCCAAGGCGGCTCATGCGCCAGTTTTGCAGGAATTCCGCGACATCCGCTGGTTTTGCGTGCTGCCAGTCGTCGCCAAGTCCGACGATGAAGCGACGGGTCGGGGCAAGGGTCAGCAAGGCGAATAAGTCCTGGATTTCTTTCTGTGTGGCGAGGGGCAATCCGACAATGGCATCTCGTACCCGCATGAGCGCATTGTCAAGCGAGGCTGGAGCTGAATCGATTGCATCTTTCAATACCACCGGAATGATGGCGCTTAGTGCAGAATGGGCTTCGTCATCCAGCACGAAGCCTGCCGGCAGTGCCGGACGTGTCGCACGATAAAGACCTCCAGCTGTCGCAAGCGCGAGCGCACCGATCAATCCGGTCTTTATGAAGGAACGACGGGATAGTGTAGTTGCCATGTCTCCATGCTTTATGTTGTTATGCGTTCCTCAGTGTAGCGCAAGGAAATTCCCGTCAACGATGCCAAAATAGAACTCTACTTCTAGAACGAAATTCTTACTTAGTGCCTGCCAGACTTGATTCAAAATCGAACCCATACACGATTGGAATTAATAAACCAGGCAAATTGAATGAGTCCTATGGAAAAAGAAGAAATCGTCGATCTTCTTCGGCGGGAGCTGGAATCGGTTATTGCCGAGCGCCGTGCGGCCAAGAGCGACCCGGCTGCCCATGCTGCACGCGTAGCGTTAAGGTGTTTTCAGGCGCAAAGAATGGCCCAAACACATGCCGACTTGCTTGCGGCATCCCAGTCGAATGCAGCAGCCAAATTTTTTCTGAATGATCTGTATGGTCCGGATGATGTGACTCAGCGGGATGCAAATCTTGAACGAGTGATCCCCACGATGGAGCGCTTGCTGCCGGTTTCTGCTCTTAAAACCATTGTGGATGCAGTGGCATTGGATGCTTTGTCCGAAAAGCTCGATGCCGCAATGGCCAGAAAACTTGGCGAGAACTTTACCGAGCAAGATTACATCGCGGCATACACAGGATGCACTTCACGAGCTGATCGCGAACGCCAGTTGGCGTATGTCGAGGCGGTTGGGAATGCGCTTTGTGAGCTTGTACGTATTCCTCTGGTGGGGAGTACGCTGGCAGTGATGAGGGGGCCGGCGAAGCTGGCAAACCTCGAAGAATTGCAGAACTTCCTCGAGCGTGGCTTCAAGGCGTTCAAAAAAATGAAGCGGCCACAGGATTTTGTCGCGACCATAATTCATCGTGAACGTGAAATTATGGATCGGTTGTATTCTGGAAAAGACAAGCCCTTTACCGTCGTGCCGACTATCGGATGACACCCTGCATCAGGTGCGGCCCTGATATAAAGTCACTTTCCGCGACGTGGCTCTTTGGGAGCTTTCCGGATGCTGATGAGGCGCGTCCCTGCAATCCGGTCATGCAGAAATTGCCTCTGGGGATCAAGGTAAATCGTAAGCGACCAAATCAGGATATTCGCTGCCGGAATCCAGACTAGCGCCCCGTTTTTTGCACCTAATGCCCACGCCACTGCAAGCCCGGGAAGCACCCAGAGCCATGCCAGCAGATAGCGACCAATCGCTTGCGTCATTTTTACTTCCCCACCGTCGCGAGCCACCAATCTCATGTGCCAGGTCTTCATTGCCAGTGTTTGTCCGCCATGCGTCCAGAACCAGACAAAATACAAGCCAATGACAAAAAACAGGATCGCTTGGCGATAAAGTTCGTGTTGCTGTTGCAATAATACGGAGAGGACCCAGCCGGCAATGAGAAGAACGGCGAATACCAGCATGGATTCGTAGAGCATGCCGGCCAAGCGGCATTTCAATGTAGGAGTGGCGGTATTATTCAACGACAGAATTACTTCGCAGGCGGTATGGAGGATGGGATTTCGGATTGACTGGCCGCTTGCGGCGTTACGGATTGTTCGAGCACACGCTTGGGAGCAGATTTAATCGGAGGAACAGTATTGCTGGTTTTGCCTCGAGAAGCAGGTGAGGGCAGTGTGGCGACAGGCTTTTTTGCAGTCGCTCCTGCCGCCAGTTTCTTTTTCTGCTCCTCGGATAATTGCTGATACTTCTCCCAATGTGCTGATTTTTGGTCGGAGTCGAGTTTTTTTGTACGTACGTAACTCTCTCGGGCGACACGACGCTGCTCCGGTGTCAATGTTACCCAGTCACGCATGCGTTCTTGAATACGTTGTTGCTCCTCCGGCGTCATTTTCGTGAACTTGTTGCCGATGGCAAGCCACTTGTGTTTGCGAAAATTATCCAGCTTGTCCCATTCAGAGGCAAGGGGAGCCAGCGCTTGCTGCTGGGTTGGCGTCAACTCATTCCATAGCGGCCGTACCATATGCTGCGGACTTGCAGTCACAGTGCCGCTGGCTTTGGGCGTGGAGCTTGATTGCGATTGATTTTGAGGGCTGATTGCCCGGTCGTCTGCTGCCCAAGCGGCCGGTAAAACAAATGCCATAGCCAATGATGCAATCAAGGCATGAATCACTATCCAAAGGCGGTTGGTCAAAAGAGGCGCCCTTCTCCGCTTCATTTCAATCATCCCGTTCGGCCAGGTAGGCATTGAAACCATGATCGACATATGCGGAGAGCGGGAGGTCATCGGCCAGTACCGCCACATCGATCTCTGCCGTATCGTTAATGCGGCGCTCCTGCTCAAATTGATAAATAGCTGTCAGGCCCAAGGCCAATACCACCATCGGTACGGCTAATCCCATCCGGTTTAACCAGGACAGACGGACGTTGGAAAAAGTGCCAACATGTCCGGCTAGCAGTCGACCCGGCACGAAAAAAGCCAGGGGATTTTCTTTTTTCTTGCGAGATAAGGCAATCTTGCGAGAGGAAGCAAGTTTTTCAGCGATTGATGTGGGGACGTCATCAAGACTCTCATTAAGAGCATGACGTAATTTATATGCAAAGTTCAGTTCCTGCTGCTTATTCATAACGTAATTCCTTTTGCTTTCAGTGCCCGAGCCAACGCATGCGTTGCGCGAGAGCAGTGCGTTTTTACGCTGCCCTCAGAGCATCCCATCGCCATCGCTGTTTCGGCTACATCCATCTCTTGCCAATAACGCATAAGAAAGGCTTCTCGTTGACGCGTCGGCAGCTTTCTTACTTCTTCGTCTATGGCGGCCAGGACCTGATCGCGCTCAACCTTGTCGGCGCTGGATTCGGCGGCTTCCGTGCCTTCTTCCGCTTCAAATGTTTCCAGTAAATCGTAGCTATCCGAGTCATCCGCATCGTTTCGGGAACCCGAAAACAAGCTGATCCATGAACCGCGCAGCTTCTCACGGCGGAAATAGTCATGAATCGTATTTTGCAGAATGCGCTGAAACAGAAGAGGAAGTTCTGACGGTGGCCGGTCCCCGTATTTCTCGGCCAGTTTGATCATTGCATCCTGGACAATGTCAAGCGCCGCCTCATCTTTACGTACTGCATATGCGGCCTGCTTGAACGCCCGACGCTCAACATTCTCCAGAAAATCGGAAAGTTCTTTTTCAGTTGCCATGGGCCAAGGCGTTTTTGTCTTGCGAAGAATGAAAGTCCAAAGAAAGCAGATGCTTCACGGTACTTTTCGAGCTGTGCGCATGCTAGCAAAAAAACTCTGTGCTGTACGGATATTTTGTCGAAAATCCTTGATTTCAAAAGGATTTGATGGAATTTAGCTTGACCAAAATGGTGCAACACATTAACTTATCAGTCCCTTCACATCCCTGAAGGAACTGTCTATTCGCGCGGCGCATAATGCCGTCATCCGATAAGACACGCTTTACATTTAAAAGCTGTTTGCTCTAACCCATGCCATAAGCGTGAGAAATTCGCACCGGCACTGCAGATTCTTTGGCTGAACGAGTCGCGTTTAGCGCCGCTTTGAATCACATCTACGGATGTGCAACGAACCGGCGTGACCGCACAAAGAAGGGAAGCCACGGCGCTGCTGTTCCGCGCGATTTCGCCAGGAGAGAGCATCCGATCAATTTCCCATGGACCTTGAAAGGAACCAAGCAATGAGTTTAGAACTGACAGGCGCGGAAATAGTCGTGCGCTGCCTTGCCGAAGAGGGTGTCGAACATGTGTTCGGTTATCCCGGCGGCGCAGTGCTCTACATCTACGACGCAATCTTCAATCAAGATAAATTCCAGCATATTCTGGTACGCCATGAGCAGGCAGCCGTTCATGCGGCAGATGCGTATTCGCGCAGCTCCCAGAAGGTGGGGGTGGCCATCGTTACGTCCGGCCCGGGTGTAACCAATGCTGTTACTGGTCTTGCTACCGCCTACATGGATTCCATTCCAATGGTGGTGATTTCTGGCCAGGTGCCATCGCATGCAATCGGCCAGGATGCGTTTCAGGAATGCGATACCGTGGGCATTACCCGCCCGTGCGTGAAACATAACTTCCTCGTCAAGGACATCAGAGACCTTGCCGAGACGATGAAGAAAGCTTTTTATATTGCCACAACGGGTCGTCCGGGCCCGGTGCTGGTCGATATCCCCAAAGACATCACGATGCAGAAATGCGAGTTCGAGTATCCGAAGGAACTCGAGATGCGCTCCTACAAGCCGGTCGACAAAGGTCATTCAGGCCAGATCCGCAAAGCGGTGCAACTGCTGCTCAGCGCTGAGCGCCCGATGATCTATACCGGTGGTGGCGTCATTTTGGCCAATGCGTCGGCTGAACTGAACAAGCTGGTCGACAAGCTCGGCTTCCCGTGCACGAATACGCTGATGGGCCTGGGCGCTTACAAGGCTTCCAGCGACAAGTACGTTGGCATGCCGGGTATGCACGGCACCTATGAAGCCAACATGGCGATGCAGCATTGCGACGTATTGATCGCCATCGGTGCGCGCTTCGATGATCGCGTTATCGGCAACCCAAAACATTTTGCGACACACCCGCGCAAGATTATCCATGTCGACATCGATCCTTCATCGATCTCCAAACGTGTGAAAGTCGATATTCCGATCGTCGGCAACGTCAAAGATGTGCTGCAGGAATTGCTGTCCCAGCTGGATGCGGCAGAAGCCACCTCCAAGCCAAACACGCCAGCGCTGTCTGCCTGGTGGCGGCAGATCAATGAGTGGCGTGGCCGCGAATGCCTGAAGTACGCCACTTCAAGTGATGTCATCAAGCCGCAGTCTGTGGTCGAAAAACTGTGGGAAGTCACCAAGGGCGACTCCTTCATCACCTCCGATGTCGGTCAGCACCAGATGTGGGCTGCGCAGTACTACCGATTCGACAAGCCGCGCCGCTGGATCAACTCTGGCGGCCTGGGTACGATGGGTGTTGGTTTGCCCTATGCGATGGGCGTACAGATGGCCAATCCCGGGGCGACGGTTGCATGCATTACCGGAGAAGCATCGATCCAGATGTGCATCCAGGAGCTCGCAACCTGCAAGCAATATCACCTGACTCCAAAGATCATCCTGTTGAATAACCGTTTCCTCGGAATGGTGCGCCAGTGGCAGCAGATCGACTACGGCTCGCGCTATTCCGAGTCGTATATGGACTCCCTGCCGGACTTCAACAAGCTTGCGGAATCTTTCGGGCACGTCGGCATGAAGATTGAAAAGCCGGGCGATGTCGAAGGGGCATTGAAGGAAGCATTCGGCATGAAGGACAAGCTGGTGTTCATGAACTTCATTACCGATCAAACCGAAAACGTCTGGCCGATGGTGAAAGCCGGTAAAGGCTTGACTGAAATGCTCTTGGGTTCGGAGGATCTGTAATGCGTCATATCATTTCTGTTTTGCTTGAAAATGAAGCCGGTGCCTTGTCGCGTGTGGTCGGTCTGTTTTCTGCTCGCGGCTACAACATCGAAACCCTGACAGTAGCGCCGACTGAAGACGCGACCCTGTCGCGTATGACGATTGTGACGACCGGTTCCGATGATGTAATTGAGCAAATTACCAAGCACCTGAATCGCTTAATTGAAGTTATCAAAGTCGTCGATCTGACCGAGGGTTCGCACATTGAGCGCGAACTCATGCTGATCAAGGTTCGTGCGGTCGGCAAGGAACGTGAGGAAATGAAGCGCACTGCCGACATCTTCCGGGGCCGCATCATCGATGTTACCGAGAAGACTTACACGATCGAATTGACGGGTAATAAATCCAAGCTTGATGCCTTCATCGATTCAATCGACCGTACCGCGATTCTGGAAACGGTCCGTACCGGCGGTTCTGGCATCGGCCGTGGCGAGCGTATCCTCAAAGTTTAAATATCAACAATTAGCTACTTAACCAAAATTAGGAAGATTAATGAAAGTTTTCTACGATAAAGACTGTGACCTGTCCCTCATCAAAGGCAAGAACGTCACCATCATTGGATATGGTTCGCAAGGCCATGCGCATGCATTGAACCTGAATGACTCAGGCTGCAAAGTCACCGTCGGTCTGCGTAAAGGCGGCGCTTCCTGGGAAAAGGCAAAGAATGCCGGCCTGAATGTCGCTGAAGTCAATGAAGCGGTTAAAGCTGCTGACGTCATCATGATCCTGCTGCCGGATGAGAATATCGCTCAGGTCTACAATGAAAATGTTGCGCCGAATGCCAAACAAGGCGCAGTGCTGGCATTTGCCCACGGTTTCAACGTTCACTACGGTCAAGTTGTGCCGCGTGCCGATCTTGACGTCATCATGGTTGCGCCGAAGGCTCCGGGCCACACTGTGCGTGGCACCTACTCCCAAGGTGGTGGCGTGCCTCACCTGATCGCGGTATATCAGGATAAATCCGGCAGTGCGCGCGACATCGCTTTGTCCTATGCGATGGCCAACGGCGGTGGTCGTGCAGGCATTATTGAAACCAACTTCCGCGAAGAAACTGAAACCGACTTGTTCGGCGAGCAGGCCGTGCTGTGCGGTGGCACGGTCGAACTGATCAAGGCTGGTTTTGAAACACTGGTGGAAGCGGGCTATGCACCGGAAATGGCATATTTCGAGTGTCTGCATGAACTGAAGTTGATTGTCGACCTGATCTATGAAGGCGGCATTGGCAACATGAACTACTCGATCTCGAACAATGCTGAATATGGCGAGTACGTAACCGGCCCGCGCGTTGTGACCGAAGACACCAAGAACGCAATGCGCCAGTGTCTGAAAGATATTCAAACTGGTGAATATGCGAAGAGCTTTATTCTGGAAAACAAAGCCGGTGCACCGACACTTATTTCCCGTCGTCGCCTGACTGCAGAGCACGAGATCGAGCAAGTTGGTGAAAAACTGCGTGCGATGATGCCTTGGATCAAGAAAAACAAGCTGGTAGATCAGTCGAAGAACTAAGTTCGTCTTCTTGATTAAACACAATAAGCATACTTGTGTGAGTAAAATAAGTGGGGCTACACGAAAGTGTGGCCCCACTTTTTATTGGAGAAACTGATGAGCCGACTTGCGTCATGTTTTTTCTTGCTTGCCCTTGCCGGCGGACCGGTTGCGGCAGAACAGCAAATTCCCATTCAAACCAGCGGTGCATTGGTTGTTGTCCCTGCATTCGGAGAAGTTAAGCATCCTAATGACGAGGCGCGTGCCACCTTTATGATCGAAGAGCAGGATAAGGACAAGGCAGTTGCGGCATCCCGGGTTAATCAGAAAATGAAACAGGGAATGGATATCCTCAAGAGAGGGGATCCATACGCAACATCCCGGACCAGAGGCTACTACACATATCCTGTCTATCCTGACGAGCCTGGTCAGCCTCGTCACAGCAGCAAGACGAGGCAGCCGGTAAGTTGGCGCGTCGGTCAGTATCTTGAATTCACAACTTCAAATTTGCGTGACTTGCCCAACACCGTAGCGGCTGCACAGAGAGTACTTGCACTCAATGACTTACATTTTGGTTTGATGGATGCAACCAGTAAAAAATTGGAAGAGCAACGTATTGCCGCTGCATATGGAAATCTTACGGAGCGCATTGCCGCGATTGCCAAAGCAATGAATCGGAATGTGTCGGATGCGATGATCGATACCATAGACTTTGAGGCTTCCGGTGCTTATGCGCCTCCACAGGAAGCCTATGCAGCGAAAGCAATGCGCTCTTCTGTCGCCGAAGCGGCGCAGGTGGAAGAGCCGAGTTTTGAGCCGGGTGAGACAACTCTTGGAATGCGCGTGGTCGGGAGGGTGCGCTTTAAGTAGGAACGCATGCCAAGGTTACATTTATTCAATGCTCGTCTAGAATAGCCACGCTTTTACTTTTCACAATTGAAACAGAACGAAGTTGAAAATTGTTCTCCCTTATCCTTGCTCATAAGAGCTGGCATCTTTATAGGGCCGCTGTCGTCGTGGCTGTATGTTCCAGCTCATTCATGGTCGTATAACGGCTATAACTTTATGCGTTTCAGCTTTCCCGTCGATACTTGTGTGCCATTTGCGCAAGGCGCCGGTGCTAAGGGAAAACGAGTTCACGACTGAAACGATCTTGATTAAATTGTGATCTTATTTTTTGTACCATCATTGAAACGGAATTGGCATGGCAACCTTTAATCGTCGCAAAGCGAAGAGTAAAGCCGGATTATTTCCGCGAGTAGGGCGTCTGAACAAGCGTACATCCTACAACGGGCAGCAGTTTGAAAATGATAATCAAGAATCCCCACCTGCACCTCGTCGACGCGGCATCTACCTGTTACCAAATGCATTTACCACCGCCAATCTGTTCTGCGGTTTCTTTGCCATCGTAATGGCGATGAACCTGAAATTCGACTATGCGGCAGTAGCGATTTTTGCCGCGATGCTGCTGGATAGTGTCGATGGTCGTGTAGCGCGGTTGACTAATACGCAGAGTGAATTTGGCGCGCAATACGATAGTTTGTCGGACATGCTGTCCTTTGGCGCAGCGCCGGCTCTGGTTGTTTACGAATGGTCGCTTAGAGGGATGGGCAAGCTCGGTTGGCTGGCAGCGTTTGTTTACTGTGCTGGTGCTGCACTTCGACTGGCGCGCTTCAATACCAATATCGGCGTAGTCGACAAGCGCTATTTTCAAGGTTTGCCCAGCCCGGCAGCCGCTGCGCTTGTCGCGGGATTTGTGTGGCTGATGGATGATTTGCGCTTTACTGGCCCCGAGCTGAGCTGGTTCTCATGGACCATCACCTTATATGCGGGACTGACGATGGTAACGAACGTACCGTTTTACAGCTTCAAGGAAGTGAACTTCCGTAAATCGGTACCGTTCATCGCGATATTTCTGATTGTCCTTGTCTTCGTCCTGATATCGAGTGACCCGCCAAAAGTTTTATTCGGCATGTTCGTTCTCTATGGACTGTCCGGCTATATTATTTATTTCTGGCGCTTATTCAAAGGGAAGCCAGTGAGCATTATTGATACAGAAAACGTGGCGCCGGAGGAAAAGGGGTAACTGGCTTTAAACCATGAGGAAGAGGGGATAGGGCAGGCCGGATCCTTGCGGTTTTGTATTGGTTCCGGCTTGGGGGCAGTAATTCCTTGCCAATGGGTGGGGCAGTTGCTGCGGTGATCGCCTGACCCAAGCAGGGAGTTCATGCGCTTGCTATGGAAATGACAAGAAAAAGAGCTTGGATATCAAACAGTTGCACTTTTCCATAATTCCGCTTATAGTTTTTCGCATGTCTCGCGAAATTTATATTTCTGCCTCCGCTTCTTTCAGCAGCCTTTTGCTAGGCCTGCTGCCGCTGTTCCTACTAGTGCGTTAACGCGCGCTAAATCCCATACCCCCACAATTCGTGCAGTTTTAGGCTCATGTCGATAATGGCAAGGGCAGGCGAAAAACCATTCAAAAACACTGAATTTTCCTAAAGGAGTGCAGCATGGCCGACAAATTGATTATTTTCGATACCACCTTGCGAGATGGCGAACAGTCGCCCGGCGCATCGATGACCAAGGATGAAAAAATCCGCATCGCAAAGCAGCTTGAGCGTCTGCGTGTAGATGTGATCGAAGCAGGCTTTGCCGCCGCATCCCCGGGGGACTTTGAGGCAATCAAGGCTATCGCAGGCATCATCAAGGATTCGACAGTCTGCTCGCTGTCACGTGCAAATGATCGCGATATTTCGCGTGCAGCTGAAGCACTTGCGCCAGCGGCGAGGAAGCGTATTCATACGTTTATCGCTACGTCTCCGCTGCATATGGAAAAGAAGCTGCGCATGACTCCGGACCAAGTATACGAACAGGCTAGGCAGGCTGTGCGGTTTGCGCGTCAGTTTACTGATGATGTCGAGTTCAGCCCCGAGGATGGCAGTCGTTCGGAAATGGATTTTCTCTGCCGGGTCATTGAAGGGGTGATTGCTGAAGGTGCCACAACCATTAATTTCGCTGATACCGTTGGTTATGGAGTGCCTGAGCTGTATGGCAACATGATTAAGACCTTGCGCGAGCGAATCCCGAATTCCGACAAAGCGATCTGGTCAGTGCATTGCCATAACGATCTTGGCATGGCCGTTGCCAACTCCTTGTCCGGCATTATGATCGGTGGCGCACGGCAGGTTGAGTGCACGATCAACGGCTTGGGAGAGCGCGCCGGCAATACAGCGCTGGAAGAAGTCGTAATGGCAGTCAGGACGCGCAAGGATTACTTCAAGCTGGATCTTTCTATCGATACGACGCAAATTGTGCCGGCCTCAAAATTGGTATCGCAGATCACCGGCTTTGCGGTGCAGCCAAACAAGGCGGTAGTGGGGGCAAACGCATTCGCGCATGCATCCGGCATCCATCAGGATGGCGTGCTGAAAGCGCGTGATACCTATGAAATCATGCGAGCCGAAGATGTAGGCTGGTCCGCCAACAAAATTGTTCTGGGCAAATTATCCGGCCGCAATGCGTTCAAACAGCGCCTTGACGAACTGGGCATCGAGCTGGATTCGGAAACGGAAGTGAATGCAGCCTTTGCGCGTTTCAAAGAGCTGGCCGACCGCAAGTCGGAAATCTTTGATGAAGACATCATCTCTTTGGTGTCGGATGAGCAGCATTCGCATGACAATGAGCACTACCGTTTCGTATCACTGTCCCAGCATTCCGAAACCGGAGAGAAGCCAGCGGCGAAAGTCGTGTTTACCATGGGCGGAAAGGAATTAACTTGCTCAGGGCAGGGCAATGGCCCGGTGGATGCAACGGTGAATGCGATCGAAGCAGAGGCAAAGAGCGGCGCGGAGTTGTTGTTATTCTCGGTAAACGCGATTACTACCGGGACGCAATCGCAAGGCGAGGTCACGATGCGCTTGTCAAAAGCCGGGCGTATTGTGAATGGTGTGGGCGCAGATCCCGATATCGTCGTCGCATCGGCAAAGGCGTATTTGTCGGCTTTGAATAAACTGCATTCGAAAGCGGAAAAACTTAATCCGCAGTTGTGATCTGTGTCACGAGAAAAAAGCGCCTGTACATCCAGGCGCTTTTTTATTTTGATTGCGCAAAAATCCAGTAGCGAGAAAAAGAAAAGAAAGCAGGGTTATCTTCGCAACATATTGAAGGGAAAGCGCTGATCCGGATCGAAACGCAGGTCCGGGGCATTGAGCATTTTTCGCACAATGCCGGCCCGATCAAAATGGACATGCATGATCGAATTCCATACGTCATTCTCCTTATACGGATAGGACCAAACCTCCAGGTCACTCAATGAAAGATAATCGGTTTCACTCGGACTTCCAATCGTGTGCAAAACATCATTTTTGGTGGCTACGTCGACCTTAAGGGTTGCGAACTTCTGAGTTGTTAAAACTTGTTCAAAAGAAATAACTCTGTTGTCCGGGCCTATGCGCGCCATATAAGTCCGCTGCCCCCAAGGCCCTAACGCATATTCCAGCAAATGAGATTTGCCATCCTCGTAGCGATGAGTAGGTTGCCCACGTTTTGCCAGGACATCCGCCTCGGAATCGCCCACGTTGACAGGCGCAGGAATAAAAACTGAGCACGCGCCGAGGATTGGCAGGAATGCAGCAAGCAGAAAGCGTGAAAGAAATTTCATCTTCTTTCTCCGGTTCTCGGGAGACGTAGGGGGTTTAAAAAATTCTTTTTTACAGAAAAGTTGCAATTATCTAAGGCACTCTTCCAAATGTGCCAACCCACAAAGATCATTATAGAAAAGTCTGTAAGTGTTTGAATAAGCGGGTCATTTCCGATATACTGCGCGTCTTGGTCGATTTTGGCCAAGTTTTATTAATTGTTCACGGTGTATGGGGTTGTGACTCTACACACCGCATGTGAAAGGTACTCATGTCAGTCGAAAATATTAACAAGGCCGCCATCATTGCGGATAACGCACGCGGCAAGAACGATACCGGTTCCCCGGAAGTCCAGGTTGCATTGCTGACCGCGCGTATCAATGAGCTCAATGGCCATTTCAAAGCCCACGCCAAGGATCACCACTCCCGTCGCGGCTTGATTATGATGGTTAATCGCCGTAAAAGTCTGCTCTCCTACCTGAAGGGGAAAGACGTTAATCGTTATCGTGCACTGATTGAGAAGCTCGGCCTGCGCAAGTAATTTAGTTGCGATATTTGCTCGGTTTATAGTCAAAATGCCTGCGTCAGCCTGCTGATGCAGGCATTTTGTCATTTGGCGGTTTGCAGTTTCAGTAGTAAAGGAGGCAGGTCATGCGTGATGTGTCTCCTGTGGTGAGGTGAACGACAGCGCCTGAAAATCTGTCGGCAAAAATAGAAAGGAAACACCGTGTTTAATAAAGTTACCAAGACCTTCCAGTACGGTCAGCATACTGTCACGCTGGAGACTGGTGAGATAGCTCGTCAGGCATCTGGCGCTGTGCTCGTGTCAATTGATGACACCGTCGTATTGGCGACCGTCGTGGCAAGGAAAGATGCCAAGCCGGGCCAGGATTTTTTTCCGTTGACCGTTGATTATGTCGAGAAAAGCTATGCTGCCGGACGCATTCCGGGGGGCTTTTTCAAACGTGAAGGTCGTCCGTCCGAAAAGGAAACGCTGACCTCGCGCTTGATCGACCGCCCGATTCGCCCGCTGTTCCCGGAAGGCTATCTGAATGAAGTGCAGGTCATTGTGCATGTCCTGTCCGTTAATCCGGAAATCGACCCGGATATCGCATCGATGATCGGTGCATCCGCAGCCATCTGCGTTGCCGGTATTCCGTTCAGTGGCCCGCTGGGCGCTGCACGCGTCGGCTACATTGATGGCCAGTATGTACTGAACCCGACTGCCTCGCAGCTTGCCAAATCGCAGATGGACCTCGTGGTTGCAGGTACCGAGCAAGCAGTGCTGATGGTGGAGTCCGAGGCCAATCAGTTGTCGGAAGAAGTGATGCTGGGTGCCGTGGTGTATGGCCATGAGCAGATGAAGGCAGTGATCGACGCCATTCATGAGTTGGTGCGTGATGGCGGCAAGCCGGAAGTCGAGTGGAAGCCGGCGCCGAAAAATGACGCATTGATTTCCCGTGTGACGCATTTCGCCGAAGCGAAATTGCGTGATGCATACCAGACAAAGGACAAGCAGGCGCGTACTGCAAAGCTCAATGCAGTAACGGCAGAGGTCAATGCCGCACTGGCAGCTGAGGCGGCCTCGGTCGGCGCGGCAGCACCGGACGCAGCGGAAGTCGGCGGCATCCTGTTTGACCTGGAAGCGAAGATTGTACGTTCGCAGATTCTCGATGGTGAGCCACGCATTGATGGTCGCGATACGCGCACGGTTCGCCCGATCAGCATCCGCAACAGCGTGCTGCCGCGTACCCATGGTTCCGCCTTGTTCACACGTGGTGAGACTCAGGCACTGGTGGTGGCGACTCTCGGAACCGCACGCGACGAGCAAAAGATCGATGCGCTGATGGGCGAATATTCCGATCGGTTCATGCTCCATTACAACATGCCGCCGTTTGCAACAGGCGAAACAGGTCGTGTTGGCACGCCGAAGCGTCGTGAAATCGGCCATGGCCGCCTGGCCAAGCGCGCATTGCAAGCTGCGTTGCCGTCGCCGGACGAGTTCAGTTACTCCGTACGCCTGGTCTCCGAAATCACCGAGTCCAACGGCTCATCGTCGATGGCATCGGTATGCGGCGGCTGTCTGGCGCTGATGGATGCGGGTGTGCCGATGAAGGCGCATGTCGCTGGTATCGCCATGGGCCTGATCAAGGATGGCGGCAAATTTGCCGTGCTGACCGATATTCTCGGCGATGAAGATCACTTGGGTGACATGGACTTCAAGGTGGCCGGTACTGCTGGCGGCATTACCGCGCTGCAGATGGATATCAAGATCCAGGGCATTACCAAGGAAATCATGCAAGTCGCTTTGGCTCAAGCCAAGGAAGGCCGTCTGCATATTCTCGCGAAGATGCAGGAAGCTATGCCCCATGGTAAAGCCGAGTTGTCTGATTTCGCACCGCGTCTCATTACCATCAAGATCAATCCTGAAAAGATTCGCGACGTGATTGGCAAAGGCGGCGCAGTAATTCGTGCGCTGACCGAGGAAACCGGCACACAGATCGATATCAGCGATGAAGGCGTGGTTACAATCGCTTCTGTTGATGCTGCCGCCGGCCAGGAAGCCAAGCGCCGCATTGAAGAGCTGACTGCATCCGTCGAAGTTGGCAAGACCTATGACGGTACCGTACTCAAGCTGCTGGATTTCGGTGCGATCGTGCAGGTCATGCCGGGCAAAGACGGTTTGCTGCACATTAGCCAGATCGCGAACGAGCGCGTTAATGCCGTAGCGGATTACCTGAAGGAAGGCCAGCAAGTGCGCGTGAAAGTGCTGGAAACCGACGATCGCGGCCGCCTGAAGCTCTCGATGAAGGCCGCAGCGGAAGAGGCAGCCGCCGCTCAACCGCAACAGCAGTAATCGACGCCGCTGTAGCAACAGCAAGCAGAACCGCCCGCAGCGAAAGCCCGGGCGGTTTTTTATCCTATGTATTTGTGAGTCGCCTTCTTGCAGGAAGCTCGACCAGCCCCTCTTTACCGGTGTATTGTTGATGCTGCCTGGCAGATGAAAGCATTTGGGCAATTACTGCGGAAGCTGATGTGGATCATTCGATGAAAAGAACTGATAGCCGTTCTTTCCGACATTTTTGACGCGATACATTGCCTTGTCGGCGTTATGTAGCAAAGCTTGAGAGCTGTCGCCATCGTCGGGGTAAAGGCTGATACCGATGCTCGCGCTCACATAGCATTCCTTGCCCCGGATAACAACAGGCCGGACGATTTCCTGAAGAAGCTTTTGCGCGATATCGGCCGCATAGTGGCTCTCATTCAGGTCTTCAATCAGAACATAGAATTCATCACCACCCATTCGGGCGATTTTGTCTGTATGGCGAAGGCAATTGCGCATCCGTGTGCCAATTTCCCGCAGCACCTGGTCCCCCGCCTCGTGTCCAAGCGTGTCATTGATCTCCTTGAACTTGTCCAGATCTACAAAGAGCAAGGCAAACTTGTTGCCCGCGCGCTGAGCGTGATGTAGCGCCACATCCAGATACTCTTCAAACAAAAAACGATTTGGCAAGGACGTCAATCCGTCATAGTGTGCCAGATACCTAATCCTTTCTTCGGACGTGCGACTCTCGATTGCAATGCCAGCAAGCTTCGAGCAAATTCTGGCTACTTGGTGATCATCCGGTGTTGGCTCCGTCGTGTCGGGCAAGTGAAGTGTAAAGGTTCCGAGTGTTTTTCCATCCTTGCCGAAAATCGGCCAGGAAGAACAAGTCTTTAATCCGTGCTTCAGGGTCAAATCGCACCTTGCAGCACCCTCTCCAACGAACTTGCCCCCCGTATCATTGAGCTGGAGGATGGTGCAAAGTCGTCCGTCGGACTGCTTTTCAGCGAACCGGGTAATCTCAATCAAAATCTCGCGCAGCATTACTCCAGTAGCTATAAGGTGCAATATGCGGTTCTGTTCCAATTGGAGTGCTTCGGCCCGCTTTTCCCTGGATATGTCTCGAATAAATGCGGCCAGACACGGTTCGTTCTGGTGAATCAGCGGAACGATAGTGAGCTCAATAGGAAACACGGCCCCACTGCCGGACCGGATCGCTTTGGATTCAATCCTGTGAATGGAGGTCGGACTTTCGGCGCCGGTAAAAAAGTGATTGATGTCGCGTTGGACTTCGTCGCGGGATTCGGAGGCAATTAGGGCGTCGAGAAAATTTTTGCCAAGAACCTCTTCGCATTGATAAGCGAATGCGAGCTCCGCGGCTCGATTGAAGCTGATGATTTCTCCGTGTTGGCCGATGGTGACAATAGAGTCGGGAACCGCACTTAACATCGCGCTGTTAAATTTTTCGCGCTCTGCCAATGCGGCTTCCCTTTGCTTGCGTTGCGCCTCGCGCTCAAAACTGTCAAGTGCGAACGAAAGATTGTTGGCTATTTCTGTGAGAAGGCCAATCACATCGGCATCAAAAAAATCGGCTGCTGGCGCGTGCAAATTCAGCGCGCCTATGGATTGTCCGGATAAGCGCAGAGGAAAGATGCCGAGCGAGCCGTTGTAAATATGTGCCCTGTTTTCCTTAAGAGCGCCTATGGATGCTTCGTGCGGCTCCTCGATTGATTTGGCGACCGACGCACTGTTTTCGTTTGAGATTTTTTTGCTGCGGCACATGGCAGCAGGCAAGAGTTTGTTCTGGCGTTGATTGATCAATCCGACCCATGCCATATCGAAACCAGCACACTCGACCGCTATGCGACAAACCTCGCTTAGTAACCTGTCGCTGTCGTGAAGTCGCACAAAGGCTTGATTTGCCCTGTATGCCATCATATGCAAATTCTGCAGGCGGGCAGATTTCTTTTCGATTTGTTTGCATTCACTGCTTTCAGGACTGGTATCGGACATGCGAACGGCAGGGGGCTCGATATCCCGTTCAGCAAATCTGCAATTAGCTTCCTCCCGCTGCCAGGCAGGCATTGCATCCTTCACGTATTTTGTTGTCTTTTGAGGTACATGGACATCTAATGTATCTAATGTGCTTTTGAAGATTTCATGCACGTTCCGGCGAGGGTTTTTTGCATTCTTATCTTGCATACTCCAGCGTAGCTCGCTGGCTTTCCTGGCGTTGGAGGGATTAACCAATACATTAGGCGCACCACCGGGAAAATTGCTATTTAATGTGGCTTGTTCCCAAGGCGTGTGCAGGTCAAAAAACGACTGATGAAAACGTTCGGACGGCGCATTTAAACGTTGATTGCTCGTCCATAAGGACAACTCGGTTCCTGTGTATTTGTCTGACGGCTTTGAAGTAATCTTATGACGCATGGTATTGGCCCATTCACAACGATATTTCCGTTTGGAAATGAATTGCGTCAATTGGTTCCTGCTGCTTTTGTAAAAATAGAAAACAAAAGTAACAAGAACTTCATTGATAATGCAGCCGGTCGCAAGTCTGCAGAACAAGAACTTTTTGTTTTGAATTTGACGTAAGACGCGCGGCGCGATTCATTGCGTGCTTTGCATTACGTGATGGCGCCTGGGCGACAATTTGGGGTGAATATGCCTTTAGCCGGAAGGGCTAATTGAAAAATGGAAGGGGCTCTATGAAAGCAATCGAGATTGTGCGGCCGGGCGCTCCGGATGTGTTGCAGCTTTGTGAAAGACCTGTTCCCTCGTTAAAACCCGGAGAAGTACTCATCCGGGTACGTGCGGCAGGCATTAATCGGCCTGATGTATTGCAGCGCATGGGACATTACCCGGTGCCTTCAGGCGCGTCGGATCTGCCTGGCCTTGAGATTGCCGGCGAGATTGTCGACGGCGATTTGTCGGGTAGCGTACTAAAAAAAGGTGATTTTGTTTGCGCCCTCGTCCAGGGAGGCGGTTACGCTGAATACTGTGCAGCACCGCTGCAACAATGCTTGCCAGTGCCGAAAGGTCTCAGCTTGGTGGAGGCGGCATCATTGCCTGAGACGTTTTTTACTGTCTGGAGCAATGTTTTTGATCGGGCGCATCTTGCGGGAGCAGAGACCCTGATGGTGCAAGGCGGGACATCGGGCATTGGTGTCACAGCCATCCAAATAGCGACCGCGTTAGGATACGCTGTATTTGCAACCGCCGGCACTGAGGAAAAATGCCGTGCGTGCGAAACACTCGGTGCGACTCGGGGCATCAACTATAAAACCGAGGATTTTGTCGAGGTGATTAAAGACGAAACCAATGGTAAGGGAGTTGATGTCATTCTTGATATGGTCGGCGGAAATTATGTGGAACGGGAGCTCAAATGCCTTGCTGATGACGGGCGTATCGCGCTTATTGCTCTGTTGGGCGGAGCAAAAGCAACGGTCGATCTCGGACAGATCTTGCGCCGGCGGTTGACAATCACGGGATCAACACTACGGCCACGTTCGATAGAGTTCAAAGCCCGCATCGCGGAAAAATTGCATCTGCACGTATGGCCATTAATCGAAGCCGGCAAGATCAAGCCGGTTATCTATAAGACTTTTCCACTGCAAGATGCCGCCCAAGCGCATGTATTAATGGAATCGAGCATGCATATTGGGAAAATTATTCTGGAGGTCGAATAGCTTCAATGAATGGATTTTTTGGGTGATTGCGGAACATCGGGCATTTTGAAAGAGTCCAATTTTTCGCTTTGCGTTGACCATGTATGTTGCGCCGCGCTAAAATTAAAAGTTATTGAAATTTTAGGCTCCTATGCGTCGCAAACTTATTGCCGGTAACTGGAAAATGAATGGCAGCCTGGCTGCCAACGCCGCTTTGTTAGACGGGCTTAAGTCCGAACTCGGTCAGGTGGGTTGTTCAGTAGCGGTTTGTGCGCCTGCGCCATATTTCGCTCAATGTCAGTCAATTCTGAATGGGACTGTCATTTTGTGGGGTGGTCAGGATATTTCAGAGCATGAATCCGGTGCCTATACGGGCGAAGTCTCCGTTTCGATGCTCAAGGATTTCGGTTGTTCGTATGTGATTGTCGGGCATTCCGAACGTCGTTCGTATCACGGCGAAAGCGATGAGTTGGTGGCAAAGAAAACGCTTCGTGCGCTTAAGTCAGGCATTACGCCCATTGTGTGTGTGGGCGAGACATTGGCAGAGCGCGAATCGGGGCAGACCGAGGCGGTTGTTGGTCGGCAGATTGATGCGGTGTTGGCCGCGATCGATGTCGCGGATGTCGAGAAAATTGTTGTCGCTTATGAGCCTGTGTGGGCAATCGGCACGGGGAAAACGGCGACCCCGCAAATGGCTCAGGATGTTCATGCCATGTTGCGTTCGCGCTTGGCTGCAAAGAGTGCAGTTGCGGCAGAGACCGTGCAAATTCTTTATGGTGGCAGCATGAAGCCGGATAATGCCAAGGACTTGTTGGGGATGGCTGATATTGATGGCGGTCTTATCGGTGGCGCGTCGCTAAAGGCTGCTGATTTCTTGGCAATCATTAAAGCTGCATGAATGCGCAGCCAGAGAAATAATCTTAGATTGGAAAATATTTAATGAACGCTTTGCATACTTTCATCGTTGTGCTTCAGGTGGTGTCCGCCTTGGTGATTATTGGACTTGTCTTGCTTCAGCATGGAAAAGGCGCTGATATGGGGGCAGCGTTCGGATCGGGCGCCTCCGGGAGTTTGTTCGGTGCGACTGGGTCATCCAATTTTCTGTCGAAATCAACGGGAGTCGCTGCTGCCATCTTCTTTGCTGCTACCTTGGCGCTCGCATTCGTTGGTAACAAGCGCTCTGCTGTAAATGCTGGCGTGATGGAGAATTTGCCGGTCGCGCCGGCATCAACGGCTCCTCAGATTCCGTCACCATCGGCAAATGCGCCTGCTGTTCCGCAGGGCGCGCCCGCTCCTTCTTCCGGTGTGCTGAATGAGCAGAGCAATCAGATACCAAAATAATTGATTGTCGTCTTGATTTACGATAATTGTGCGTTGAACAAACCACATAAAGCAGGGTAAAATAGCAGTCTTTGAGCCGACGTGGTGAAATTGGTAGACACGCTATCTTGAGGGGGTAGTGGCGAAAGCTGTGCGAGTTCGAGTCTCGCCGTCGGCACCAACAAAATAAGGCCAGCAAGGGGGTGTTCCTGAGCTGGCTTTTTATCGAGGAATCTTGGGTTGATTTGCAAATCATTCAACTAACCAACATCCTGTCTATATCGTGAACCTCGAAAACTACTTCCCCGTTCTTCTTTTCATTCTTGTCGGTATCGGCGTTGGTATCGTCCCGCAGGTGCTGGGGCGCGTGCTTGCGCCACACAAGCCCGATGCTGAAAAACTCTCTCCCTATGAGTGCGGTTTCGAGGCATTCGAGGACGCGCGCATGAAGTTTGATGTGCGGTATTACTTGGTTGCGATTCTGTTTATTTTGTTCGATCTGGAAACGGCATTTTTCTTCCCCTGGGGTGTTGCCATGCGCGACCTCGGATGGTCAGGCTTTGTGACGATGATGGTGTTTATCGCTGAATTCGTTGTTGGGTTCTGGTACATATGGAAGAAGGGCGCTCTGGATTGGGAGTAAGTCATGTCAATTGAAGGTGTACTGAACGAAGGTTTTGTCACGACGACCGCCGACAAGCTGATCAACTGGACTCGTACGGGGTCGTTGTGGCCGATGACGTTTGGCTTGGCTTGCTGCGCTGTCGAGATGATGCATGCAGGTGCGTCGCGTTATGACCTTGATCGCTTTGGTATTGTGTTTCGCCCGTCTCCCCGTCAGTCAGATGTGATGATTGTCGCTGGCACGTTGTGCAACAAGATGGCGCCAGCGCTTCGCAAGGTATATGACCAGATGGCTGAGCCGCGCTGGGTGATTTCGATGGGCACCTGTGCAAATGGTGGCGGCTATTATCATTATTCCTACTCTGTAGTGCGTGGATGTGACCGTATTGTGCCGGTCGATGTGTACGTGCCAGGGTGTCCACCAACTGCCGAGGCGCTGCTTTACGGCATTATGCAATTGCAGAACAAGATCAAGCGAACCAATACGATTGCACGCTAGGGCGGTCTCGTAGACAAGACTTATGACGACGAAAATAGAAACCCTTGAAGCCGCCTTGCGTAGTGCCTTGGGCGAGCAACTCCGGAGCCTGACTGTTGCGCTGGGTGAAGTGACGCTAGTTGTCGGAGCATCCGACTATCTGTCGGCGATGCGTGTATTGCGCGACCATGCCGATTTGCGTTTCGAAGAATTAATCGATCTGTGCGGCGTCGACTACTCGACATATGGCGACGGTGTGTGGGAGGGGCCTCGTTTCGCAGTGGTCTCTCATTTGTTGTCGGTTACTCATAACTGGCGTGTGCGGGTGCGTGTGTTCGCTCCGGATGATGAGTTGCCTGTGGTTTCGTCGATTACGGAAATCTGGACGTCGGCTAACTGGTATGAGCGTGAGGCGTTTGATTTCTTCGGAATTCTGTTTGAGGGGCATAACGACCTGCGCCGCATTCTCACCGACTACGGCTTCATTGGGCATCCATTCCGTAAAGACTTCCCCGTTTCCGGATACGTGGAGATGCGCTATGACCCCGAACAGAAGCGAGTGATTTACCAGCCCGTGACGATCGAGCCGCGTGAAATTACGCCGCGTGTGATTCGCGAAGAAAAATACGGGATGAAATAATGGCTGAGATTAAGAACTACACTCTCAACTTCGGTCCGCAGCATCCTGCGGCACACGGCGTTTTGCGTCTTGTGCTTGAGCTGGATGGTGAAGTTATTCAGCGCGCTGATCCGCATATCGGATTGTTGCATCGGGCGACTGAAAAGCTGGCGGAGCAAAAGACATTTTTGCAATCAGTGCCGTACATGGACCGCCTCGACTACGTGTCGATGATGTGCAATGAGCATGGCTACGTGCTGGCAATCGAGAAATTGCTGGGCATTGAGGTGCCGCTGCGTGCGCAATATATCCGTGTGATGTTTGATGAGATTACCCGTATCCTGAATCATTTATTGTGGATAGGGGCGCATGGTCTGGACGTCGGCGCAATGGCGGTGTTCCTGTATGCATTCCGCGAGCGCGAAGATCTGATGGATTGTTATGAAGCGGTATCGGGCGCGCGCATGCACGCAGCCTATTACCGTCCGGGCGGTGTCTATCGCGACTTGCCGGATTCTATGCCCCAGTACAAGGCAAATGCGATTCGCAATGAGAAAGCGATCAAGCAGCTGAATGAAAATCGTCAGGGTTCGCTGCTCGACTTCATCGAAGATTTTACGAATCGTTTTCCGGGCTATGTCGATGAGTACGAGACTTTGCTGACGGATAATCGTATCTGGAAGCAGCGTCTGGTTGGTGTTGGTGTTGTATCGCCGGAGCGTGCAATGGCGATGGGCTTTACTGGCGCGATGTTGCGCGGCTCTGGTGTTGCATGGGATTTGCGCAAGAAACAGCCGTACGAAGTGTATGACCTTCTTGATTTTGATATTCCAGTCGGGGTTAACGGCGATTGTTATGACCGCTACCTGGTTCGCATCGAGGAGATGCGCCAGTCGAATCGCATCATCAAACAATGTGTCGAATGGCTGCGCAATAACCCTGGACCAGTGATGACGGATAACCATAAGGTGGCGCCACCGTCTCGCGTGAATATGAAGTCCAACATGGAAGAGTTGATTCATCACTTCAAGCTCTTCTCTGAAGGTTTCCATGTGCCTGAAGGCGAAGCTTACGTAGGTATCGAACATCCGAAGGGAGAGTTCGGCGTATACCTGATTTCCGACGGTGCAAACAAACCGTACCGTATGAAGATTCGTGCACCTGGATTTGCGCACTTGCAAGGTTTGGATGAAATGGCTAAGGGTCACATGATCGCTGATGCAGTAACGATCATTGGCACGCAAGACATTGTGTTTGGTGAGATTGACCGATAACCCGCGCAAAGCATCGCGCACGGATGGCTGACAATATGCTGTTAAGTCAAGAAGCGTACAAAAAAATCGATCGCGAACTCGCGAAATTCCCCGCAGATCAAAGACAGTCCGCTGTGATGGCCGCATTGGCTATTGCACAGAATGAAAAGGGCTGGCTTTCTCCGGAAGTGATGCAGGACATCGCCGACTACATCGGCATGGCAGCAATTGCCGTGCAAGAGGTGGCGACGTTCTACAACATGTACAACACCAAGCCAGTTGGCAAGCACAAGATTACGGTTTGCACCAATCTGCCGTGTGCATTGTCGGGTGGCGAGCGTGCCGGACACTATCTGAAACAAAAACTGGGTGTCGACTATAAGGAAACAACGGCAGACGGCCAGTTTACCTTGGTAGAGGGTGAGTGCATGGGCGCCTGCGGCGATGCTCCAGTTATGCTGGTTAACAACAAGCGTATGTGCAGTCATATGTCGAACGATAAGATCGATTCGCTGGTCGAGGAGTTGAAGAAATGACCAGCCTGCATGATCGTCACATTAATCCCTTGATCCTTGCGGGTCTGGATGGGAATAACTGGCACCTCGCCGATTACGTCAAGCGTGGTGGCTATGAAGCATTGAAGCGCATCCTTAATGAAAAGATCGCGCCAGAACAAATTATCGCTGAATTAAAGGCCTCATCGCTGCGCGGACGTGGCGGCGCTGGCTTTCCTACCGGCTTGAAGTGGAGCTTCATGCCACGCCAGTTTCCAGGGCAAAAATACCTGGTCTGCAATACCGACGAAGGCGAGCCGGGAACGTTCAAGGATCGGGATATCATTCGTTATAACCCCCATGCGCTGATCGAAGGTATGGCAATTGGCGCGTACGCGATGGGTATCACGGTTGGCTACAATTACATTCACGGCGAGATCTGGGCTGAATACGAACGCTTCGAGCAGGCAATCGAAGAGGCGCGTGCAGCCGGTTTTCTCGGCGAAAAGATCATGGGCAGTGATTTCAGCTTTCAGCTGCATGCATTCCATGGTTATGGTGCTTACATCTGTGGTGAAGAAACCGCATTGCTTGAGTCCCTGGAAGGCAAGAAGGGGCAGCCACGCTTCAAGCCGCCGTTCCCTGCCAGCTTCGGCTTGTACGGTAAGCCAACAACGATTAATAACACTGAGACTTTTTCCGCAGTGCCGTTCATCTTGCGCATGGGCGGCGAGGCCTATGCAGCACTAGGCAAGCCGAATAATGGCGGCACCAAGATCTTTTCGATCTCGGGAGATGTTGCGCGTCCTGGCAATTATGAAATGCCACTCGGCACGCCTTTCGCGAAATTGCTTGAGCTTGCCGGTGGCATGCGCGACGGTAAAAAGATCAAGGCTGTTATTCCAGGCGGTTCGTCGGCACCGGTGCTTACCGGCGAAGTGATGATGAATACCGACCTCGACTACGATTCGATTGCGAAGGCTGGATCGATGCTGGGTTCCGGAGCCGTTATCGTGATGGACGAAACCCGTTGCATGGTGAAGTCGTTGCTGCGCCTGTCGTACTTCTATTTTGAAGAATCCTGCGGCCAGTGTACGCCTTGTCGTGAAGGCACCGGCTGGATGTACCGTATGGTGCACCGTATCGAGCATGGACAGGGTCGTGCAGACGATCTCGACATGCTAAATACGATAGCCGACAACATTCAAGGCCGCACAATTTGCGCGTTGGGCGATGCTGCTGCGATGCCGGTTCGTGCATTCGTTAAGAACTTCCGTGAAGAGTTTGCATATCACATCGAGCACAAGCGCTGCATCGTGCCCGCTTACGTTTAATAAATCCGGTGCGCACGGCGCACCCTACGGCATAGAACAGAGCCATGGTTGAAATCGAAATAGACGGCAAAAAAGTTGAGGTGCAGGAAGGCAGCATGGTCATGGAGGCTGCCAACAAGCTTGGCACCTACATCCCGCATTTTTGCTATCACAAGAAGCTGTCCATTGCGGCCAACTGCCGCATGTGTCTGGTTGAAGTTGAAAAGGCGCCGAAGCCTTTGCCCGCGTGTGCAACGCCGGTGACCAATGGCATGGTTGTACGGTCGAGCAGCGACAAAGCGGTCAATGCACAGAAAAGCGTCATGGAGTTCCTGCTGATCAACCACCCGCTTGATTGCCCCATCTGCGATCAGGGTGGCGAGTGCCAGTTGCAGGACCTGGCAGTTGGTTACGGCGCTTCGGCCTCGCGCTATCAGGAAGAG
>DATFAZ010000031.1:0-11826 GCA_035254105.1 Noviherbaspirillum sp. | reverse complement strand
CGGCACGTTGGTGAGCCAGATGCGCTGTTTTTCCAGCGCGCACTGGCCAACCAGGCCTTCGCCCGGCGCGAATGCCTGCGGCACCTTGCTGCTGGAGCGGTAGCCGTAGCTGGCGATCAGGCGCAGCCTTGCCTCTTGCTCCTGCGCATTCATCATGTAGAACACGCCGTGGTGTGCCGACACCAGCGGCGCCAGTTCCGACAGGATCAAGGTGGTCACCGCCGACAGGTCGCGCTGGCCCTGCAACAGGCGGGTGAAGCGCGCCAGGTTGGTTTTCAGCCAGTCCTGCTGCGCATTCTTTTGCGTGGTTTCCTTGAGGTTGCGGATCATCTCGTTGATGTTGTCCTTGAGGTCCGCCACTTCGCCGCGTGCCTCGACCTGGATCGAGCGCGACAGGTCGCCGCGCGTCACCGCGGTGGCCACCTCGGCAATGGCGCGCACCTGCGTGGTCAGGTTCGCCGCCAGCTGGTTGACGTTCTCCGTCAGGTCCTTCCAGGTGCCCGCCGCCCCCGGCACCGAGGCCTGGCCGCCGAGCTTGCCTTCCACGCCGACCTCGCGCGCCACGGTAATCGCCTGGTCGGCAAACACGGCTAGCGAATCGGTCAGTTCATTGATGGTGTCCGCCAGTGACGCGATTTCGCCGCGTGCAGCCACGGTCATCTTCTTTTTCAGGTCGCCATTGGCTACTGCCGTTACCACCCCGGCAATGCCGCGCACCTGCGCCGTCAGGTTTGCTGCCATGAAGTTCACGTTGTCGGTCAGGTCTTTCCAGGTGCCGGCCGCGCCTCCGACGTGCGCCTGTCCGCCAAGCTTGCCTTCGGTGCCGACCTCGCGTGCCACTCGCGTGACTTCCGACGCGAACGAGGAGAGCTGGTCCACCATCACGTTGATCGTGTCCTTCAGTTCCAGGATTTCGCCCTTGACGTCCACCGTGATTTTTTTCGACAGGTCGCCACGCGCGACTGCCGTGGTCACCGCCGCGATTGCACGCACCTGTCCGGTCAGGTTCGACGCCATGAAATTGACATTGTCGGTCAGGTCCTTCCACGTGCCTGATGCGCCCGGCACATTAGCCTGTCCGCCAAGGCGGCCTTCGGTGCCGACCTCGCGCGCCACCCGCGTGACTTCCGAGGCAAATGCACGGAGTTGATCCACCATCTCGTTAATGGTGTTTTTCAGTTCGAGGATTTCACCTTTTACATCGACCGTGATTTTCTTGGACAAGTCGCCGTTGGCCACCGCCGTGGTCACGTCGGCGATATTGCGCACCTGTCCGGTCAGGTTGCCCGCCATGAAATTCACCGAATCGGTCAGGTCTTTCCAAGTACCGGCCACGCCGGAAACATTCGCCTGTCCGCCGAGCTTGCCTTCGGTGCCGACCTCGCGCGCCACCCGGGTCACTTCAGACGCAAACGAGGAGAGCTGGTCCACCATCACATTGATCGTGTCCTTCAGTTCGAGGATTTCGCCTTTGACGTCCACCGTGATTTTCTTGGACAAGTCGCCGCGCGCCACCGCCGTGGTCACTTCGGCGATATTTCGCACCTGTCCGGTCAGGTTGGATGCCATGAAGTTGACGTTGTCGGTCAGGTCCTTCCAGGTACCGCCGATACCCTTTACTTGTGCCTGCCCGCCGAGCTTGCCTTCGGTGCCGACCTCGCGCGCGACCCGCGTCACTTCAGAGGCAAACGAGTTCAACTGGTCAACCATCACATTGATGGTGTTTTTCAGTTCGAGGATTTCGCCTTTCACGTCCACCGTGATCTTTTTCGACAGGTCGCCGTTGGCCACTGCTGTGGTCACGTCGGCGATATTGCGCACCTGTCCGGTCAGGTTGCCCGCCATCGAATTTACCGAATCGGTCAGGTCTTTCCAGGTGCCGGCTACACCTTCTACCTGAGCCTGTCCGCCGAGCTTGCCTTCGGTGCCGACCTCGCGCGCGACCCGCGTCACTTCCGACGCAAACGACGAAAGCTGGTCCACCATCACGTTGATCGTGTCCTTCAGTTCCAGGATTTCGCCCTTCACATCGACCGTGATTTTCTTGGACAGGTCGCCGCGCGCTACCGCCGTGGTCACATCCGCAATGTTACGCACCTGACCGGTCAGGTTGGATGCCATGAAGTTGACGTTGTCGGTCAGGTCCTTCCAGGTGCCGCCGACGCCCGGTACGTATGCCTGTCCGCCGAGCTTGCCTTCGGTGCCGACCTCGCGCGCCACCCGCGTGACTTCCGAAGCAAACGACGAGAGCTGGCCTACCATCACATTGATGGTGTTTTTCAGTTCGAGGATTTCGCCTTTCACGTCCACCGTGATTTTTTTCGACAGGTCGCCGCGCGCCACCGCCGTGGTCACTTCGGCGATGTTACGCACCTGTCCGGTCAGGTTGGAAGCCATGAAATTGACGTTGTCGGTCAGGTCTTTCCAGGTGCCGCCGACCCCCGGCACATTGGCCTGTCCGCCAAGGCGGCCTTCGGTACCCACTTCACGCGCCACACGCGTCACTTCCGAGGCAAACGAGCGCAGTTGGTCGACCATGGTATTGATCGTGTCCTTCAGCTGCAGGATTTCACCGCGCACGTCTACCGTGATTTTTTTCGACAGGTCGCCATTGGCCACCGCGGTGGTCACGTCGGCGATATTGCGTACCTGCGAGGTCAGGTTGCCCGCCATGAAGTTCACCGAATCGGTCAGGTCTTTCCAGGTGCCGGAAACGCCCGGCACATTGGCCTGGCCACCAAGCTTGCCTTCGGTGCCGACCTCGCGTGCCACCCGCGTCACTTCCGACGCGAACGAGCCGAGCCGTTCCACCATGGTGTTGGCCGTCGATGCCGCGCGCAGGAACTCGCCCTTGAGCGGGCGGCCATCCACATCCAGCGTCATGGTCTGCGACAAATCGCCCTTGGCAACCGCACCGATCACGCGCGCCATCTCGGTCGTCGGGCGCACGAGGTCGTCGATCAGCGTATTGACCGACTTGATCATGGTGGACCAGCCACCGCTCATGTTCACGTTCGGCATGGCAGCGCGCTGGGTCAGGCGACCTTCGCGGCCGACCACGCGGCTGACCGTGGTAATGCTATCGGCAATATTCTCGTTCGTTTCAAGGATCTCATTGAGCGTATCGGCGACCTTGCCGGCCATTCCGGTCAGGTCCGAGGGCATGCGTGCCGAGAACTGCCCCTTCTTTAGTGCCGTCAGGGTGGCAAGGAGCGCTTTTACATCAAGCTCGTCGTGCGTGTCGGATCGTACGTCCATGTCAGAACATCCTTATGCAAGTTCGGTATTAGAGAGAATCAGGCGTTGCCTGCCTGAAAGAGCTGTTCCGCAAGAGCGGCGGCGGGAAGGGGCTTGCTATAGAAATACCCCTGGTATTCATCGCAGCCGAGATCGCGCAGAATCTGCAACTGCTCTTCCGTTTCCACGCCTTCGGCAATCACATGCAGGTGCAGCGCGCGCGCCATGTTGACGATGGCTTCCACGATTTCGTTATCGCCAAGATTCTTGCCGAGGTCGCGCACGAAGGACTGGTCGATCTTCAGGATGTCGATCGGCAGCGCCTTCAGAACTGAGAGCGAAGAATAGCCAGTGCCGAAGTCGTCGATCGCAATCGAGATGCCGCTTTCGTTAATCTGGCGCAGCACCGCTGTCGCCTTTTCCACATCGCGGATGACGAGCGATTCGGTAATTTCGAGCTGCAGGCTGGAAGGTGCAATGTCGTATCTGCGCAGCGACCTGCCAATGACCTCGGGCAGATCGGCATAGATCTGGGGAATGGCAATATTGACCGCGATCGGTATCGATGGCAGCGGATGTCCGGCGTCCTGCCAGCAGCGCGCCTGGGCGCAGGCGGAAGAAATGACCCATTCGCCGATGGAGACAACCTGAGTGGTATCCGCCGCTGCAGGGATAAACTGCCCGCCGTTCAGCAATCCCAGACGTGGGTGGTGCCAGCGCAACAGAGCCTCCAGGCCGACGATACGCTTGGTGGCGGCATCGACCTTCGGCTGGTAATACAGCTCGAACTCGTTGTTTTCCAGCGCCTGCTGCAGTTCATGCTCGAGCTGCGAACGTTCGATCATGCGGGCGTTGAGTTCTTCATGAAAGAAGTGTGCGCTGCCGCGCCGCTCCTGTTTTGCGTGATACATCGCCAAGTCGGCGCAGCGCATGAGCGCCTGCATCGTGGTTCCATCCTGCGGATACAGGCTGATGCCGACGCTGGCGGAGGTTTTCACGCTCTGGCCGCAGATTTCGAACGATGTCGAAATCGTCTTCACGATCTTGTTTGCCACCTCGGCTGCCGCTGAATAGGAAGGAATATCTTCCATCAGCACCACAAATTCATCGCCGCCCAGGCGCGCTACGATGTCGGAGTCACGCACTGCGTGGCGGATGCGTTCAGCAGCCTGGAGCAGAAGCTGATCGCCGGTCTCATGCCCCAGGGTGTCATTGATGCTCTTGAACTTGTCCATATCCAGGAACAGCAGCGCCAGACGATGTTCCTGGCGCTCGGAGCGGGATATGGCATGTTCCAGTTGCTCGGCCAGCGAGCGCCGATTCATTAATCCTGTGAGCGGATCACGGGTTGCAAGCTCTTGCGCACGCTGTTCGGCCTGCCGGCGTTCCGTGACTTCGGCCTCCAGCGCGGCATTAATGCGCTGGAGTTCATGCATCTGCTGCAGTTGCATGTCCCGGTTCAGTCTGGCGAGTTCTTCACGTTGCGCTTGCAGTTGCAGGTTTTTTTTCGCAAGGTCTATAAAAACTGCAATCTTGCTGTGGAGTATTTGCGGAATGACCGGGCTGATCAGATAATCGGCCGCACCGTATTGATAACCCT
Source organism: Noviherbaspirillum sp. (assembly GCA_035254105.1). GTDB lineage: Bacteria > Pseudomonadota > Gammaproteobacteria > Burkholderiales > Burkholderiaceae_D > Noviherbaspirillum. The sequence continues at coordinate 6,989 of DATFAZ010000031.1, read as the reverse complement.
TCAGCCGGTTGATTTCATCAGCGTAATGCGCAGTAATGAAGATGATCGGAACAGAGGCGGAGCGCGGATGGGAATGGATGATCTTTGCCGTCTCGAAACCGTCCATTCCCGGCATGCTAACGTCCAAAAGAATCACGGCGAACTGGCTGTCCAGCACTGCGCGCAAGGCCTCCGGGCCGGAGCTTGCTGTTACCACGTCATATTCATCCGCTGCTGGAGCAGAACGCAGCAAGGTTTTTAATGCGAGGAGGCTTGCCGGATGATCGTTGACCAGCAGTATCTTAGGTTTGAGCAATTGATTTCTTTCCCCAGAAGGGCTGCGTAGAACAGCCCGCTCGAAATTCACTATTCGAGTGTCTTAGAAAGATGAAAGCGCTCAACGTTCCCTTGTCTTTTGACAAAAGAGCGTAAGCATTTATTGCTGCAGCAAAATGTTTTTATGGAGAAATTATTCCGGGCTTCAAATTAGGAATAAAAGCTTTGATCGAAGCGATGAATAAGAGCCGAGAAATATTGTTTAAAGTTAACGCAGCCTCAACGCAGACGCGCCGGTGCCAGATCATCGACACGAACGCCAAAATCAAGAATTCTTTGCGGCAATGATTTGCCCATGAGTAAGGCAGCATAGGCTTCGCCCGCTGCGGCAGATGACTGTATGCCGTAGCCGCCTTGCCCGGCTGCCCAGAAAAACCCCGGTGCAGATGCATCGAACCCGCCGACCAGGCTGCCATCGCCCACGAAAGACCGGAGTCCCGCCCATACATGACGGGGGCGCCGGATCGATAGCGTCGTCATTGTTTCAATGCGGTCAATCGCCAGCGCGATATCCAGCTCTTCTGCCTGCACATCATGCGGCGCGACCGGATCGGCATTGGCCGGAGAACCGAGCAGCAGGCCGGCATCAGGCTTCACGTAATAGGTTTCGTCGACACCGATGAACATCGGCCATGCAGACACATCCATCTTCTCCGGTGGGGCAAACGTGAACGCGGAGCGCCGCATTGGCACCAGCCCGACCGGTTGTGCGCCGGCCAGCGCCGCAACCACATCGCACCAGGCGCCTGCGGCATTCACGACTATTGGCGCTTCATATATTGTCCCGCCCGCATGCACGCGCCAGCTGCCACCGGCATATTCCATCGCGGTGACTTCCGCGTTGCAGGCAAGCGTGCCGCCGGCGGCACGAATACCGCGCAGATACCCCTGATGCAGCGCATGCACATCGATGTCGGCCGCATCCGGCTCATAGACCGCTCCGATGATGCGGTCGCGCCGCAGTACCGGTACCAACGCGCAGGCGGCCGCCACCTCCAGGCGTTTCGCATGGTCGGATACCGAGCGGACGATAGCATCCTGTTCGTCGAGCAGCTGAATTTGCTCCTCGGCGGCCACCATCATTGCGCCGCGAGGCGACAGGATAGGGTGATCGGTAAAGCCGGCGGGCGGGTTTTCAAGAAATGCCCGGCTGGCGCAGGTCAATGCGCGTACCTGCGGTGGGCCATAGCTTTCCATGAACAGCGCAGCCGAACGCCCGGTACTGTGGTATCCGGGCTGGCTTTCGCGCTCCAGCAGCACAACCCGCACATGCGGCGCCAGCCAGTAGGCGAGGGAGGCGCCGGCAATTCCTGCGCCGATGATCAGGTAGTCTGTTCTTGTTTCAGCCATGATGCGATTTCCGTTCTGCCGGTGCCAATTTGTACAAGCTTATCGTACGGGCTTATTCACGCTCTTGCGTGTTTATGCCAATTTGCACTACGGCGATATGTAAGCATAAATCTTCTTCAGGCCTCTGGTGTGCCTGACGGCTTACTGTCATACCGCATACATTCGCGGGCGACAGATTCTTTGAGAATTTCGGCCAGCCGGCGCGTTCCCGGTCCGGCGCTGTCCGGATCAGCCAGGACCAGATACAGCTCGGCGAAGCGCTCGCCACCGCCGCGCAAGGCCAGCGGCTTGAGGCTGCCGTCGCGCAGCTCGTCACGGATTTTTTCTTCTGCGAGCCAGGCGAAACCATAGCCCTTGCGCGCGGCTTCGATCGACGTTGTACTGTGGCTGACGGTCCAGCGTTGGGTAACGTCAATAGCCACCTTGGTGCTGCGCCGGGTACCTGATTCGCGCACCACCAGATGGCGATAGCTGCGCAGATCTTCCATGGTCAGTTCCCGCCCGAGCTGATGCAGCGGGTGGTCCGGGCTGGCAACGGGAATGAAGCGCATGCGCATCAGCGGCATGCCAAGAAACCCGGGCGGAACCATGCTGGCGATAGCCAATTCCACCTCTCCCTGCAACAGCGCTTCCGTGGTGCCGCCGAGCACCGACTCGATCAGTTCGATGCGGGTGTGCGGGCTCTCCTTGCCTATCCGGTCGAAGCAGTCGAACAGCAGCCAGGTCGGAAAGATGATTTCCGACGCTATCCGGATTTCCGCCTCCCAGCCGGCAGACAGCCGTTTCGCCGCACGCTCCAGCGCTGCGGATTCATCGAGCAAGGCACGGGCGCGACGATAAAGAAACTGCCCGGTAGGGGTCAGATTGGCTTTTCGGCCCTGGATTTCAAATGCCTTCACATCAAGAAGCGATTCGATCTTTTGCACCGCATAAGTGACTGAGGATTGGCTCTTGTGCAATTTGAGCGCTGCCTGAGCATAGCCGCCGGTATCGACCACCGCTACCAAGGTGCGCCACTGTTCGAGGGTGATGTACTGGTTTTCCTGCATATATCTAATGGTTAGATAAATAGAGTGTATTTATTCTACTTTTTTATCGGTTATTTAAATAGTTAAATAGAGCTACCAACCTCAACAAGGAGCATTAGATGAAAAATATTCTTCAGATCAACGCCAGTATTTTTTCCGAAAACGGCCAATCCACTCGCCTCGCCGATCAGTTCGCCGCGGATTTGCGTGCCAGCAATCCCGGTGCCGAACTTGTGAAGCGCGATCTGGCGAGTGACCCGATCCCTCACCTTACGGCCCAGAGTTTTGGTGCCTTCCTTGCCAAAGCGGACGAGCGCACTGCGGAACAGAAGGAAGTTGCCGACTTTTCCGACCGGCTGATCGAAGAACTCCGCCGTGCCGACGTACTTGTGCTGGGCGTGCCGATGTATAACTTCGGTATTCCGTCGACGCTGAAAGCGTATATCGACCATGTCGCGCGCGCCGGTGTGACTTTCAAATACACCGAGAGCGGTCCTGTCGGGTTACTTGAAGGAAAGAAAGCCTATATTTTTGCCTCCCGTGGCGGCGCTTATGCAGGCACCCCACGAGATTCGCAAACGACTTATTTGCGCGATTTCCTGCAGTTTATCGGTATTACTGACGTCGAATTCGTCTACGCTGAAGGTTTGGCCCTGGGCGAAGAGCGCAAGCAGGCATCACTGGAAAAAGCTCAGGCGGTCATTCGCGAACTGGCGCAACCATTGCGCGCTGCTGCATAAAATTTATCCTGGAAGGAGCATCCATGAACACCACCGTTACTTCCCGCGCGCTGCAACGCGTGATTGAAGGCCTTGCCACTTCCGACGGCGCTGGCGTCAAGCTGCGCCGCAGTCTCGGACAGGGGCAGGGTGCGCGGCTCGATCCCTTCCTGATGCTGGATGAATTCTCATCCGATAATCCGGGCGATTACATTGCCGGTTTTCCGGCGCATCCGCATCGCGGCTTCGAAACCGTCACTTACATGCTGGACGGCCACATGCGCCATGAAGACCATCTCGGCAATGTGGGCGAGCTCAAAAGCGGCGGTGTGCAATGGATGACCGCGGGGCGCGGCATCGTGCATTCGGAAATGCCGCAGCAGGAGGAAGGGCGCATGCGCGGCTTCCAGCTGTGGATCAACCTGCCGGCAAAGGAAAAAATGAAGCCGGCGCACTACCGCGACATTCCACCATCGGAAATACCGGTTGCTGCTCTGCCCGGCGGTGGTAGCGTCAAGGTGATCGCAGGGGCAGTCGAACTGGATGGCCGGATGACTCGCGGCCCGGTGCAGGGCTTGACGACCGATCCGCTGTATCTGGACGTTGAACTGCCGGCTGGCAGTGTCTTCTCGCAACCGATCGACAGCGATCACAACGTGTTTGTCTATGTGTATGAAGGAAGCCTGTTGATCGGCGATGCTGCCACCCCACGCCGCCTGAAGACGCAGAGTGCGGGCATCCTTTCTCGCGGAGATCATGTCGAAATCCGGGCCGACGGCGAATCGGGGAGCGTTGCACGCTTCCTGCTGCTTGCCGGCCGTCCGCTGGGCGAACCGGTTGTGCAGTACGGCCCGTTCGTCATGAACACCGTCGAGGAAATTGAGCAGGCGATCAACGATTACCAGAAAGGTGTATTTACGCACGCACCGGCCTGAGAGCCTGTTTGGAAACCTACTGCGCGGTCCGATTTTCGCCCTGTGATGCTCATCGTACATCCGTACGATTGCGCTTCTCGGACAAAACTCGGGCCGCTCGCTACGGTTTTCAAACAGGCTCTGAGAAGTTAGTCTGAGGTTGGGTTTATTCGAGAGGGTTGGATCATGACAGTTTCTCCGTTCGCGCTGGTCAAGCCGCATGTCCGGGATATCGGGGGGCTGTCGGTCAAGCGCCTGCTGCCGAGTCACCCGCACAAGCTGGTCGGACCCTTTATCTTCTTCGATCATATGGGGCCCGCGGCATTCGAGACCGGCGCCGGACTGGATGTGCGGCCGCATCCGCATATCGGGCTGGCGACCGTGACCTACCTGTTCGAGGGCACGATCCTGCATCGTGATTCGCTCGGCAGCGTGCAAGCGATCCGTCCGGGCGATGTGAACTGGATGACCGCCGGCAGGGGTATTGTGCACTCGGAAAGGACGCCGGACGAATTGCGCGCATCGGGCGGCATGCTGCACGGCATACAGATCTGGGTTGCCCTGCCCAAGGACTATGAGGCGACTGCCCCGGCTTTCGAACATCATCCTGCGGCTACGCTGCCGACAATCACTTCCCCCGGCATTTCCATGCGCGTGATCGCCGGCACTGCATTCGGCAAAACCGCGCCGGCTACCACTTTTTCCGACATGTTTTATGTCGCGGTCGAGATGGCGGCCGGTACACGCCTGCAGCTCCCGGCGGAATATCCGCAAAGGGCAGTTTATCCGGTTGACGGCGAGATCCTGGTAGGCGGCGCGGCGCTCGCGGCGCAACATATGGCTGTGCTACCGGAGGCACAAGAACTTACAATAGAGGCCAAGACACCGGCGCGCGTCATGCTGTTGGGTGGAAAACCACTCGACGGCGACCGCTTTATCTGGTGGAATTTCGTCGCCAGCAACAAGGAAGCTATCCAGCAGGCGAAAGAAAAATGGCGTGCGCAGGAACTCGGCAAGATACCGGATGAAACGGAATGGATTCCGCTACCGGACGAGCCAAAGGCACCGGAGTCTTTTAGCTAGTTGATTTACAATCCGGGCGCCGCATGCGAAACAGACAGGATCAGACAGTATGACTAATACCGGAGATAAAAACCCGGCAAGCCCCGGCTCCAATAAGATTTTCGACCATGTAGCGTCCTCGATTTTGCCAACCAGGCACGGCGAGTTCCACATCCATGTGTACCAGCCGGTAGGTGAGACGGTCGAACATGTCGCCATGGTGAAGGGCGATGTCAGCGGCCAGGAACGTGTGCTGGTGCGCGTGCATTCCGAGTGCCTGACCGGCGACGTGCTGGGTTCGCAGCGCTGCGACTGCGGCGAGCAGCTTGATGCAGCGCTGGCAAAGATCGCCGAGGAAGGCCGCGGCGTGGTGGTCTATCTCCGGGGACACGAGGGACGTGGTATCGGGCTGGCCAACAAGATCCGGGCCTATCAATTGCAGGATCAGGGCAAGGATACGGTCGAAGCCAATCTGGCACTCGGACTGCCGGTCGATACGCGCGACTATCAGGTTGCCGCGCGTATCCTTGAGCATTTAGGCGTCAAGACGATCCGCCTAATGACCAATAATCCGAAAAAAATGCAAAAGCTCGCTGACTCCGGCATGCACGTGGTTGAGCGCATTCCGGTACTGACTGCGCATACGCCGCACAATGTTGGCTATCTGCGCACGAAGCAGGAAAAACTCGGGCATATGCTCGATTTTGAATGATCCATACCAATCTTCATCCATGACGTGACAAATGGAATCGATGGATTTTTTCGGCTGGCAAGGCGCGAGGAGGCGCAGGGTAGTCTCCTGCAACGACGAGCAACGCAGCTAGACGGAAAAAGGCGCGATTTCATGTCGCGTTATGGGTGAGGATTGGTATTAGGTATGCCGCGGCGCGTTGCGCTGCGGTTCGCCCCGATTGGCTCCCTGCCGGTTCGGTTCCGACGGTGTCGAAATCTTTTCAAGCGCATCTTCCACGTCGACCTTGTGGCGGGTTGCCAGGTCGCCGAGCGATACGATGCCGACGATTTCCATGCTGTGGTTTACGACCGGTATCCGGCGAATTTGCACATCGCCCATCTGCTGCAATGCCTCGCCTACCGACTGGTCGTCATAACACCAGAAGATGTTGGTGGACATGATTTCCGATACCTTAATATCGGCAGGCTGTTTCCCGCTCGGCACCGCACGCACCGCGATGTCCCTGTCGGTAAGCACGCCTTTCAGCGTCTTGCCTTCGCACACAGGCAGTATGCCGACATTCCAGTCGGCCATCATTTTGGCGGCGCGCTGTATGTTGTCATCTGGCGAGATAAGGGTGACGTCGCGCGTCATGACTTCGGAAATTCGTGAAGACATCATTGCCTCCTGAGTAATAAATAAAGCAGATTTGCCCGGCGTCCGTTAAAAGCGGCGACAGGGCTATTTTGACTTCGAGGTGAGGCGGCGGTTTCCAACTTCTCCTCGTGATCTCGCAGTAAACTCCTGACTTTCGCCTATTTCGCATCACGGATTCATTCAATGTTTAAAAGATTCAACACAAGACACTGGCTTTCCATCCTCTCGTTCATGTTGTGCAGCGATTTCGCGTATGGCGCGGAGCCGATAC
>DATFAZ010000030.1:0-11234 GCA_035254105.1 Noviherbaspirillum sp. | reverse complement strand
GCTGCGGGCTGCTGGGTGTTGAATGTGCCTTATGGGTACAATCATGGGGAATCTATACATACAGTCGATTCCGATGGTATAGTTTCCTCGCTGCTTGACGCAGCCCACCTCATTTCTGCTTAAACTGCAAACATAAATAATGTTTCTCGGCAAAAAACGTAACGTAACCATAACCGGGCTGTATGAGGCCTGGCTGTGGCGAAGCTGGCAATCCTGGGCTGAATAAACCCACTTTGCCGCTGATCGGCTTTACTACACCTTTACCCGATCAGTACCGTTTTTGCACCATCGCCCCGCTATTGCTTGAACGTTTTACAATAGCGCCCGGAGAGAAACATGACCGAACTCGAATTCAAATCGCTGGCCGCTCAAGGCTACAACCGTATTCCGCTGATTGCAGAAGCTTTTGCGGACCTCGAAACCCCTCTTACGCTCTACCTGAAACTGGCGCAGCCCCAGAATGCGGGGAAGAATACCTTCCTGCTCGAATCTGTGGTTGGCGGCGAACGTTTCGGCCGCTATTCATTCATCGGCCTGCCGGCATCCACCTTGATGCGCAGCTACGGCACCAGAACTGAAGTGGTGAAGGATGGCGTAGTCGTGGAGACGCACGAAGGCAATCCGCTTGAGTTCATTGCGCAATTCCAGGCGCGTTACAAGGCGGCAGTTCGCCCGGGCATGCCGCGTTTTTGCGGCGGCCTCGCCGGTTATTTCGGCTACGACACGGTGCGCCATATCGAGAAGCGGCTCGCGCATTCCACCCCGAAAGATGATCTGGGCCTGCCGGATATTCAGTTGCTGGCAACGGAAGAGCTGGCAGTCATCGACAACCTTTCCGGCAAGCTCTACCTGATCGTTTATGCCGATCCGACAAAACCGGAAGCCTATTCCCGGGCGCAGCAACGACTGAAGGATCTGCGGGCGATGCTGAAGCGCGCAGTCGATGTGCCGGTCACATCGGCATCGGTTCGCACCGATACGCTGCGTGAATTTGCCAAGGAAGATTATCTGAAGGCGGTCGGACGGGCGAAGGAATACATCATGGCCGGTGACCTGATGCAGGTACAGGTCGGCCAGCGTCTGAAAAAATCTTATGTCGATGCGCCGCTGTCGCTGTATCGTGCGCTGCGCTCGCTGAATCCGTCGCCGTACATGTATTTCTACAACTTCGGCGACATGCAGATCGTCGGCGCATCGCCGGAAATTTTGGTGCGCAACGAGCAGACTGGCGAAGGCAAGAAGAAGGTCACGATCCGACCACTGGCAGGTACCCGACCACGCGGCTCGACTCCCGAGCAGGATGTCCAGCTGGCGAAGGAGCTGCTGGCTGATCCAAAGGAAATCGCCGAACACGTCATGCTGATCGACCTCGCGCGCAATGATATTGGCCGTATTGCCGAAACCGGAAGCGTGAAAGTGACCGACAAGTTGGTGATCGAAAAGTATTCACATGTGCAGCACATTGTTTCGAATGTGGAAGGCATGCTGAAACCCGGCCTGTCGAATCTCGATGTACTGAAAGCCACCTTCCCCGCCGGCACGCTGTCCGGCGCACCGAAAGTGCGCGCAATGGAAATCATCGACGAGCTGGAGCCAGTCAAGCGCGGTATTTATGGCGGCGCCTGCGGTTACCTGTCGTTTGGCGGTGAAATGGATCTGGCAATCGCAATCCGCACGGGCGTGATCAAGGACGGCATGCTGTATGTGCAAGCGGCCGCTGGCGTGGTCGCCGACTCGGTGCCAGAAATGGAATGGCAGGAAACCGAGAACAAGGCGCGCGCGGTGCTTCGTGCAGCCGAGCAGGTGCAAGACGGACTGGATGGAGGAATCTGAGATGCTGCTGATGATCGATAACTACGACTCCTTCACCTATAACCTGGTCCAGTACTTCGGCGAACTCGGTGAAGAGGTGCGCACATTCCGCAATGACGAAATCACCTTGGAGCAGATCGCTGCAATGCGCCCCGACCGCATTTGCATTTCGCCTGGTCCGTGCACACCGCATGAAGCAGGCGTATCGGTCCCGGTACTGAAAGAATTTGCCGGGGAAATTCCCATTCTCGGTGTCTGCCTCGGCCATCAAAGCATAGGGGCGGCGTTTGGCGGCAAGATAATCCGCGCCAAGCAAGTCATGCATGGAAAAACTTCGGTGATTACGCATACCGGCGTCGGCGTATTCAGGAATTTGCCAAGCCCTTACACCGTGATCCGATATCACTCGCTAGCTATCGAACGCGAATCGTTGCCGGATTGCCTGGAAGTGACCGCGTGGACCGATGACGGCGAAATCATGGGTGTGCGCCACAAGGAATTCAAAATCGAGGGAGTGCAATTTCATCCGGAGTCGATTTTGTCCGAACAGGGGCATGAACTCCTGAAAAATTTCCTGACTGCCTGAGCTGGAGAATCTGATGCCGATTACAGAACAAGAAGCCCTGCTGCGCTGCATTGAACATCGCGAAATTTTTCACGACGAGATGCTGTCGCTGTTTCGCAAGATCATGAGCGGCGAAATGTCGCCGGTGATGATTGCGGCGCTGACGATGGGCTTGCGGGTGAAGAAGGAAACCATCGGTGAAATTACCGCTGCAGCACAAGTGATGCGGGAATTTTCAACCAAGGTGCCGACAAAAGACACCAGCAACCTGCTCGACATCGTTGGCACCGGAGGCGATGGTGCGCACACTTTCAATATCTCGACTGCATCGATGTTCGTGGTTGCTGCTGCAGGCGCACGCGTGGCTAAGCATGGCGGACGCAGCGTTTCGTCTTCGTCCGGCAGCGCCGATGTGCTGGAAGCACTGGGCGCCAACATCAATCTGAAGCCGGACCTGGTCGCGCAATCGATCGAAGAAACCGGCATCGGTTTCATGTTTGCGCCGAACCACCATGCCGCAATGAAGCATGCAGCGCCGGTGCGCAAGGAACTCGGTGTACGCACGATTTTCAATATCCTCGGGCCGCTGACTAATCCGGCGGGTGCGCCAAATATCCTGATGGGTGTGTTCCATCCCGATCTGGTCGGCATCCAGGTGCGCGTGTTGCAGCGTCTTGGTGCGCAGCATGCGGTTGTGGTCTGGGGTCGCGACAATATGGATGAAGTCTCGCTCGGTGCAGCGACGATGGTCGGTGAACTGGTCAACGGCGAAATCCGCGAGTACGAAATTCATCCGGAAGACTTCGGACTGCAGATGGTGGCAAGCCGCAACCTGAAAGTTTCAGGTGCCGCAGAATCGAAGCTGAAAATTTTCGAGGCACTGGACAACACGCCGGGGCCGGTGCGCGACATCGTTCTGCTGAACGCAGGCACTGCCATGTACACGGCTGGCATCGTCGCTTCGATCAGCGACGGCCTGGCGAAGGCACGCGAAACCATCGCATCGGGCGCTGCACGCGCCAAGCTGGATCAATTTGTACAAATGACCCAACGGCTCGGCGCTTCAAACTGACACATCATGTCCGATATCCTGAAAAAAATCCTGGAAGTAAAGGCAGAGGAAGTCGCCGCTGCCAAGAAATACCGTGACCTAGCAAGCCTGCGCCGCGAGGTGGAAACAGCTAAGGAAACGCGTGCCGACCTGCGCGGCTTTGAAGCGGCACTCCGCTCAAAGATTACAGCAGGCCGCGCTGGCGTCATTGCTGAGGTGAAAAAAGCCTCACCGTCCAAGGGCGTGCTGCGTCCTGACTTCCGTCCTGCCGAGATTGCACAAAGTTATGCGGAACATGGCGCAGCCTGTCTGTCGGTCTTGACCGATGTGCAGTTTTTCCAGGGCGCTCCGGAGTATCTGCAGCAGGCGCGCGCCGCCTGCACGCTGCCGGTGTTGCGCAAGGATTTCATGATGGACGTGTATCAGGTGTATGAAGCGCGATCCTGGGGCGCGGATTGCATCTTGCTCATTGTGGCTGCACTCGATCCGGGCTTGATGGCGGAACTGGAAGCCTGCGCCCATGAACTCGGCATGGGTGTTCTGGTAGAAGTGCATGACGGCGCCGAACTGACAGCTGCATTGCAACTGAAGACCGGCATGGTTGGCATCAACAATCGCAACCTGCGCACGTTTGAAACCTCGCTGCAGACGACAATTGACTTGCTGCCCCGCATACCGCCGGAAAAACTGATCGTTACAGAATCAGGCATCATGAATGCGGAGGATGTGAAACGGATGCGTGACGCCGACGTACACGCATTTCTGATCGGCGAAGCATTCATGCGCGCGCCGGAGCCGGGCGTCGAGCTCGGCCGTCTTTTCGCCTAATACCTTTTTAGCCGCGTCCTAACCAGGATTCACGCATGCGCACTGATAAGGCAGGTTTTGCCTGCACCGTCAGTGTCGTCTGCGGCATGTCGTCGGCCGCAATCGTTGCTCTGAACGTCATCAATTCATCACGCCGAAAAGCGTGCAGCGTCACCGCATCACCAATTCGATAGCGAGCCAGCAGCGTTTCGAAATTGGTTGCCGACACGCGCAGGCCATCGATGGCTATGAGAATATCGCCTGCGGACAGGCCAGCCCGATGTGCAGCGCCGCCTTCGTAGATATTCGCGATCTTGCAGTCGCTACCCTCTCGTGCGGTGCGGATGTTAAGGCTCGGTTTAGCACTTTTCCGGTTATCGGATAGCTCGATCCCAAATGCCGCCAGCAATTTCGCAAGCGGCAGATCGTCCGTGCCACGCACATAGCGATCGAAGAAGCGTCTCAGCTTCAGGCCCGTGACTTCGTCGAACAGCGCTTCCGCTTCGGACTCCGTAACGCCGACGCCAGCATCCTGTTCATAGAAATCGCTGCCATAACGTGCCCATAGAGTGCGCATCACATCGTCCAACGATTTTTTGCCTTTGGTTTCCGCGCGTATCGTCAAATCCAAAGCCAGGCCGATCAGGGAACCCTTGGTGTAATAGCTGACGATCGCGTTCGGAGAATTTTCATCCTGCCGGTAATACTTGGTCCATGCATCGAAGCTGGATTCGGCAACGCTTTGTTTAGTGCGTCCACTGCCGCGCAATACGCCGTTAATGGTTTTTGTAATCAGTTTGAAGTAGGCAGCTTCATCGATCACGCCACTACGCACCAGCATCAGGTCGTCGTAATAGCTGGTAAAGCCCTCAAAGAGCCAAAGCAGCGTCGTATAGCCTTCGGAGCGCAGATCATAAGGAGCAAAGGCCGCGGGCTTGATGCGCTTGACGTTCCAGGTATGAAAATACTCGTGACTGCACAAACCAAGGTAGGTGCGATAGCCGTCACTCATTTCTTTTTGCCCCTTCACCGGCAGATCCGCACGCGAACAGATCAAGGCTGTCGAGGCGCGATGTTCCAGTCCACCATAGCCGTCGCCCACCGCCAGCGTCATGAACACATAACGGCCCATCGGCGCCCTTCTGGACTTCGGCTCGAACAGGGCAATCTGCGCTTCGCAAATCTTCTTCAGGTCTGCCGCCAGACGCGTAATGTCAAGGTTCGGCACGCGGCCAGTGATCACGATATCGTGCGGCACACCATGTGCCTTGAAGGTTGCGAGTTCAAACATGCCCATTTCGACCGGATGGTCGACCAGCTCATCGTAATCCGCAGCGACATAGGTGCCGAATCCATAGCGCTTCGCCTTCAGTTCCGACAAAGCCGTCGCGACACGCCAGTTGCTGTAATCGCTGTAAGTATCGGCCGCGGGCCGCCGGATATCGACAACATGCGGCAGGCTCTCCTTTCCCACCACGCTTAGGAAAACACTGGTGCCGTTAAAAAATCCATGTGTCTGGTCCAGATGCGCGGCACGCACGGACAGGTCCCATGCGTAGACTTCATAATGCAGGGTGATGCTCGAATCGCAAGGTGCGGCTTGCCAGGTATGCTTGTCCAGCTTTGTAAGCCGGAGAGTCTTGCTGCCGGATTCGGCACGAATCTGAACGATGTTCCGTGCGAACTCGCGGATCATGTAGCTACCGGGAATCCATGCCGGCAGCAGGAAGATCTGCCCCTCGGGGTTGGGCGCGTTGACAGTGAGGGTGACTTCGAATAAATGTGCCGCAAGGTCCTTGGGAACAATCGTGTAGTAAATCGCGTTCTTCATGCCAGTCCTGTCTTCTGAAATGTGCGGCCCCCAGCCTTGATCAAGACTCGAGTGCGCCGTGGCGGGTAGGCAGATAGTGTAACGGGATTGCGCAAGGACAGCTCAAGACCGCATGAGGCAGCCCTGTTGAAGATCCTCTGCGCGATCGATGTCCTGCACAATACCAGGGTCGTCCGTTGCGATTTCGATTACCGGAAAAGCCTTTAACAAGCGCCGCGCCCCTTGGTCCCCGCGCAGTTGCATCAACTCCGGCAAATGCGCACGGCCAAATGCAACCGGATGGCCGCGCCGTCCCTGATACGTGGGTACGGCAATAGGTGCGCCATCCGCCAGGGCATTTGCCAGCATGCGTATCGTGGTTGGCTGTATGTACGGCATGTCCGCCAGCGCAATTACCCAGCCGCCGGCATCGGATGCGCATGTCAATCCATGAACCAGTGAAGCGGCCATGCCTTCGTCAGCACTCGGGCATACCGCAATTTCGCAGCCGAGCGCATGTAGTTGCAATGCAAGACTATCTGCGCCGGGGCGTACGATCGCAAGTACTGACGGCAATGATGCCAGAAGATTTTTTGCCGCAGCGAGAGCAACTGCGTTGCCATTCGGGAGAGGTTGCAACAGCTTATTATGCTTGCCCGTCGGATCAAAACGAGTGCCGCGTCCGGCTGCCAGCAGCAGGCCGGTAATCGAGCGCAGCGGGCGTTCAGGCGAGATTGCTTGCAGCATCCTTGATCGCCGCACGAATCCGCTGGTAAGTCCCGCAGCGACAGATATTGCCGCTCATCGCTGCGTCGATGTCATCATCGCCAGGCGCATTGTTGGTTTTGAGAAGCGCAGCGGCAGTCATCACCTGTCCGCTCTGGCAATAGCCGCATTGCGGCACATCGTGCTTTATCCATGCATCCTGCACCGCCTTGCCGACATGGTCTTTCTCCATCGCTTCGATCGTCACAATTTTTCGGCCTGCGACATCGGCAATCGGTGTGATGCAGGAGCGGACCGGCACATCGTCCAGATGAATGGTACAGGCGCCGCACAGGGCGGCACCGCAGCCGAATTTGGTGCCCGTCAGATTGAAATGGTCGCGCAAGACCCAGAGAATTGGGGTGGATGGCTCCGCATCGACTTGCATATTGCGGCCATTGATATTGAGTGTGATCATCGATTCAGAACTTGTTATTTATTGACGGTCACTTCCACTCGCAAGGAATAAAAAATGACGCGCTCCTGAACAGGATGCGCGTCATTATTGTTGCTTAAGAAATGTGCAGGCTATTTGACGGAAGCCAATTTGCTTTCGAGTGCTTTCGCATCCACCGCGCCAGGAATCCGGGTGCCGTCGGCAAAGAAGATGGTGGGCGTTCCGGTTATCCGCAACTTCTGACCCAGCGCCAAAATTTTGTCATTTGGCGTAGTGCAGTTGGCAGGTGCAGCGTCTGCGGCTTTTCCTTTCAACATCCAGTCGTCCCATGCCTTGACGCGATCGGACGAGCACCAGATGTTTTTCGACTTGACTGCAGAATCCTCGGACAGGATGTTATACATGAAGGTATAGACCGTCACGTTGTCCATCTCGTTGAGAGTTTTGCGAAAACGTTTGCAATAACCGCAATTCGGGTCCTCGAAGACCGCGATCACGCGCTTACCGTTGCCTTTGACGGTCTTCAGGGCGGAATCCAAAGGCAGGTCGGAAAACTTGATCTTGTTAATTTCATCCACACGCGCCTTGGTGTAATCCTGGAACGTCTTGGTATCGACCACGCGGCCGATGAACAGGTAATCGCCTTTGGCATCGGTATAAAAAATGTCGCCGCCGATGCGCACTTCAAACAATCCGCCATACGGCGTTTTGACCACGGAATCGACCTTCACGCCATCGCCCAAGCGCGGCTCGATTGCCTTTTTGATCGCGGCTTCCTGAGTGGTTTGCGCCAGTACCGAAGCGGATGCGAGGCCGAGTGCAGCGATGGCGATTAATTTGTTCAGTTTGTTCATGCTTTCCATTTATCCTTCACAGTGCTAGGACCTCTTACCCATGGCATGGGAAATCAGCGCTCGTTTTATGACCGGCAGTTTGTTGACCAAGTTCAATCCTATATTACGAGCGACGCGCAACGGTTCAAAATCTGCGGAAAACAAGCGTTCCAGTCCGTCGGTTGCAAGCTGCATCAGGAAAATATCTTCTTTGCGCGCGCGCGCATAGCGGCTCAGCACCCGCTCATCACCGCAATCGCGATGCGCCTCGCGCTCAGTGACTGCCTTTATTAGCGCTGCGACGTCGGAAAATCCGAGATTCATGCCGTGTCCTGCAAGTGGATGCACTACATGAGCGGCATCGCCAATCAAGGCCACGCGTGGCGCCACGATTGCATGCGGACGCATTAACCTCAGAGGAAACGCTTTGACAAGTTCAGGCTGCAACGGGCGCAGCTGCCCCAACTCGTGGCCGGGAAAGGCGGACAAGCACTCCGCCAACTGTGCGAGCGGTTCCCGCAACAATTCCTGCGCCAGGACATCCGGCGCGGACCACACCAGCGACACGCGCTGCCCTGGCAACGGCAGCAAAGCGATGATGCCCTCTGACGAAGTGAACCATTGATAAGCAGTGCCATGATGCGGCTGATCGCATTCAAAATTCGTGACAATCGCACGCTGTCCGTAAGAACGGTAATCAAGCCCGATATCGCATTGTCCACGCACCCAGGACTGTGCGCCATCGGCCCCCACCACCAACGATGCCTCGATGACATCGCCGTTATCAAGCTGGACCGTTGCAGCCTTCGAATCCGTGTGTAAATTCGTTGCGCGCCCATTAAGTACCCGCATATTTGGCGCAAAACGGAGCGCGGCATCCAGCGCCGCATTCAGGTTGCTATCCTCGACGATCCACGCCAGCGTGCCGGTCCGCGCGCCATAAGCGTCGAATGCCAGATTGCCTGCATTCTCACCATCGCCCTTGACCACCATCGCATCAACCGCAGCAATGCGTGCCGCATCCAACGCCGGCCACACTTTGACCGAGGACAGCAAGTCATATGCGACCTGGTTGAGCGCGAACACACGCACATCCCAATGCTGGGATGGATTTGCCACCTGATCGGACAATCCGTCCGAAGGACTCAGCAAGGTAACGCTCAGGCCAGCCTGAGCAAAACCCAAGGCAGCAGCCTTGCCGACAGCACCATTGCCGATAACGCAGATATTGCTTTGGAAATGCATAAAACGTAAGCTCGGTAAAAAGCGGGAAGCACGCGGATAAATGGCGATTATAGCCCTTGCAGCCTCTTATGACTTTGCAAAAGTCTTGCATATTCCGACAGTTTTGCTATACTTGCGCGCCTTGGCCTGGTAGCTCAGTCGGTAGAGCAGAGGATTGAAAATCCTTGTGTCGGTGGTTCGATTCCGCCCCGGGCCACCAAGAAAATCAAGGGCTTAGCTGCGGCTAAGCCCTTTTTTCGTTTACCTCACCGTTTAATCAATATTTGCCCGCTCATATCGATGCGAATAGCTGTTCTGGATAACGACCGCAGCGAAGCCGACCTGATTTGCCAAATCTTGTCGGCAGCTCGCCATACCTGCCATTCGTTCCAGAGCGGGACAGCCTTGCTTGAGCACCTGAAGCACGAGAAATCCGAATTGCTGATAATGAATTGGCAAGTCAAAGATATGAGCGGCTCGGACGTCTTGCGTTGGATACGAAGCAATATACCGCCAACGTTTCCGACTTTAGTCCTGGCCAATTGCTCGGACGAAGACAGCATAGTCGCCGCGATGGCGGCCGGCGCAAATGATTACATCATCAAACCGATACGCCGCAGCGAGCTGCTGACACGCACACAAGTATTGCTCAAGCTGGCCTATCCGGAACTGGACGTCGACGAAACACGATTTGGAAAATACATCTTTGACCACCGTTCTGGCCGAGTGAAAACGGCTGGCGGCGTGATCGCGCTGACGCAGAAAGAATTTGAACTAGCCCTGCTGTTGTTTCGACATCTGGGGCGACCGCTTTCGCGCGCATTTATTAAAGAAGCAATCTGGCCGCGCGATACCGATGTGCCGTCGCGCACGGTGGACACGCATGTCTCGCGGGTACGCAGCAAGCTTGGCCTGCATCCTGAGAACGGATTCCGCCTGATTTCTGTCTATAGTTATGGTTACAGGCTGGAACAGCTGCCTGAATGAACGTATTGCCGCGGCCGTAGTCGTAAGCATGCATTACTGAATTTGGGCAATGTTGTTTTCGCAATGAAGCAACCCCTCATGCTGGAAAGCAACGAGCTATAATACAGAGACGAGAACATCCGAAATAACGTAACCGGTATGCAGCTTCTGGCCGTTGGCCTCAATCACACGACTGCGCCTGTATCATTGCGCGAAAAAGTCGCCTTCCCCGCTGACCAGATCCGGGAGGCGGTGACGTCGGCGCGCACCTGGTTCGGCCGTGTCGCAACGACCGGCACAACGGATGAGGCGGCGATCCTGTCCACCTGCAACCGCACCGAACTCTACGCCGCCAGCCATATACCGGGTGGTGTGGAAGCTGCGATCGACACTACCGCGCATTTCCTCGCTGATTATCACAAGCTTCCTTACTCGGAACTGCGCCCTTACCTGTATCTGCTGCCGCAGGATAATGCGGTGCGCCATGCCTTCCGCGTCGCCTCCGGGCTGGATTCGATGGTGCTGGGCGAAGCACAGATCCTTGGACAAATGAAGGAAGCGGTACGCCAGGCGGAAGCGGCCGGCGGTCTGGGCACTTATCTGCACCAGATGTTCCAGCGCACCTTTGCGGTCGCCAAGGAAGTGCGCACCACCACGGAGATCGGCGCACACAGTGTGTCGATGGCTGCCGCGGCGGTCCGCTTGTCGCAGCGGATCTTCGACAAGATATCGGAACAGAATGTACTGTTCATCGGCGCGGGCGAAATGATCGAGTTGTGCGCCACCCACTTTGCCGCACAAAATCCAAAATCGCTGACAATCGCCAATCGCACACTGGAACGCGGCGAAACCCTTGCAAACCGCTTCAACGGCAAGGCAATCCGCCTCGCGGACCTGTCCGAGCAACTGGCGCAATTCGATATCGTCGTGTCGAGCACCGCATCAACGCTGCCCATCATTGGCCTGGGCATGGTGGAACGTGCAATCAAGGCCCGTCGCCACAA
>DATFAZ010000029.1:0-3866 GCA_035254105.1 Noviherbaspirillum sp. | reverse complement strand
GCTTCGCTTCCCATTTGGGTTAGGAATGATCCGCTCAGCGAGATGAGACTGCTGCTGCTTCTCCTTGCCGGTGTGTGCATAGGGGTATGGCAAATCCCTTCCTTGCAAATCTTGCATGGTGTGCCGCTGATGCCCTTATGGCTGCACATCGTTCTTGAGGTTTTCTCGATCACGGTCGCGCTGCTGTTATTCGGCATTATCTGGAATGCGTACAGTAAGGAGCGCTCAGGCCGGATCGTGATTCTCGGCTGCGTGTTTCTTGCGGTTGGCCTGATCGACCTGGCGCACATGCTCTCTTTCCGGGGAATGCCGGATTTCGTCACTCCGGCGCATCCGGAGAAAGCCATTAATTTCTGGCTAGCGTCGCGGGTCTTCGCCGCACTTGGGCTGCTTGCCGTTGCGATTCTTGATCGCAAACCGTTTGAAAACGGCAGTACGCGCTATTTTCTGTTGGCCGGCAGCTTGGCAGCGACAGGCCTGATCTACTGGCTGGGATTGTTCCATCCTGATGCCTGGCCGCACACCTATGTAGACGGCGTGGGCCTGACGGGCCTAAAAGTTGCCTTCGAATGGGGAATCATCGCCATCATGACGGCGGCTGCCGTGCTGCTCTACCGAAATGCGCGCCGTGACCGTAGCTATGACAACGCATATGTGTTCGGCGTGACCGTCATCAGTATCCTGAGCGAGCTTTGTTTCACCGCCTACACCCATGTGACCGACGTCTTTAATCTGCTCGGCCATCTCCTCAAGATTGCGGCTTACCTGTTTTTGTACCGCGCCGCCTTTGTCGCGAGTGTGCGGGAGCCGTTCCGCCGCTTGCGCGTTGAAGTGAGTGAACGTGTGCGCGCCGAGGAAGCGCTGCAGCAACTGAACCAGTCGCTGGAACAGCGCGTGGCAGAGCGAACCCACCAGCTGGAGCGGGCGAACAAGGAGCTTGAATCCTTCAGCTATTCTGTATCGCATGATTTGCGCGCACCACTGCGTGCAATTGACGGTTTCAGCCAGATCCTGAGCAAGAGCTACGAAGAACAGCTGGATGCAAAAGGCAAGGATTACCTGGGCCGGGTGCAGCGCGCCAGCCAGCGCATGGGTGAGCTGATCGACGACATCCTGCACTTGTCGCAGATCAGCCGTAAGCAGGTAGTACGGGGCAGGGTGGATGTCACGCAGCTCGCATTCAGTGTCGCCGAAGATTTGCGACAGGGCGACCCCGGCCGTCAGGTTCAGTTCTTGATTGCGCCTGGCATGGAAATCGAAGCCGACGCAAAACTGATCCGCATTGTGCTGGAAAACCTGATGGGCAATGCCTTCAAGTTTTCCGGCAGAAGAAGCGACGCGAAGATCGAAGTCGGTTTTACGCAGCATACCGGCGTGCCCACTATCTATGTGCGCGACAACGGCGCCGGATTCAGCATGGACTATGCGCATAAGCTTTTCAGCCCCTTCCAGCGGCTGCACACAAGCAGCGAATTCGAAGGTTCCGGCATTGGCCTGGCAACTGTACAACGCATTATTCACCTGCACGGCGGCCGCGTATGGGCAGACGGCGTGGAAGGCGAAGGCGCAACGTTTTATTTTTCGTGTGACCCACAAATAGAAAACGCACAGACAGAAAAAGAATTGAATGAATAAAAAAATGGTGATTCTGCTGGTAGAAGACAATCCGGACGATGAAGAGCTCACGCGCATCGCGTTTCAGGAGAGTAATCTGCTCAATGAAGTCGTGGTGGTGCGTGATGGCGAAGAGGCACTCGACTATTTGCTTGATCCCGAGAACAAGGGGCATGTGCGCCCCAATCTGGTGTTGCTGGATCTGAAATTGCCGCGGATTGACGGTCTTGAAGTACTCAGGCGCATACGGCAGGAGCCGCGTACCCGTCTGCTGCCGGTGGTCGTACTGACTACCTCCAAGGAAGAAAGCGACCTGATCCAGAGCTATGAATTCGGTTGCAACAGTTATATCCGCAAACCGGTGGTGTTCAATGAATTCATCGAAGCAGTACGCCAGCTGGGCATGTACTGGCTGGTGCTCAATGAGCCGCCGCCGGAATGGGAGTCGCGCTGATGCCTGTTGCCTTGCGCCTTCTCCATGTCGAGGATTCGGCCGATGATGCGGCACTGATCTGCCTGGAACTCGAAACTGCCGGCTACTCGCTGCATTATCGTCGCGTTGAAACTGCGCATGATATGAAAGTGGCGCTGGCCGAGGAAAATTGGGATGTCGTGCTGTCCGACTTCAATCTTCCGGCGTTCAATGCCTACGACGCGCTGCGTCAGTTGCAGCACTGCGGGCAGGATATTCCGCTGATCGTTGTTTCAGGCTTTATCGGTGACGTTGGCGCAGTCGCTCTGATGAAGGCTGGCGCGCATGACTACGTCATGAAAGGCAATCTGGCACGCCTCGGTCCGGCTATCGAACGCGAGATCAAGGAAGCGGCAAGTCGCGCCCAACGCCGGCAAGCGGACCAGGAATTGGCGGCAAATCGCAAGCTGCTGGAAAATATTGCCGAATCAATGGGCGAAGGTTTGCTGGTGCTGGATACGAACAGTCGCCTGCTGATGATGAATGCAGAGGCGGAACGCCTGCTCGGGTGGACGCGGTCAGAACTGGCACAGCGTTCGGTGCATGACACCATTCATTACCAGCATCCCGACGGATCGCCGCTTCCCCGAAGCGAATGTTCGCTGTTTCTTTCTGCCTCCAGGGGTAAGGCATGTCGTGTGGAGGATGACGTGCTGGTCCGCAAAGACGGCACGGTATTTCCAGTCTCTTATGTCGCCTCGCCGATCCTTGAAGACGGCCGGGTGGTTGGTACAGTCACTGCCTTTCAGGACATTACCGAGCGCAAGCGTGCGGAAGGTGAGCTGCGGGAATCGCGCCGCCAGTTGCAGGAGTTGTCCGCATTTTTGCAGCAGGTGCGCGAAGACGAACGCACGCGTATTGCGCGCGAACTCCATGATGAGCTGGGCCAGGCTTTAACAGCGCTCAGGATTGACCTGCTCTGGCTGAATGACAAGCTGCCCGCGCGCGAGCAGAAGGTGGATGACAAACTGGCCGCCATGCTTGGCGTGGTTGAAAAGACCGTGGATGCGGTGCGCCGCATTTCCGAAGACCTGCGCCCCGGCATGTTGGATGACCTCGGGCTCGCAGCCGCAATCGAGCATCACGTCGCGAAGTTTGCCGAACAGACCGGGATTGCCTGCGAGCTGTCGATGAGCAGGGAACATTACGATCTCGATAGCCAGATGGCGACGACCTTGTTCCGCGTATTGCAGGAATCCCTGACGAATGTTGCGCGCCATGCGCAGGCAAGCAAGGTGACGGTGCAGTTGCAGGACCTGCGGGACGAAATGCTGTTGATCGTCAAGGACAACGGCTGCGGCTTGCCGGAACCGGCGGCTGGGAAAAAGAAAACTTATGGCTTGCTCGGAATGCATGAGCGCGTCAAATTGCTCGGTGGTTCACTGGACATTTCCAGTACGCCCGGCAACGGCACTCGCATCGAGGCAAGCCTTCCTTTCAAAGCGGAGACGCAAGCATGATTAAGGTACTGATCGCGGACGACCACACAATCCTGCGTGACGGATTGAAGCAAATCCTCTCTGAGTGTTCAGACATGCAGGTCGCCGGCGAAGCTGACAACGGTTTTGACGTGTTGGCCAAAGTGCGGGAACAGGATTGGGGCGTGCTGGTGCTGGACATGGCGATGCCCGGCAAAAGCGGGATCGACCTGCTCAAGCAGGTCAAGGCCGAAAAGCCGAAGCTGCCGGTGCTCATCCTCAGCATGCAAAAAGAAGAGCAATATGCGGTGCGCACGCTCAAGGCCGGTGCCTCCGGCTATCTGTGCAAGGACAGCGCCTCC
>DATFAZ010000028.1:0-10884 GCA_035254105.1 Noviherbaspirillum sp. | reverse complement strand
ACCATCACTTGTGGACCACGAATTGCGATCTCGCCGGCCTGGCCGATTGGCAAGGGCTGGCCATTATCGTCAAGAATTGCAATCTCGGTCGAGGGGATCGGCAAGCCGATCGTACCGCTGAACTCGTCCATCGGCGGATTGGCTGTTGCTACCGGCGAGGTTTCGGACAAGCCGTAGCCTTCGAGAATCGGTTTGCCGGTAACTTTGAGCCACTTGTCGTTGACCGCCTTCTGCACTGCCATGCCGCCGCCATTGCAGACCTTGAGCATGGAGAAATCCAGCTTGGCAAAATCCGGGTTATTCAATAGGCCGTTATACAAGGTGTTCACCGCCGGCAGCATGTTGAATTTGTATTTTGCCAGTTCCTTGATGAAGCCCGGGATGTCGCGTGGATTCGGAATCAGGATGTTCATGGCGCCTGCGCGGGTACCGAACAGGCAGCATGCTGTCAGGGCGAAGATATGATACAGAGGCAGCGCACAGACGATGGTCAGCGCCTCCACCTTTGGTTCCTTTTCCAGCACCGGTTGAGCCCATGCTTCATTCTGCAGCACATTGGCGATTACGTTACGGTGTGTCAGGGTTGCGCCTTTCGATACACCGGTAGTACCGCCCGTGTATTGAAGGAACGCCACATCTTCCTGTCCCAACTCCACCGGCTTGAGCGACAGACGCGCGCCTTCGGCCAGCACCTGCTTGAAACGCAAGGCGTTCGGCAGAGAAAAGGCCGGGACCATTTTCTTCACATTGCGGACGACAAAGTTGACGATCATGCCTTTAAGGCCGCCCAGCATTTCGCCCATGCTGGCGACAACGACGTGTTTGACCTTGGTCTTGCCGATCACTTGCTGCAGTGTCGTCGCAAAATTTTCCAGGATGATGATGGCTTCTGCGCCGGAGTCGTTGAGCTGGTGCTCCAGTTCACGCGGTGTGTATAGCGGATTGACGTTAACGACGGTGTACCCGGCACGCAGAACACCTGCGAGAGCCACCGGGTATTGCAGCACGTTCGGCATCATGATGGCGACGCGCGCCCCTTTTTTCAGGCCTTTGCTCTGCAGCCAGGCACCGAGCCTTTTGGAGAAGTCGTCAAGTTCCGCATAAGTGAGGAACTTGTCCATGCATACATAAGCATTGCGCGATGCATATTTGCGAAATGCTTCTTCCAACAAGTGCACCAGCGAGCGGTACTGGGTGTAATCGATTTCCGCCGGAACGCCCTTGGGATATGACTTCAGCCAAATTTTTTCCATTGTCTGCCTCTTGTTTTGTTTTGCCTGGATACAGGTTTTTTGAAATAAAAGAACGACCGATTCTTTTTTTAATAGAGATGCTATCGGTCGTAGCGCCGGCGTGCAAGTCTTTTGAACAATATCAGAAGGTTTTCTCTAGCAATAATCTATTGTTTCTTTTGGGAAAAATTTTATAAAACCCTATGTTTTTTGTGTCATTAAAGCAGCAAAGCGACCGTGCTTGGTCGCTTTGTGAATATGACGCATACGGTTGGACTTTAGTGCAAATATCTTAATGCGAGGCTGCTTGGGCCGTATTGGCTGCGGTAAGTGACGGCGCCTGTGCGAAGCTGGCCAGTTGCTGATGACGCGCGTCCGTATCAAGCTCCGCTAGCGCACGTACGGCGTCATAAAACCCATTCATGCTTTTTTTCTGCGCCAGCAACGCTCGGAAACCCGGCACGTAGTCATGATAGGTCGCAACAGCAGACAAGTGGGCGTTAGACAGCGGCTCCGCAAACCAGCGGTCATAGCCGCTATAGCCGCCCCAGGACTGTTTCAACGCCTGATAATCGTCTTTCAGCGCCTGGAAAATCGCCGCTTTTGCTTTTCTTTTTTCAGCATCGCTCGCATCGCGCTCGTAGTTTGCCTCCAGCTCCTTGCGATGCTTGAACAATAGAGCAAGGAAATCCTGCTTGCGGCTTTTATATGCGTCGTAGGCTGCACGCATTTTGTCGTCACCATGCAGTGCCATCCAGCGTTCAACACCAGCCTCTTCGACTGCCACCGCGAATGATTCATTGAAACTGGAATCTCCCGGCACATAAGCTACCTGGTGGGCCAACTCATGAAAAACCAGACGAGCCACTTCGCCGTCAGGATGCTGGATGAAGGTCGACAGCACCGGGTCCTTGAACCAGCCAAGCGTCGAATACGCCGTTACCCCGGCCACCTCGACATCGTATTTTTCCGCTCGCAATTCGGCCGCGTATGCCTGCGCATCTGCCTGGCTATAGTAACCACGATAATTGACGCAGCCTGCTATGGGAAAGCACCATTGGATCGGCTTCAGCGAAAACTCCGGAGTTGCGACCACGTTCCACAAGACGAATGGCCGGTTCAGCTGCGCGTAGGTGGTATAGCTGTCATTGTCCGGCAGGCCCAACTCGCGCGCGGCAAATGCACGAATTTCCTTGACCTTGGCAAGCTTTCCCTTGAGCTTGTCTTCGACATCCGGGCTGGCAAGCCACTCGTCGATCGGCTTCGCTTCCGAGAGCAGCGAAAATTGTCCGTGGGCTGCCTGAGCAAAATATCCCAGCTGCGCACAACCACCCACCATTGCTGCCACACCACAAAAAACCAGCACCCGCCACTTCGTCTTCATGTTCTGCTTACACCTTTTCCACTTGCACCAGCACGTCATAGAACGTGGGAGCGTTGCCCATATCGGTCAGGCGCTGGCTGGTGACTTCATTGGCGTTTTTGCCATCGGCGGTAAGCTTCTTCCACCAGACGGACAAGCCAACCACCAGCCCTTGTCGTGCCTTGTCGGTCACGCGCGCTTTCGCAATGAATGATCCGCGCTGGTTATAGATGCGCACCTGACAACCGTCCTCGATACCGCGCTGCGCAGCATCAAGGGGATGAATGTCCAAGTGCGGTTCGCCTTCCGTATCGCGCAGACTCTTCACATTGACGAAGGTGCTGTTTAGAAAGTTCCTGGCCGGCGGCGAAATCATTGAAAGGGGATAGGTTTTCGCCAATTGCGGATTGCTGGCGACCGATTCATAAGGAGGAATATAGGTAGGCAAAGGGTCAAGGCCATCTATCAACATGCGCTCCGAATAAAATTCGCATTTGCCAGACGGCGTGGGGAATCCGCCGAACGCGAAGGGCGCTTCTGCCACATTCAATTTTTGCCAGCCCTTCTGTTTGAGCGAATCCCAGTCGAAATGGATGGCGCGCGCATCTTCCTGCCTGAAGGCCTGTGCCGCAATGGCGTCGTCGCTGTCGCGAAAACAAGGTTCATCAAATCCCATGCGCTCGGCCAGCGAACGGAATATCTCCGTGTTCGGCTTGGCTTCACCTAGCGGCGCGATCGCGGCATTGTTCGCCATCATGTACAAATGACCATAGGCGGCATGGATATCCACATGTTCCAGCTGGGTTGTTGCTGGCAGCAGCAAATCGGCATAGTCGGCCGTGTCAGTCTGAAAATGTTCAAGCACGACCGTAAATAGATCGTCCCGCGCAAATCCTTGTGCGACTTGCGATGAGTGCGGCGCGACTGCAACCGGGTTGGAGTTATAGACAATCAGTGCTTCGATTTTGGGGCCAAATTCCGGCGATGCCTGGCGAAGCAGGTCTTCGCCGATGGTGCTCATGTTGATGGTGCGCACCTGCCTGGCCAACAAATCGGGGCGCTGCAGTGCATCGATATTTTTTGGAAAAGTATCCGAAGAAGAAAGCTGTATGCCACCAGCAGCATGGCGCCAGGCACCGACCAGCGCCGGCAGGCAGGCAATCGTGCGCACCGCCATGCCTCCGCCATGCACCCGTTGCATGCCATAGTTCAGCCGGATTGCAACAGCATCGCCGCGCTTGGCGGCGGCTCCATATTC
This sequence comes from Noviherbaspirillum sp., assembly GCA_035254105.1. Classification (GTDB taxonomy): domain Bacteria; phylum Pseudomonadota; class Gammaproteobacteria; order Burkholderiales; family Burkholderiaceae_D; genus Noviherbaspirillum. The sequence goes on along the minus strand of DATFAZ010000028.1, from coordinate 7,031 downwards.
GCGTGCCAGTTGCACGACTTCATCGGCGGTGATGCCGCAGGTTTTGGCGACTCGCTGCGGCGTCCATTCACTGACCCGCTCTTTCAGCCGGTCAAAGCCAAGGGTGTGCTGCGAAATGTAGTCTTCGTCGAGCAGGTTTTCTGCAATCAGCACATGCATCATGCCGAGTGCCAGCGCGGCATCGGTGCCCGGCAATAAGGCGATATGCTGATGGCATTTTTCTGCGGTGAGCGAGCGGTACGGATCAATCGCAATCAGTTTGGCGCCGCGCCGTTTTGCCTCCTGCGCGCGCGTCCAGAAATGCAGGTTGGAGGCAATCGGGTTGCCACCCCAGATCAGGATCAGGCTGGCATTCTGAAACTGCTCGATATCAGTGCCGATGCGCGCGCCAATAGTGTATTTGTAGCCGATACCGCCGGCGGCTGCGCAAATGGTCCGGTCCAGCAGCGAGGCTCCCAGCTTGTGAAAAAAACGTGCCGCCATCGATTCTCCCTGCACCAGGCCCATTGTGCCGGCATAGCTGTAGGGAACGATCGCCTGCGGATCGCGTGATGCGATTTCTTTCAAGCGCGTGGCAATCGTATCGAGCGCTTCGTCCCAGCTGATGGACGCAAACCTACCCTCGCCCTTTTTGCCGATCCGCTTCATTGGCGTAAGCAAGCGGTCCTTGTGATAGGTGCGCTCGGTATAGCGGGCAACCTTGGTACACAGGACGCCGGCGGTTGTGGGATGATCCGGATCGCCGCGCACTTGCGTCGCAACGCCATCCTGCACGCTCACCAGCAATGCACAGGTATCGGGGCAATCATGCGGGCACGTCGCACGAATCGTTGATGTCGTCATAAGCATCCGGCATCGCCGGCCAGTTAAAACGTAATGAAAAAATGATGTGCTACAGAGTCCAAATTTTCGTCAACCCTGCAAGCGCTTGCAATAGTTAAAATACGGCATTCCAGCCTGAGCGTAATATACCTATATTAAGCAAGCTGCACATACCGCCAGACAACATCTCGCGCATTGTGCCTCCCCGGAGACAGCAATGAAGTTGATTGACCCGATTATCCAATTTCAGTCCGAACTACAGCAGATACGCCGTGATATTCACGCGTATCCCGAGCTCTGTTTTGAAGAGCAACGCACCGCTGACCTCATCGAAAAGAAACTGACGGAATGGGGCATTCCGGTACTTCGCGGAATGGGTGTCACAGGTGTAGTGGGCATCATTAAAAACGGCTCCAGTAGCCGCGCGATTGGCTTGCGCGCCGATATGGATGCGCTGCCCCTGCAGGAAATCAATACCTTTCCGCATGCCTCGAAGCACGGCGGCAAGATGCACGCCTGCGGACACGATGGACATGTGACGATGCTGCTGGGTGCCGCATACCATCTGTCGCGGCAACGCGATTTCGACGGCACGGTGTATCTGATCTTCCAGCCGGCAGAAGAAGGCGGCGGCGGCGCAAAACGAATGATGGACGACGGTTTGTTCACGCGTTGCCCGATGGAGGCGGTATTCGGCATGCATAACTGGCCGGGCGTGGCAGTCGGTACTTTTGGCGTGACAGCCGGCCCGTTGATGGCCTCCTCCAATGAATTTGAAGTCATCATCCGGGGCAAGGGAGCGCACGCCGCGCAACCGCACAAAGGCATCGATCCGATCATGGTCGCGATCCAGATCGCGCAAAGCTGGCAAACCATTATTACTCGCAATAAAAGCCCGATCGAATCGGGGGTGCTTTCGATTACCCAGATCCATGCCGGCAGCGCGACCAATGTGATCCCGGACGAAGCCGTGTTGATCGGCACGGTGCGCACTTTCAATACCGGCGTGCTGGACCTTATCGAGCAACGCATGCGTACCATTGCCGAACACACTGCGAGCGCCTTCGAGGCCGACGTTGATTTCCGCTTCAAGCGTAATTATCCGCCGCTGATCAATCACACGAAGGAAACCGCATTCGCAATTGAAGTCATGAAATCGATCGTCGGCGAACAGAATGTCATCGCGGATATCGAGCCGACGATGGGTGCAGAAGACTTTGCCTTCATGCTGCAGGAGAAACCCGGCTGCTATGTCTTCATCGGCAACGGCGAAGGCGGACATCGCGATGCCGGCCATGGCCTCGGGCCATGCAATCTGCACAATCCGAGTTATGACTTCAATGACGACTTGCTGCCGATCGGCGCAACTTACTGGGTACGCCTGGTGGAGTCATATCTCCGCAAAAATTAGACGCGACTGATGCACAACACTTCGTCTGAAGCCAGTGGCGCGGTAATGCCTCATGCGTCATCGTTTGCGCACATTGCATTAGCCAATATTGCGCGTGAATATCCGAACAAGCTCGACCATGTGATCAACAACGCCTCGGAGCTGTGCTCGCCGCGCGCCCTGCATCCGGTGTTTTATGGCAGTTACGACTGGCATTCCAGCGTGCACATGCATTGGCTGCTGGCACGACTGCTGCGATATTTCCCGGAATTGCCAGAAGCTGAACAAATTCGCGCCGCATTCGATCGTCATTTCACCATCGAGAATATTGCTGCGGAAATCGCATATTTGCATCAACCATCGCGACAGTCATTTGAACGGACATATGGCTGGGCCTGGCTGCTGAAACTCCAAACCGAACTGATGGCACTGGAAAATGCGGAGCCACGAGCTGCTGCATGGCGCACAAACCTGCAAGCATTGGCAGATATTTTTGTCGATCGTCACCTGCACTTCCTGCCTATTGCCCAATATCCGATCCGAAGCGGCACGCATGCAAATAGCGCTTTTGGCCTGCTATTCGCGCTGGATTATGCAGAAGCCATTCAACATCTCGCATTGCGCAAGCTGATCGCGGCGAAAACCAACGCCTGGTTCGGGCGCGACCGGCGTTACCCGGCAGCCTACGAACCGGGTGGCGATGATTTTCTGTCCGCAGGGCTGATGGAGGCAGCATTGATGCGCCGTGTTGTGGATGGCTGCAGCTATGCGGACTGGTGGCATGTGTTTTGCCCTGCGCCGCAAGATCTACTGGCATGGCTTGCGCCTGTAACCGTTACTGATCGGAGTGATCCAAAACTGGCGCATCTGGATGGATTGAATCTATCAAGGGCATGGTGCTGGAAAATGATCGCGACAGAATTGCCGCCAGCATTGCGAGAACAGGTGCACCGCGCTATCGACGCGCATTTGAAGGCTTCGCTACCCTTTACGAGCGCAGGCGACTATGTCGGCACACACTGGCTGGCCAGCTTTGCCCTACTTGCCCTGACTGACGGATAGCGGACGCGCGTCCAGCTCGCTAAGAATGGCGAGCGAGGACCGCTCCCGCTGCAAGCGGATATCGCCATACCAGGCTTCAACCGTCTCGCCGGTATTGTCTGTATCGGTCAAGACGCCCACACCAATGAGCCTGCCCGGCTTTTCACCGAATGCCTTTTCGAAGTCCTGAACAATATTGCGCGCAAAATTGCGCCATTCACCGATACCCTCAGCCCCTTGCGCCGCGACCATCATCTTGATACGGCTGCTATGCCCGCTGGAGATGACCGTGCCGACCGGAGCATTGTTTTCCCATATATACATCAGCGTCGCATATGGAAAATCATGCCCCGTCACCATCTTTGCCGTCTCGAACAGAATCTGGTCGGCAAACGGCAGAGACTCTTTGTCGCCATCGAAACCGAGAATGATGCGCACCGGCGAATCCTCGGTAGCGCGCTTCGTGTTATCAGCCGTCTTGACCAGATTGCGAATCTTCCAGTCCCAGTGCAACCACGCCTGTTCTGTCGGGTCGATGTCAACACGCTGCATGAGTCCTGAAGAAGACTTGTCCGCACGCGCATGCAAAACCGTCACATTGTCTTTGCTGATCAGCCGATATTGCGTCTGCTTTTTGGTTCGAAGAATAATCAATGGCTCCCACCCATGCGGCAGGCCTGCAGCCGGGCTGGAGGAGAAAGGTGTAATCGTCTCGCCCGGAGACTCCAAACTGGCAGCGGCGCCCTGCTCATCCACTTTGGACTGAAGCGCGCAGCCGGTGGCAGAAAGCAGCAGTACGAGCGAAATAATAAGGCGATTCATGTTATCCCGATAAAAACCTATGTGACTAAGTCGTGCCGGCAGCTCACAACGCGGATTCCTCAGTGGTGGAGGCATTCCGTTCCGGTCCGCTGAATTGCAGAAGTCGTTGGATCGGAAACGAATCCCCCTGCTGCCCTTTAATCGTAAACAACCCATCACCCGTTTCAATGATAATCCGCAACCGCCTTCAATGTGTACTACCGAATAGGGTGGCAGGGACTAAGGCACTCAGATCCGCATCAAGGCAGCTGGTCCGGCTTTTGTCCGACTCGCTGCCCTGGATTCAAGCGTTCCAATGCGAGCAATACCGCTGATTGATCGGCGTTAGGTGCGGTGTTCAAAATGCTGCGATAGGATTGCGTAACCAACTCCGTAACCGGCAAGGCAACTCCTGCAGCCGCAGCAGCAATCAATACATTTTCCAGATCCTTTGTCTGGCTTTTTACCTGACCGCCGGGCATAAAATTCCGATCCAGCATACGCTGGCCGTGCACTTCGAGAATTCGACTTTCAGCGAAACCTCCGCGAATCGACTCACGCACTGCTGCCGGATCCGCACCGCCGGCTTCGGCGAGCAAAAGCGCTTCCGCAACAATACTAAGGGTTCCTCCCACTATTAACTGGTTGCACAGCTTGGCGAGTTGCCCGCAACCCACCGACCCTACCAGTGTTGGCCGACCCAATTCCTTGAGTACCTGTCCAGCACGCGCAAAATCATCTTGGCTTCCTCCTGCCATGATAGCCAGTGACCCCGCCTCTGCGCCAAGCACGCCGCCGGAAACCGGAGCATCCATAAAGGCCACGCCTTGCGCAGATAATTTTGCGTGAAAATTCTGCGCTTCCGATTGGCGTGTAGAGCTCATATCGATGAATAACGCTCCTGGCCGCAGGCCGGGCAGCGTCATATCGATAATCGGTGCCACAGTGGCGCCTGATTCCAGCATGGTGATGATAATGTCCGCATCGCGCACGGCATCGGCAGGCGACTCTGCAATCACGGCATTGTGTACTGCGAGTGCTTCTGCCTTGGAACGCGTGCGATTCCATGCCGTCAGCAAATATCCCGCTTGTAACAGGCGTGTCGCCATGGGCTTGCCCATCAAACCAATGCCAATAAATGCTATTGCTGGTTTCAATCCCGAAACACTCATTCTTGCGCTCTCCCAAAATTTGGTTTCATAGCATAATCGGGCATCATCATCTCAAAAAAACAAATGCCATGTCGACGAGCGAATTCCAAGTGCTGTTCGATACGCCGATGTTATTAGGAGAGTGCCCGCTTTGGCATCCGGAAGAAGCGGCGCTGTATTGGATCGATATTGCCGGGCTGGCGGTACATCGTTTTGTTCCGGAAAGCGGCGCACATTCCAAATGGAGCGTTCCATCAGAACCGGGCTGTATCGCTCGCTGTGCAGACGGCGGACTAATCGTTGCAATGCGTTCCGGACTTGCCCGGCTCGATACGGTTAGCAGCGCTCTCTCGTGGATCGCGGACGCGCCATACGACTCTTCCCGAATGCGCTTCAACGACGGCCGTTGCGATGCCCAAGGGCGACTATGGATCGGCACCTTGTACGATCCCCGAGATCAGGCACTCGGCTCACTTTTTTGCGTAGAACGCGGTGTGATACGAAATATGGGCAATCCCGTTACGGTATCGAACGGCATCGCCTTTAGTGTCGATAACAAGGCGCTCTATCATGCAGACACCACTGCTCACCGAATCATGGTCTACGATTTTGATTCACAAAATGGGCAGCTCGGAAGGGGCCGTCTTTTCAAGCAATTTTCCTCGGACAAATCAAGCAGCAATTATGGCGGCCGCCCCGATGGCGCCGCAGTCGACAGTGAAAATGCCTACTGGTGTGCAATGTACGAGGGGGCACGCTTATTGCGTCTTGCAGCAAATGGAGAAGTACTACAGGAAATACAATTGCCAGTACGCTGCCCTACCATGATTGCCTTCGGAGGGCCGGATTTGCGAACCTTATACATCACAACCGTACGCAATAATCGCTCCGCTGCTGAGCTAAGCAGACATCCCCTGTCAGGATATGTGTTGAGTATGCGCGTTGACGTGCCGGGGCGCATCGAACCGGCATATGTTTCCTGACTTTGCATGAATCGAACGCCATGCGAAAGTCCTCTGCAGTTTTATTTGTAAGATTTCCAGATTTTTCCAAACGCGCCCCTACTCTAACGCTCCGAATTTAAGCCGGCCCACCTTAGGACATTTTCTATGCTAATTAATATCTCACAATGGAAATTTGTTGCGCTTGGATTCAGCCTTGTTGGGATTCCAGCCTTTTGCTCCGCAGTCGATTCAACATCGCTGGAACTGGGCACTGGCAACAAGACAAAAATGGTACGCGCAGGGGTGCAATGGAAATTGGACAAGCAGTGGTGGCGCTCGAACGGCACTCATATCGGTGCGTACTGGGACTTAAGTCTTGCGCATTGGAGAGGCGAACAATTTCAAGATATTCCAGACGCACGACTCAGCATAACCTCTATCGGAATCACTCCTGTTTTCCGCTTGCAAAACGACAATCTAAAAGGCCCGTACGCGGAGATCGGTATCGGTGCCCACCTTCTCTCTGCCCACTACGATAACAATGGCCGCCAACTTTCCACACGGTTTCAATTCGGTGACCATTTCGGCATTGGTTATGTGTTTCCAAATAATATGGAACTAGGATTAAAGCTACAGCACTTTTCAAACGCAGGTATAAAAAAACCGAATGACGGTGTCAATTTTTTTATCGTTGGATTGCGTTATCCGATTTAACACATGATCTGTTGACCAGCGCGTTGCGGTTCTCTGTCCGGAAGAGAAGAGGCAGCGTGCAGGATAGGCGGCATGCGACCCGCCTGGGGCTATGCGGTGGCATAGCGGAGAAGCAGGAGGGGGAACTGCAAAGCAAAACGCCCCCGGCATTGCTGACGGGGGCGTTTC
>DATFAZ010000027.1:0-4426 GCA_035254105.1 Noviherbaspirillum sp. | reverse complement strand
GCGCAACAGTCACTGAGGACACATAGTTTGTTCATGTGTTTGCGGCAAGAGCCTTCCTCCATTGGCAATTTTCTTAACCACCGCCAAGGTGGGCGTTGCAGCCCTACAGTGCTTATCTCCTGCTGCGCCTCGGGCTAGCTGCCATTACAGATCAGATTCACTGTAAGGGCGCGACAGGCTTGCCATTGCTTCCATACAGGAGCCGCTTCTCCCAGTACCAATGCTCGAAGTCGTCGCCCGACATCGGCTCGCCAAAGTAGTAACCCTGTGCCTGGGTACAGCCATGCGCGCGGATGTAATCCAGCGCGCTTTCGGTTTCAACTCCTTCGGCCACTACTTCCAGGTCGAGCATACGGCCGAGAGCGATCATGGCGTTGGTCACGGCACGGCTGACTGAATCCGTCTCCAGCGGCGCGACGAAGGATTTGTCGATCTTGACCTTGTTCAGCGGCAGGCGCGCCAGATAGGCGAGGCTTGAATGCCCGGTACCGAAGTCGTCCAGCAGGATTTTCACGCCGAGCGACTGCAGACGGGACAGCACTTCCACCGCATGAGTGACGTCATCCATCACCGCCGTTTCGGTCAATTCCACTTGCAAGGCATGCGTGTCGATACCATAGTCGCGTATCGTGCGTTCGAATCGATCCGAAAAATCCTTGTCACGAAATTCCACCACCGAGACGTTCACCGCAATTGGAATCAGCGGCAAACCGTGTTCTATCCATCTTTTGTGCTGCTGTGCCGCTTCTGCAATCAGCCAGCGCCCGATGGGATTGATCATGCCGGTGACTTCGGCCACTGGCACAAAGCGGTCAGGACCGACATCGGTGTCCCGGCAACGCAGCAATGCTTCGACGCTGACAACGCCGCCGGTTTGCACATCCAGAACCGGCTGGTAGAAGAGATGGAAGGCGTCGTTGCGCAACGCAGTTTTCAATTGGGCCTCAATGCGGCTTTGCAGCAGGGGCGCAGCGGAATACTCCGGCGAATAAAACTGGAAGTTGTTGCGGCCTGCCTGCTTGGCCTGGTACATCGCCAGATCGGCATGACTGATGAGCGTGTCGATGTCCTGGCCGTCGCCGGGAAAAATGCTGATGCCGATCGATGCGGACAAGGACAGCGCCAGCTCACCGATCAAATAGGGTTCGCTGATGCGGGCAATGATCTGTCGCGCAACGTCAGCGGCCGCAGACTCGTTCCTTATTTCCTGCAACAGCACGATAAATTCGTCGCCGCCGAGACGGATCACGACATCTTCCGTGCGCAGGCGCTCTGCCAGTCGGCCAGCTACTTCCTTCAGCACCACATCGCCGGTTTCATGGCCGTGGGTATCATTGATCGGTTTGAATCGGTCCAGGTCGAGGAATAGCGCGGCGGCACGCTGGCGGGTGCGCCTGTTGTGCGACAGCATGTGATTGGCATACTCGAACAGCATGGCGCGATTGGGAAGCCCAGTTAGCGGATCATGCAGAGAGGCGTGGCGTATCGTGTCCTCCGCCTGCTTGCGGTCTGTAATGTCAGAAAAAACGATCGCCAGGCGGCGGCTGTCCGCTCCGCCAAGCCGGGTCGCCGATACTGTCAGCCAGCGGTCGGGCGAGCTGATGGGCATTTCGAACTGTGACGGTTCCCCAGTACGAAGAACCCGTTCACAACGCTCGCGCCAGATGACATCAATGTCTGGCATCAGCTCTTGCAGGGTATGCCCGCGCGGATTGCCGAGTGTGGTGTAGCGATCGAAAGCGGGATTGGTTTCGATGAACCGAAGATCGGCAACACTGCCTTCCTCGGTCAAGACGGCCTCCATGATGAGGAAGGCTTCGTTCATTGAATTGAATAGCGCCCGCAGGCGCTCTTCGGAATTGCGCATGGTTTCCTCGGCATGCTTGCGCTCGGTAATGTCCTGGAATAGTGCTGCCACCCGACGCAGCGAGGGGTGCTGGATGCGGAACGCGTAAACGTCCCACCAACGGCCAAATGGCTTCGAATAATTCTCGAAACGGACCGGCTCTCCTGTCAGAGCAACGCGTCCGTATATGTCGAACCAGTGCTGTTCAATGTCGGGCGCGATGTCCCGTATCCAGCGGCCGACGACGTTGCGGATGCCGGTCTGGCGCTCGAAGGTCGGACTGGCTTCCAGAAAGCGGTAATTCACCGGCTTGCCGTTCGCATCGAACGCCAACTCCATTGTGCAGAAACCCTGGTCGATTGCATTGAACAACGCGAGGTAGCGCTCCTGTGCATCGCGCAGCTTTGTCTCAGCCTTGGCCCGCTCCACCGTCTCCCAAGTGCGTTCGGCCATGTCTTCGGCAAAAACGACCTCGTCGGCCGTCCACGCGCGCGCGGCAGCCGTCTGGATGCCCAGAATGGCCACCAGATTGTCTTGCTTGATCAGCGGCACACCGATCGTACCGATGCACTGGATCGCTGCATACGCTTCCTTCTCGGCCGGGGAAAACCTGGTGTCGGCCTGGGTGTCCGAGGTAACCAGCGGCAGGCCGGATCGGTACGCGTCAAACACCCACTGACCAAACTGGGACACGGGATAATGTGCTGGCGGCATATGCGGCACGTCACGTTCGAAGTGCCCGGCAAACACATAGTGATCGCCCTCGACCAGTGAGTAATACACGCGGTTGGCATGCAGATACTCACCCAGCAGGCGGGAGGCCACGTGCTGGACCTCGTCCGGATCGGTGAACTTGCGCAGGGTATCGACCAGGCGCACGCGGAAGGCGTCGCGGGCAGCCGCCGCTTGCACCGCAGCCTCGGCACGGGATGCCTCCACTGCCATCCAGGTGCGCTGTGCGGTATCCTGTGCAACCTGAATTTCTTCTGTCGTCCATTGATGCGGCGTAGCCCGATGCAAGGCTAAAATCACCCGCAACGGGCCGGAGGAAGGCAGCGGGACCAGCAGTTCAGAACGCACGCCGATGTCCTCATAGGCGGCGGTCTGGCCGGCAGTGCGGGGATCCAGTGCGACATCGTCGATTGTCGTTACCGTCCCGCTGCGCAATGCGGCAATCATTTCAGGGCCGAAATCATCCATCGTTTTCGTTGACCCGGCCATACTGGCAACGCCCTCGGCAGTCCAGTCGCGACGAATGAAGGCGGTTCCATCGGTAGTATGCACTTCGGCATACAGAACGCGCGAGACGCCAAGTCGGCGGCCAAGCAACTCGATTGCCGCCGCAACGACGTTGTCCGGTGTTCCCATGTCGCGAAGCCGGTTCACCAGTTCGAGTTCGAAGGACTGGCGCTGCCCGGCCACGACCTGTTGGGTGGTTTCGATCACGGGGTTGAATACGCCGGCGACCTTGCCGTCGTCATCCCGGATGGGTAGCAGGGAATAAGTGAACCAGGCTTTTTCCATACCGCGCCGGCGTATACGGAAAGACGAGTTGAGATTAAAAACCGGCTCGCCGCTCAACACTCGCTTCATCGCTGGTTCGAAATCCTGCCGCACCTCGGGCCACACTTCCCAGAATGGACGGGTTAATGCCGACGGATGCTTGTCTTCAAGCACGTCGATATAGGCGTCGTTATAAAAGAAGGACAGATCTGTGCCCCAAGCCAAGGCGGTTGGCTGGTTGGAATCGAGCATGAGCTGGATTGCGGTCTTAAGCGGGCTTGGCCAGCTTGCCGGATTCCCGAGAGAAAACGAGGCCCAGTCATATGCGAGAAGAAGCGCGCGCACCTCGCCTTCACCGGTAAGGAAATCATATTGTTTTGTGGTGAAGGATTTTCGCGGGGCGCGCATCGGAAAAAACAGCTACGTAAAAGCTAAAGGTAAAACCTAAAGTCTGACTCACTGGTTGTATAAAAATTCCTATGCTTCTTCGCAAGTTCAGGATCTGTCACCTCAGGAAGAAATAGCCGGTTTTTGTACATCAATTAAATTGTGGCAATACCTGCTTTACCGAAAGTGAGGGGGCAAAAAAACGTCCGGAACATGCGTCAACATGTCCCGGACGTTTCGTACTGCGTATGCGGCTATCGAAGGTGGCAGTTCCGTCTCCACCTTCACCGCCCCCGATATCGGCGTGATCAATACATTCCCGGCATGCCAACAGGAATCACCTGCTCCCAGCCAGCGCCCTGGTTGTTGGTGCTGGTGCTGTGGTTCGAGGCGTACTGGGTTGCATAGGAATCGACCTGGATGTTGGCTGGTGCACCGCCGAAGAAGGAACCGTTGCCAACCGATACTGGTGCGAACAGCGCTTGTGTATTCATCTGGCTGGTGCCGTTGGCCTGGTTGGCAAGGCCGCCGCGCACAGAGGCCATGGCTTTGCTGTCGAGTTCTGCGGTGACGGACAGGTCTTTGATGATCAGAGTGGATTGCATTGAGATTCTCCTGAAGGTTTGGGTTAGTGGTGAGCATTTCGTTGCGCTCGACAGGGATATCGCAGGGACTGTGCCAGCGTCGCAA
>DATFAZ010000026.1:0-45332 GCA_035254105.1 Noviherbaspirillum sp. | reverse complement strand
GACGCTGAACGTGTCGATGGGCGATCCGATGTACTTGATGCTGGACCTGTGGTTCGGCAGTGCGAGTGGCACACCGGACAATTCCACGCCGCAGGGCAAGGCCAACTCCTATGAAATCAACTACATCCGGGCATGGAAATTTAAGTAAAAAGGGTGTTCATATGGTGCATGCATCGTCATGGCACCGTACGTTCCTGTGAAAAAGGCCGGCTTTCAAGCCGGCCTTTTTTATGGGGATCAGCATTGGGTATCCGCTGTATCAGTACTGTTTGCATGAAGCATTTTCAAAAGAGCGCCAATCATTTTTGAATAAATGAGCTCTCTGCAAGGAAGAAAAGCAAGGCATGGGCATCGCTATGATTTAGCTCATCTGTGGGGCTGCTGCAGACATTAATATGAATCCATGCCGAGACTCGCCATTATTACCAATGAGCCGCCTCCTTATCGCATTCCGGTGTTTCAAAGAATCGCCAGAATGCAGGACATCACCTTGCAAGTGATTTTTTGCGCAAGGCGAGAACCCAACAGGCAATGGGATTTGCCGCCGTTTGAATTCGATCATCGATTCCTGCGGGAGAGGATAACGACAGTAAAGGGACGCTACATTCATAACAATCCCGATGTCATTTCTACTCTGAAAGCCTTTGCGCCTGAAGTGATAGTCAATGATGGGTTCAATCCAACGCAGCTTTATACATTTGTGTACGCACTGGTGAAAGGGATCGCGCATGTGCCGTTGACCGATGGTACCTATCTTTCCGAACAGGCTCTGAGCAAGCTGCACACGATGGCGCGTCGCTTCGTATATGCGCGGTCGGGCGCTTTTCTTTCTGCCAGCCAGGGTGGAACCCGGCTGTATCAAAGCTATGGCATTCCTGCCGAGCACTGCTTTAAATCTTATCTATGCGTCGATAACGATGCTTATCTGCGCACGCCGGAGCCTGCCGAAAAAGAATTCGATTTCATTTTCTGCGGTCGCATGGTGCCGGAAAAGGGGCCGCTTTTTGCACTCAATGTTGCGCGCGAGGTTGGCAGGCGACTGCGGCGCAAAACCAGCATTCTGTTTGTTGGCGCCGGCAGTGAAGAAGAACGTGTAAAGGCGGCTTCATCCAGGCTCACTGATCAGGTAGAGGCAAGGTTCCACGGATTCGCATCGCAAAAAGACCTTCCAGCACTCTATCGCTCAGCGCGGATATTCCTGTTCCCGACGCATGCGGACGTCTGGGGCGTCGTTGCAAACGAGGCCTGCGCAGCGGGCCTGCCAGTGATCGTTACGCCGCATGCCGGCGTGGCAGGCGAGCTGGTGATCGATGGTAAAAACGGCTTCATCTGTGAGCTGGATGCCGCTCTTTGGTCAGAGAAAGCCGCCTTTCTGCTGGGACGACAGGAAGAACGGGAGCGTTTTTCCAGGAACAGCCTCTATGCCGTCAAGGAATACTCCTTCGACAATGCAGCAAACGGCCTTGTGGATGCCTGCCGATTCGCTTTGGCTGCAAGAGAGCCAGGCAAGGTAAGCCGACCAATATGAAGAGGATGCGATAGGGGATCACATTCGGTTCTCAATCGCAGACCGAACTGCGCAATTCTGCGCGCCCTAAATATTTACTTTCTTTGCATGACAAGATACTTCGTTATCTTGCGTATCGTCATATCCAGCATGCCCTGAAACTGATTCCGGCCAAACATATGTTTTGCTGGGCGCAAGCTAAATCGTTCTCACACTGAACGCACCCATCCTTCCGCTGTCTCCATAAATAGACGGAACAAGAATCCTTTCCCGAAATGCCAACGGCAGTGAGGGAAAGAATTTACTGGAGTAAACGATGGGTGCTGCGGTGTTTACCTGTTCTATCGACGATGGGCATCCATCCGATATGAGGACGGCTGAACTGCTGCAAAAACACAAGTTGAACGGTACTTTCTTTATCCCGATAAGAAATTGCGAAGGTGATGAGGTGCTCTCCGATACAAACATCCGGGAGATCGGCCGCATGTTTGAGATCGGCTCGCACACTTATGATCATCGCTACCTGAGGAAAGTCGATCTCTGGCAGTCCTATCACCAGATCAATGACGGCAAAAAACGGCTGGAAGATATCCTGGGGTCGGCAGTCAACGGATTCTGCTATCCCGGCGGAAGATACCGACGGCGGGATGTGGAACTCGTGAAAGCGTGCCGCTTTACTTACGCCAGAACCACGATGAACCTGTGTTTTGATGCCGGTCATAAGCTCTATGAATTGCCGACCACTTTGCAGTTTTATCCGCACGACAGAGCGGTTTATTTACGCAATTTTGCAGGCTCGGGAAACTGGCACAAAAGGCTGAACGGGTTGCGCATCGTTCTTCAGCATGACAACTGGATATCCCGGTTGTATGCGATGTTTGATTATGCCTGGCGGAAGGGGCGCACCTTTCATCTGTGGGGGCACTCGAAGCAAATTGATGAGCTGGGTGCATGGCATGACATTGATGCGTTTTTCGCCTATGTGGCGGCGAAAGTCCCTTCCGGGAACCGGCTCACTAATGAACAGCTAGCCGCGCAGATTGCTGCGATGTCCGGTTCCTTTGCTTCATTACCATTCCGGGCATAGCTACACTGCTCGGTGTGCAATGGCCGACGCTGTCCAGTCAGAAAAATTCACTCAGGTCCGTTGAAACGCCAGCCGTTTACGGCGCAGGAAGAAGAACGCGCCGACTGCAATCAATATCATCCCAAGCGGCGCTACTGCCTGCCGCACATAGGTTTTTATTGTTTGATAGGGCGAGATTAGGCTGATCAAGGGGCCTGCATAAAGCGTCGCACCCTGTGGTGTAACAATTGCCGCCCCAGGAATGCCTTTGCTGATCGGATTGCCATAGGTACGCGCGAGGTCGAGGTTCTTGTCAAAGCGGCCGACATTCACTTTGATAATGTTGAAGTGCTCATCGCCCAGTTTGCCATTCCTGTCGTGGATTGCCGGGTCGAGCCTCAGGCAGTCCGGACACCAGTTGGCGCCGAAAACAATCAGCACATTCTTTCCGCTGCTTTGCGCCTGGCCCATTGCCTGCGCAATAAGGGCATGAGCATCTGCCTTCTCGTCGTAAGGGTGGCCGGCTGCGCTTGCCGGCAGAGCTGTGCTCAACATGAATAACGCCAAAAATAAGATTGCCTTTATGTGTGCGATAACATTCATGCGAGCTTCCTTTGGATTTCAGGTTGCCTCAAAGGTATGATCACAGCCGAACTTGCATGTTGTATATCCAGGCGCTTGCGTATGTTCAGGTGTACTGACGCGATCAGGGCATTGCGCTTTGACCGGGAAGCGCGCGATTGGGCAGCAAACAATTCGTGCATCGCAACAGCGCACGGCAATTCGAAATTGCCATCGTCGCGAGAGAATGCATTTAACTCTTTCCAGGTTCTGTCGTAGTCGGAAGACTTCCTGCAAAAACGCAGGTCGGTGACAGGAAGCTTGTTTCGGTTACCGATCAACACAATTTTGCTGCAGCCGAGCGCTTCTCCGATTTCCCGTGCCAGCGACACCATCATGTCTTTTGGCCGCCAGCCGTACATATCCCAGGTTGTTTGCCTGATGCCCATCTTGCGGCCCATGGAAAGCATGCCGGTCAGGCTTCCTATCACCAACTGCTTTTTGCCATCCTCAATAGTAAAGAGGAAGGTAATCGTGTAGACACAGATGCCGCGTGAGATAAGGCGCAATACCCATTCTCCCGCCTGGCGTTTATCCCCTGTAGTGGATAACTCGAGCCAATAGCGTGTACCGGACTTGCCGATTATCGAACATAGGCGTAGAGGACGTACTGCAGCCTGCTTTGCCAGCTTGCTGAAGCCGGCCTCGTGCACAATCTGGTAATGCTGGATTAATAGCCGGACACGTGCCGCGCAGTCGAGGTCAACGGATAAATAGGGCCGATGAATCTTCCATAGGAGATTCCACACCGATTGCGCTGACTCATTCAAAATAGGGTGGGTATTGATGAAGTGAAACCAGCGATAACTCTGCAAAGGGTTATAAGCTATGCCAGCGAAGCGCTGCACTATCTGCGCCTGAAAGGATTGCCGTGGAGCGATGCCAGTCGTAAAAGAAGGGGTGCTCAACATCAATTCTCTTGGTGGAAAGTGAAGAAAATCCAATGATTTCATTCACACAAGTTATTAAGTTGAGATTTCGTAAGATGGCGCTTCGGTACTCACAAATTCTTGCAAATTTTATGGCAGCATCAAAATACTTTTTCAGGCATCGCTCACCGGTAGCTTGGAAATAACAAACTGGCGTATCAGGCCAACTGCAAACAAGGTGTTCGTGACCAGGTAACGCAGGAAAAGACGACGTGGTTCGGAACCGAGACGGTATAGCCATTCCAGGCCATTGTTCTGCCACCATAGCGGCGCGCGTTTTACGACGCCGGAGTGATAATCGAAGGCGGCGCCGACACCAATCATTACGGCATGGACACGGCCCCGATGGTCATACATCCACTTTTCCTGCTTCGGGCAGCCAAGGCCGACGAATACGACATTGGCGCCGGACTCATTAATCATATTGACGATCGCCTCGTCTTCTTCGCGCGTCAGCGGGCGAAAGGGCGGGGAATGCATGCCCGACACGCGCAGTAAAGGAAATTGCTTGGCAAGCGCTACGCGCATTTTTTGTAGGGTTGCTTCCGTACTGCCATAGAAAAAGACGGCTTGGTCAAGACGTTCCGCTTCGGCGAGGTATTTCATCATCAGGTCAGGCCCGTTGATGCGTTCTTGCTCCGCGTGTCCGAGGCGGCGCAGTACCCATGCAATCGGCGCGCCGTCCGGTGTGGCCATGTCGGCATTGTTGACCGCGACCTTGAATTCGACGTCGCGCGTGGTGGTGACTACCGAATGCACGTTGCATATACAGACATACCGTGATTCGCCGGCTGCACCCCATTGGGTAATCTGCCTGATCGCGTCTTCCCACGACAGGGCATCAATGAAGGCCTCCAGAACGGCGTGGCCGTTACGCTGCATCAGAATCTCCTTGTGTTGTTGAGATGGCATCTTCATAGATATTCATCAGCATTTCGTAGTTGCGCTCGGGTGTATATCGCGATTCGTATTCGACGCGGGCAGCGCGGCCCATGCGTGCCATCTGTTCGGAATTGGCATTGGCCCATGCAATTTTTTCTGCCATGTCAGTCGGATCTCCCGGATTGAAAAGAATGCCGGTAATACCGTCTTGCACCATATCGGCGAGCGCCCCGAGCCGGCTGGTAAGTACGGGCAAGCCACATGAAAATGCTTCGATAATGGCGCGTGGTGAATTCTCGTAACAAATGCTCGGCACTACCAGGAATTGCGCGCGCCGCATTCGCATCATGATCTCGTCAAGCGGCATGAAGCCCAGGTAGTTGTTTCCGAAAACCTGCCTCGCCAGCATTTCAAGTGGGCCGGTGCCGATGACATCGACACTTAAATTTCCTGATTGCGCGGCAGCGGCGAGTACTTCGAAACCTTTTTCCGATGACAGCCGGCCGACATACAGTCCGCCGCACCGGTTGTCCCATGAAGGAGGTGCAGTCGATGGCACGAAATTCGGCTTGATCCGGAATCGCTCGGCAGGCAGGCCGCCATCGACATACTTCTTGAGTGCAAACCGGTTCAGCGCGATATAACGGGTGATCCGGTTGCGATACGTGCCTAGTGCGCGATGTGTGGCCAGCATGCTGGTAACGACTGCCGATTGCGGCAAGGATGTGCGATAGCACTTACGCAGGACTGCGCGCCACGGCAGTTTTCCGATGCAGTCTTCGCATATTTTTCCATCCCGGAGGAAGATTGCCTGCGGACAGAGGAGACGGAAATTGTGCAGGGTCTGGACCACCGGAACGCCGCGTCTGGCCGCGGCCCAGTAAAGCGAAGGCGATATCAGCGGAAATGTATTGTGTACATGGATCACGTCTGGCTGGAAGCGCCGGCACAGGCTGTCGATGTCGCCGGCGGAACGCCTGGACCAGATCGTGGATGCGGCGGCAGCCATACGCGGCATCGTGTTCAATGCATCGTTATGCTGTCGGTAGAATTCGACCTCGTGTCCAAAGTGTTGCAGGAGTGCGGCTTCTGCGTCGACCACGGCGTCTTCGCCCCCCGACTGCTGATAGGCATTATGTGCTATGACGATCTTCATGGCTCGATGGTGGTAATGCATAAGCAAGCAGGGGGCTTATCCCGCCTCTCCGCCGGCTTCTCTGCCAACTTCATTCAGCTTCCCGGAATGACGAACGCCAACTGCATGCCAGCAAGCGTCCACAAGGCCGGCGCTGGCATTTTCAAACGTGTAGCGTGAAGCCAATGCCAGGGACTTTCTTGAAAATGCCTGATAAACCGTATCGTTCACTAGCAGTGACGCAATTTTTTCGGCCCATTCGTCGACTTTCAGTTCGCAGATAAAGCCGTTTTCTCCGTGCACGATAAGCTCGCCGGCAGAGCCTGCATGCGACGACACAATGATCGGCAGGCCTGCAGCACACGCTTCGTTCGCAACCACGCCCCACACATCCCCCATGGTGGGGAACAGGAAGACACGTGACGAGCCATATAGCGCCGGTAGTTGACTTTGTTCGGCATGGCCGTGGAATGTGGCTTCAATGAATTCTGCCTGCCTGGCTGCTTCCTCTTTCACGCGTTGTTCCTGTTCGCCGCTGCCAACGAAAAGAATGCTTGTTTTACGGCCGAGTATTTTCGCCGTACGTACAGCAACATCGATGGCAAAAAGCGGGCTTTTTGCAGGAACGATTCGGCCGCAAAAAATAAGGTCGTATTTTTTTTCTTTTGCTATGCCGTTGCGAAGATAAGCTTCGTTGTCGATGCAAAGGCAGGACAGGAAGCAGTTCTCTGCTGCTACGCCGTAGCTCTCGTACAATCTGCGTCCCCCTTCGCTGGCGGCAATAAAAGCCTGTGAGCGGGAATACACCATACGGCGAATAAATCTGTGCCATCGGGAGAGGCTTCGTTCCGATATCTCGGTGCCGTCGGTCATCGGTACATGGGGAATTCCTTTTGCGAGTGCATAGCCTATGGCATACAGGTAGGTCGGATTGAATCCGGTGGTGATGATGACATCGGGATTGACCTGTTTTAAAACAGGGAACACATCAGGATTGTTGTGGATGAAATTAGACCCGCGTGTGACGAAGCGCTCCTTCAGGAAAATATGCTTGAACCGTAATGGCACAAGTTCCCACTGCCTGTTAGGTTCGCGCGCGCTGCAAAAAATGACTTGCAGGTCGACATCCGGCATTTTTGCCACCTTTTCATAGAGCGGGATGCGAAAGGGTGGCGGATGATTGGTAATCAGCGCGATTTTCAACATTGGTTTGCTCCGGGTCGGGTATAACATCGCCCGCCAATCTTTACCGGCTATGCGAGTCTTTTTATCCGTTACTCAAAGGAAGACATATCCTCGAGCCTGTTTGAAAACCTCCAACACGACCTTACTTCGGGTCGGTTATTCTTGCTGCTGCCATTCCGGCCTCAATTCTGAAAAACTTTTTTGACTTTGCAGTAGATGCTTTCTTGTGCACTTGGTGTCGGACGTGAGGGCGTTAATGATCACGACTAGACAATGGATTGAAAAGCAGTCTCTTGCAGTAAGGAATCCGCACGTTCCTCAATCGCCTATTGAAATTGTGCGGGGGAATAAATATCCGCATTCCGAGTTAAATCAATAGGCATCCTGCTCATGACCGGTTCTTTGTAACAAATATTATTGGCAGCCTATTGACGCGGCTTATCAGGGCCTTGCATTTGCCATGCTTCATGGCCGGCTACGTTTCTCGTATTGCGCCTGGAAATTTGGTAACGCAGTGCTCTTTTCATTTCTTGCGATCGAGCTCGCATGGTTGTCGCTCATGTAAGTGCGCCGCCATGCCAGCATGCCATCGATGCGTCCCATTGCGGTTGCATATCCGAGTACGAGGTCGGCACCCACCGAACCTTTCAGCAAAGGGCGCAGCAGTGGTGCCAGCAAACCGCGAGCAATTACCCATGGGGGCAGGCGATGTTTTGCATAGAGTGCGCCGGTCCCACGGGCACGCGATCGGATGGCGAGGCGCAATTGGGGACTTGCATCCGGTTTTCCCTGGCTAACTGCATGATGAACCTCGCCACGTGGTTCGTAGACCAGATGTGCGCCGGCGTGTAGCGCCCGGAATGCCAGGTCGGTTTCTTCTCCGGCGCCAAACCATTGGCCAACGCCCATCCGGCTGTCGAATCCGCCTATTTCCTTGAACAGGGCACGATGACAGAACAGGGTAATGGAACTCACCGCAATATCGCGAAACGCGCGGGAGCGTTCCCATGACAGGACGGATGCGGATGCCGGTTGCTCATTTTGCTCAACCCAGCGCGCGATAATGCCGGTCGGTTTATCGGGGCAGGCAAAGCGTGCGGCCAGCGTCTCGAGAAGGCAGGCGTCGTACCAGCAATCGTCATCGGGAAAACCAAGCCATTTTCCTCTGGCTGCGTCAATCCCGGCATTGCGTGCGGCTGCCAGGTTGGCTGGATGATGCTTCAGATGCCGTATGGCGATGCCGAGATATCTGGCCCGTTCCAAATGAGGCAGTAAGCGGTCATCGTGGTTCTGGTCAACCACGACAACCTCGAAATTGCTGAACGTCTGTGCTGCCAGCGAATCGAACAGGCGACCCAGTTCATCAGTCCGCCCGACCGTCGCCAGGACCAGCGATATATCCGGTTTCCTCATGCATTCCCCTTTGCGTGCTCCTTTGTATTAACCATTCGTCGCCGCCGCACGACATAGCGTGCGTAGTGGAGAAGGCGCTCCAGCGGATTGTTTCCGGCATAGGACAGCCGGACGCGAAAATCTTCCGCCATCGCCATTAGCCGGGTGCGCGACGAACTGGACAGGCTGCCTTCGTGCTCACGGAATGCTGTCAGTGCTTCGTCCAGTTGCAGCGGTTCGCTCGAGCGGGCGATCCGCAGCCAAAGGTCATAATCCATCGCATATTTGAGACTGGTATTGAAGCCGCCTGCGCGCAGCATCAGATCACGCCGAACGAAAGTTGCCGGATGCGGAATGAAATTGCCGCGCAAAAGGTTGGTGTAGCTAAAGCGCGGCGCGGTGTAGTTATCGGCGTGCAGTGTGCCGTCCACCAGCGTCATGGTGCGTCCGAATAGCCAGTCACGTCCGCTTGTTTCAAGGTGACGGGCGACACTAGACAAAACGTCCGGGCGCAGATAGTAATCGTCTGAATGCAAGTAGGCGATAACCTCGCCGGTGGCGGCATGCAAACCTTCATTCATTGCGCGACTGACTCCGCCACGCACGTTTTTCAGCAGGCGGTACGGACGTTGCATCGAACGTATCTGCTCCAGTGTGCCATCGCTCGATCCACCGTCGACGAAAATGTATTCGATATGAGGATGATCCTGTACCAGTACCGATGCAATGGATTCGCCAAGGTAGGCAGCACTGTTCCAGGAGCAGGTAATGACGGAAATGGTGAGGGCCATGAGCGAAACTCCTGTCTAAGGGGGCGACACGGTGGGGCGCCGGTAAATTTCGAGCAGTTGCCGGACTGCGTTTTCGGCACTGCCCCAGCCTTTTGGTGCCAGGCCATATTTGGTTGATCGAGGAAAGGAAATGAGGTCCTCCACCAAAGACTGCATGTCGGGATGCAGTCGCAGTTGATCTGGCGAAGCGGCATAGATGGTCAGTTCAGGCGTGCCGCCGCGGCGCAATGCGAAAGTCGGCTTGCCGAGAAAAATTCCTTCCAGGACGGTCGTCGCGCATGGTTCCTCCCATACGGAAGGAACGACAACCGCAGTACAACGTGCTGCAAGATTCAGGGTCTTGTCCTGCGCGCACCAGCCGAGAAACTGGATCTGGCTGCTTTCAAATTCAGCGCGCAATGCCGTCTCGTCCGAGCCATCTCCTGCGATGGTAACGCGCATATCGGGCGGCATATGCGGTGCGAGCGCAGCAAGGAATTGCCGGACCCCCTTTGCAGGATAAAGCTTGGCGGCGATGAATACATGAAACTCAGTTGACGCTGGCAAGGATCCGGCGTCTTCACGTATGTGTTCCAGCTCTGCGCGATTCACAAAGTTATGTACGGTCGTTCCCCATGGGCCTGGACCGAGTGTTCTGGCGACGTTGCGCAGCAACATGTCGGATACGAATACAGTCTTGTGCAACCGGAAGCTCTCCGCTACCTCCTTCCGAAAGCGGACGACAGCGGATCTGGAAACCGCGCGTTGCAATACATTGGGATGCTTGCGTATGCACTCTGCGCAATCTGCCGGATCCAGCGATTCGCAAATGCCATCGTCGCGAAAGCGCGTATGCCGGAAGCAATCGCTTCCCTGGTCATGCCGCGTCTGCACAAAATTGATTTGGGCCGGAAGAAATCGTGCCACATTCGGAATATGGCCGTGATAATGGACCACATCGTAACGTGGTGCATGCCGCAGGATGGTCTTTGCAAAACGACGGGCAATCGAAGTTCGCTTTGGAGGCATGAACATGCCGAAGCTGATTTCTTTCCAACCCGCATGGTGCCCGCTGAGTTCGCCAAAAAAGTGTCCGCCAAAGCGACCTTCTTCGCCACACACTTCAATCGGATGTTGGTCGCCTCCCAACAGGTCCACTTCATGCCCGGCTTGTACGAGGGTGCGTGCAAGAGTGAGCGCGTGCTTGGCAAGGCCTCCCATGTTTGGGTACGGAATATCTTCGCTGACGATAAGAATCCGCATCGCTTACCTCATGAGCGAAGGCGTCGAGCCAAAGCCATCATTGCAGCGCGTTCGTCCACGCCGACGATGAAGTACAAACCCGCCACAGCGAGCGCCAGAAGTGCTGCCGAAACGATCGCTGCGGTGCCGAGCAAGCCATCCGCGATAAACCATTTGACTGGAACCAGAACGGCAATGATGAGCATGCCAACCCCAAGGCTGCGCCCAAATCCATCCCGAAGCGATTCGGCAAGAGAAACCGGAACCGTGCGACCGTGTACAAAGACCAGAAAAGCTACGCCCAGTAAAACTGAGGACAGTAAATGTCCCGCGGCTGCGCCTACAATGCCTGCAAACGTTGTGCCAAGATAAACAGCTGCAACACCGCAGATACCGTTTGCGAGGGCAAAACGTCCTGTAATGCGCGGATGGCCGAGTGCATCATTGACCAGAGAAGGGATATTCGTAAGCGAATCGGCCAACAGTGCAACCGTCATCAGGATAAGAACGGGATACCCTTGCTGCACGAATTTCTCGCCGACCCAATGCCGCAGGAATTCATCTCCTGCAAGGACGATAATGCCCAGTGCAGCCAGATTGATGTAGGTGACGTAACGCATGACGCCAAGATAGACCGGCCGCAATTCATGAATGCGCCCGGCACCGGCGAGCGCGGAAGCGCGCGGATAGATCACGCTGGAAAGCCGATAGGTCAAGCCGAGGATGCGGCCTGCCAGCGTTACCGGCACGGTATAAAAAGTCAGTGCTACCGGCCCGGCAATTGCGCCAACGATCAGCTTGTCCGCATGCTGGTGCAGCGTGGAGGCGATTCTGCTGAGATAGGCATAGGCGCTGAAGGAAGTTAATGCTGCCCGCACATCCTTGCGCGGCCAGCAGGGGGAAAGACTGAGCCCGAAGCCGCGTATCAGCCAGATGAGATACAAGACGTTGACTGCCGAAACTACCACGCGTGCCACGATCACTCCAACGACGCCGGTACCGGCAAGCGCGGCCGCAACTGACGCCAGATTCACAAAAATGCCGAAAAAGGCTTCGCTTTGCGCAGAGCGGTCATACCGTTGCAAAGCCTGCGGCAGAACCAGCAAATAATTTTGTGCCTGCGATAAGGCGAAACCTGCCGCGGCGATCTGGAAGGAAAGCACGGTCGCGTCGTGCATCGTCTTGGAAACTTCAAAAAAGCGTGCCACCAGCAATTCGGCACTGAAGAAGATTGCGGTAGCGCCTATCAGGCCGAGAAAACCGTAGAACATGATGCCGAACCAGAATGTTTCGGAAAAACGCTTATGGTCGTTCGTCGCATGATGCTCCGCCAGGTATTTGATTGCGCCTGCGCTTAGGTTAATGTCGAGAACCCCGAAATAACCAATGACCGAGCCGACCAGCGTGACAATGCCGAAACCCTCAACGCCGAGGGCACCGATCAGCAGCGGCACTGTTACCAGTGCAACAACCATGGGAACAGCTGAACCGCCCAGGTTCCAGAGAGAGTTACGCAGCAGCATACTGATAACGGGCGACGTACTGCCGAACCTGATAATGGTGCAGCCCGACTGCAACAAAAGGCAGCGCGAGCGTCATACCGAACAACATCATGGTCCGGAATTCGATGATGGGCGTGCCGATCAGCAAGGTGGGGATCCAGAATAAAAATCCACCAAAGCCCGCGTCCGCAATCAGGCGCGCATCGCCACTCAGGTATCTTCGTTGTCTGAAGTAGAACGAGACGTAAGCAATCAGGATGCAGGAAAACAGGAATAATCCGACCAGCCCCGTCTTCAGTATCAGATGGCCAAAGCCGCTATGCACGAAGCTGAAGTCGTCCCCATGATAGGAGAGCCGGTCCCGGTCGCCGATGAATGTGCCCCAGGTACCGCGCCCGAATAGCCAGTTGCCGTCCATGCTTTGGGCTGCAGCATAGAGCTCGTAAAAGCGGCTTTCCTTGATTCCCTTGTCTGGCGAAATGTCGTAAATCAGGGAGGAGAGAACCCCGCCCGTCGATGTGAACTGCAAGCGCTGTTCGAAAAATACCGCCGCCACTACCGACAGCATGGCCGCTGCGACCAACGCGAAAAGAAACTTCCTGCGTCCCGGAAGGTTGATGAACAGGAAAACGAACATCAGCGCCAAGCCGATCAACGAGGAGCGTCGGAAGGACAATGCAACTGCAGCAATTTGCAGCACGAGAACGGATATCAGGATGATGCGTTTCAGGAACGATAGTTTCACCCCAGAGTTGGTAAGCAGCCAAGCAGTGCAGAAAGCAGCGAGACTAGCAACGAAGTTGTCGCTGATATCAAAGAAAAATATCTTGATATCGAGTCCTTCGAAATTCCGATAGGGATTGGCGGTATCGCCGTCGAACATGAAGTACCGCACGGCACCAAATGCGGCACGAATGGTAGCCAAAGCGATGATGGTAATCATCAGGTCGCGGGAATCTTTATCGCTTCCAAAAGCCATGATCACCAGATACATGAAAACAAGCATGTTCAATACGTTGATGACCCCGCTGTAGCCAAGGATGATGTTGAGATCAATGCCCAGCATCAGGCCGGTAACGACATGTCCGAAGAGCAGGAAAACGAAGGCAAGAAAATATTTTGAAATCGGTGGAGCCAACTGTGGGCCTTGAGGATTTGCAAGTCGCTTTACCAGCGCTGCCACACCGGATACCAGCAGGATCAGATTCAGCAGGGAGAAATAAAACATGCCAGCGCCGCGTGAATAGATGTTGCTCTGGGTCTTCAGCTCTCCCCATGTCGAATCGGAAAACATGAACAGCACGCCGATGAAGCCCAGTACAACCAGTTTCGGAGCCTTGATGAATATGCCGAAGACGATTGGGATGATGAAAAGGGCCGCAATAAGATTGGTATAGATCTCGGCCGTTGTCAGTGCTGGTGTCATGGCTGCACTCGATAAGAAGAAATGATATTCAGCGACTTTCTGCTAACAGCTAACTCTTGAAATTTGTCGTTTTTCCTCAAGGATAATTTTCGAATTTGCGGTCTGATGAAAGGCATTCGGTGGAAGGTGGGAAGCATGGCTCCTTGCAAAGAATGTTTCAGTTACTTGCAGCAAGCTGTGGCTGAATTCTTGTTGTGATGTACAGGTTTCTTCATGTCGCCTTCAGGTAAAACCATAC
This sequence comes from Noviherbaspirillum sp., assembly GCA_035254105.1. Classification (GTDB taxonomy): domain Bacteria; phylum Pseudomonadota; class Gammaproteobacteria; order Burkholderiales; family Burkholderiaceae_D; genus Noviherbaspirillum. The sequence continues at coordinate 31,437 of DATFAZ010000026.1, read as the reverse complement.
CCAAGACGTATTCACGGGAATAAAAGCCCATACGAACACGTTTTTGCAATGTTCGTTAGAGGAGGCAAAACCTAGGAGCAAACTTGGATTCTTAATCGCAATGCGTTGCTACAAAATGCTCATAGGTTCTTTTAATGCCCTCCGCTAATTGCACGCTGGAGGTCCATCCCAAGCTGGCAAGCTTCGATGTGTCCAGCAACTTGCGCGGCGTGCCATCCGGTTTACTTGTATCGAATACGATCTTTCCCGGGTAAGCCACTGCGGTCCTGATCGTTTCGGCCAGCTCTTTTATTGTGACTTCATCGCCTGTGCCTACATTGATATGAGACAACGCGGGCGTCGTATGTTTTTCATAGACGGCACGATCCAATTCCATGACGTGAATGCAAGCGTCCGCCATGTCATCCACAAACAAAAATTCCCGATGCGGGCTGCCGGTTCCCCAGATCACAACTTCTGCGGCATGGCTGCGCTTGGCTTCATGAAATCGCCGGATCAGCGCAGGAATCACATGACTGTTTTCCGGATGATAGTTATCTCCAGGACCGTAAAGATTGGTGGGCATGACGCTGCGGTAATCGGTTCCATATTGCCGGTTGTAGCTTTCGCACAGCTTGATTCCGGCAATCTTTGCAATCGCATAGGGCTCATTAGTTGGCTCCAAAGCGCCACTCATCAACGAGTCTTCGCGGATTGGCTGGTCTGCAAGCCGCGGATAGATACAGGATGAACCAAGAAACAAAAGCTTGCGTATCCCGTTGCGCCAAGCCTCGTGAATGACGTTAGACTGGATCATCAGGTTTTCATAAATAAACTCTGCCGGATAAGTGTTGTTGGCATGGATGCCGCCGACATGCGCCGCCGCCAGATAAACTTCATCGATCTGTTCCGATGCAAAAAATGCTTGTACTGCTGCCTGATCCGTCAGGTCAAGTTCAGCATGGGTGCGGGTAACGATATTGATGCAGTCACGCTTCCGCAGAGCGCGCAAAAGCGCAGACCCGACTAGTCCCCGGTGGCCGGCTACATAAATCCGTTTTGTCGGGTTGCTTGTCATTGCGGTCCTCTTGCCTTTCTTCGTTCGACGGTCAATCGTTGTTTGCAGGTACTGGTTTCATACAGAAAAGGTCAGCGCGGTTTGCTCTTATTCAGAAAGATCCCGAGCGATTGCAGATGCCCTCTTTTCCGGAGCCTTCCTTGCCTGTGCGCCTAATCGAGAATACAACACATGCAGAAAGATCAGCAGGGTAACGCATGACAAGGAGGCCATCATGTCGGCTTTCCAGTCCATCCAGTTAGCGTCGCGATACGGCATCAAGGTTTGTATTGCTTCATCAAGCGCCCCCAGGCTGCCCACAGCAAGCACTGTCAGTAAAGCGCGTGATACCGGGCTTGCAATGATGCTGGCGTAAATGAGGCCGCTTAATACGCTGTACGCCAAAAAATGGAGAAGCTTGTCGTACACGACTTCGGAGAGAGCGTGTGCCTCTCCCGGTATAGCGCCAAGAATCACCATCAACACAAAGAAAATGATGGCGGCGGAAAGACAGCGTCGTGGCGTAATAACGGATAAGAGGGCGGTCAGGAGCGTTTTTGTAGGGGAGTTCGATAGCGGTGGCACCATGGCGTTAAGTTTTGACGGTGAATAATGAAAATAGCGGAGCGCAAGCAATCAGCGAATGTTCGTAATAAATGTGGCCCCAAACCGGGTCAATACGCGTTCTTTCCCGTCCACCCCTTGAAAGCGGTCCATATGATGATGCGTATGTCCATGCCCAAAGACCAGTTCTGGATATAGTGAAGATCGAATTCCACGCGTGCCGCCATTTTGTCGACTGTATCCGTCTCGCCCCGGTAACCGTGGATCTGCGCCCACCCTGTAATGCCCGGCTTGACGCGATGCCTCAACATGTACATTTCAAGCAGATCTTTGTACATTTCGTTGTGTTGAAGCGCATGTGGCCTTGGACCCACCACCGACATGTCGCCGAGCAAGACATTAATAAACTGCGGTAATTCATCAAGACTGGTACGTCGTAGAAAATTGCCTATGGACGTTATTCGCGGATCGTTTTTTGTTGCTTGTGTGACGCAGCCATGCTCTTGATGAACCTTCATGGTGCGAAATTTATAGACATTAAATTTTTTTCCATTCAACCCAAGTCGGGGTTGCCTGAAAAACACCGGGCCGGGTGAAGTGGCCTTGATGCAAACAGCTATGGTGGCAAATAAAGGCACCAGCAGAATCAAAGCAACAATTGCAAAGATTTTGTCGAAGATATCCTTGACGATGCCATTAAAGCCGCTGGAGATGGGTTGGTTCAAATCGACGACCGGAAAGCCGAGAAAATTTTCAATCTTATTGCTCAGCATCTGCAAACCGAGGATGTCCGGTACCCAACGTATATCCACAAGTGTGTTGCGCAGCAAGTACTGGAGTTGCTGCAGTTGGGGTGAGGCTACCAGCGGGAGCGTGATCCAGATTTCATGCACATGGTTTTCTACGACAAAATTGTGAATTTCCTGCAAGGTATGAATGCGGGTAATAGTCGGATCAATGATGCTTTCCATATCTGCGGGGTCTGCATGAACGGCTTTCACGTCATACCCGGTCCATGCCTGCTCCCGGGCACGACGATGCATTTCCTGCCCTGTGTGGCCATATCCGACGATAACCACACGCTTGTTGTTGAGACCTTTCGTACGCAGGTAGTGCAATACAAAATAAATGGTGATCCGCAAAAGAAAGAGAAAACTTAATCCGCTGGCATACCAGTAAAACATCCAGAGGCGAGAAACATGGCCGACATGGTGAATCAGGAAACTGAAAAATAATCCCACCAGCAAAACCAAGGCCCAAGAGGCTGCCAAGCGCAGAAACATTTCATGCATCGGTCGCCCGCGCCATGAACCATACAGGTCGAGTTGCGGGAAGAGAAGAAAGGCGAGTGCGCTGCAAAAGTGCAAAAGCACGGTGTGAATCGGAGAAGTTTCGCTTAACGGCAAATGGAAGTGAATCAGGCTGGCAAGGACACCGGCAACTTCAAGTGCCAGCACGTCCGCAAGTCGCATGGAGAATTCCAGCCGGGAAGAATTTGTAATGATCAAGTCTCGCATGGCGTTTCTAGCGTTCTTGTCGGTTGCAAAAATCTCCGGCTGGCATAATTTGCTTGCCAGTCCATGAGCTGCCGAACCCCTCTGGAAAAGCCGAGTTGTTATTACCTTTAAGACAATGGTAATCATTAAAAACCGGCTGAATTTTTTAAGTAATCTTTACTTGCGAAGCCTCAAATTAGCGATTGCCACCCCTCAAAGTTGCCATTGAGGGCTATCAAATGCCACAACTCGGTGCCAAAAAATGCAGCAAAGCTACTCGGGCACCGTGGTTTGCTTCATCAAACCAAAACCAAAGCCGAGAGCTTCAATATGCACTTCTTAGAACCGAGCAACACATTCCCGTCAGGACATGTGATGCGCTATCATTTGATCCATGACAACGGAACACTCTCAGCAGCATTCAGCCTTTGAACTTATTGGCGGAGCCGTCAAGTTGCGTGAACTGGTCGACCGCTTTTACGACCTGATGGATCTGGAGCCGGAATTTTTCGATCTGCGCGCGATGCATCCCACGCCTCTCGACAGTTCGCGCGATAAACTTTACTGGTTCCTTTCGGGATGGACAGGCGGGCCGGACCTGTACGTAGAAAAACTCGGTCATCCTCGCCTGCGCGCCCGGCATTTACCTTATCCAATCGCCAGCGGTGAACGTGATCAATGGCTACGCTGCATGGCGTGGGCAATGCAAGATATAGGCCTGTCAGAAGAATTGCGGGAACGCCTGATGCACTCGTTCTTTCGGACAGCTGACTGGATGCGAAACAAAGAAGACTGAGCCGATACGCCGGTGTCGCTGATCCTAATAACTCCATGAACATAATCGAACTCACCATTCTTCTGCTTATTGCAGTCGTCATAATTTTGCAAGTCGTCCTGCTGTTGCGTCATCGCGGTACGGACGCCTCTGCCCAGTTGCAGCAACTTCAGGCCGCATTGCAGCAGCATCAACAGCAAACCGGTGAACGGATCGAACGCGAATTGCGCGATCAGGTACAGGCCAGCGCACAAAGTACGCGGCAGGAACTGAGCGGCAATTTCACGCATTTTCAACAGGCATTGGCAGCACAACTGACGAGCGTTGCGACAATCCAGAACAATCAGATCGATAGCTTTGCCCAGCAACTTGCAAAACTAAATGAAGCCAATGCGCAGCAATTAGAATCGATGCGGCAAGCGATCGCCTCGCAGGCGCAGGCCGGACGTGAAGAACAGTCGGCTGCGTTGAAACGCTTCGGCGACACGCTGAACCAGACGCTTTCGACATTGACCGAATCGAATGCACAGCGCATGGCGGAAGTGCGTACGACACTGGAAGCCAAAATACGGGAACTGCAAACCGATAATGGTGCTCGCCTGGAAGAAATGCGCAAGACGGTGGATGAAAAACTGCATGCGACGCTGGAGAAACGACTTGGCGAATCCTTCAAGCTGGTTTCCGACCGCCTGGAAAAAGTGCACCAGGGCTTGGGTGAAATGCAGCAGCTTGCGATCGGCGTGGGTGATCTAAAGCGAGTTTTGACCAATGTGAAGACACGCGGGACCTGGGGCGAAGTGCAGTTGGAGATGCTGCTCGAACAGGTACTCACGCCCGATCAGTACGCAAAGAATGTGGAAACGGTGCCGGGCACTGGCGAGCGCGTCGAATTCGCAATCAAGCTGCCGGGGCAGAACGAGGGCGAGCGTCCGGTATGGCTGCCGATCGATGCCAAATTCCCGAAAGAACAATATGAACGAATGGCGGAGGCGGCTGAGGCTGCTGATGCCGAAGGTGTGGCAGTGGCCGGGCGCGAACTGGAACGCGCTGTGCGGGTGGAAGCCAAAAGCATCGCAGAAAAATATCTGTCGCCGCCCCTGACTACCGATTTCGCGATCCTGTTCCTGCCGACTGAAGGCTTGTATGCGGAAGTCATGCGTCGCCCTGGCCTGGCAGATGAAATACAGCGTGCCTGCCGTGTCAGTATCGCCGGGCCGTCTACGCTGTCGGCATTGCTCAATAGCTTGCAGATGGGCTTTCGCACGCTCGTATTGGAAAAGCGTTCGTCCGAAGTCTGGCAGGTACTCGGTGCGGTCAAGACCGAATTCGGCAAATTCGGCGACGTGCTGGCCGCCACCCGAAACACTTTGGAACGTGCCGCAAAGAATATCGAGCAGGCCGAGACGCGTACACGCCAGATGACACGCAAATTGAAATCGGTCGAGGCATTGCCTACGGATACGGCACAGCTTCTACTGGGCGCGGACGCTTCGGGCGCGAATGAGGATTAGGACTCGCTATCCGTTTGCCAACTGTCTGGTCGTAGCCTGTCGGCAGCATCTGCCCATATGGCGAAAATGCGCTGCATGTGTGATAAGTTCACATTATCCGCGTCCTGCGACCGCAAGATAACGAAGGACTATATGCTTGATACACTCCAGGCGTCCCATCGGACGTGAAACATGGAAATTGCGATACTACTTGGCCTGATTATTCTGAATGGCGTATTTGCGATGTCGGAAATCGCGCTTGTCACTGCGCGCAAGGCGCGTCTGCAGCGCCTGGCTGATGATGGTGATACTGCTGCCGGTGCGGCGATCCAGCTAGGGGACGATCCGAATCGCTTTCTTTCGACCGTACAGATTGGCATTACCTCGATCGGCATTTTGAACGGTATCGTCGGCGAAGCTACACTCGCGAAACCGTTCAGCGTCTGGCTGCAGCGGGTCGGAATCGAAAATTCCTGGTCGGAATATCTCGCTACCGGCCTGGTAGTCGTCAGCATCACGTATTTTTCGATTGTTCTTGGCGAACTGGTCCCCAAACGGATTGGGCAGATCAGCCCCGAGCCGATCGCACGTATCGTGGCGCGCCCGATGTTATGGCTTGCCGCTATTACCAAGCCTTTCGTCAAGCTGCTATCCGGTTCGACACAAGTAGTATTGCGTGCCGTGGGCGTGACCGAGCGAACCGAGCCCAGCGTGACACAGGAAGAAATCCATCTCATGCTGGCCGAAGGATCAAGCGCCGGCGTGATTGAGCAACATGAGCATCAGATGGTCCGTAATGTGTTTCGCCTTGATGATCGCCAGATCGCGTCGCTGATGGTCCCTCGAAGCGAAATTGTGTATTTCGATGTTAACGATCCGCTGGAAGAAAACCTCAAGCGTTTTGAAGGCAGCGATCATTCGCGCTTTCCGGTCGTGCGAGGCGGCTGGGAAGAAGTGCTCGGCGTTGCCAATGCACGCCAATGGCTGGCTCAGACATTGCATGGCGAGAAACCCAGTCTGACCGAAAATCTGCAACCTGCAGTATTCTTGCCCGAGTCGCTGACCGGAATGGAATTGCTGGAAAATTTCAAAAATTCCGGCGTGAAGCTTGCCTTCATCGTGGACGAATATGGCGAAGTGCAGGGCATCGTTACGTTGCAGGACGTGATGGAAGCCATTACTGGTGAGTTCAAGACACATCGCGCCGAAGATGCATGGGCTGTGCAGCGCGACGATGGCTCCTGGCTGCTGGACGGATTGATTCCCGTGCCGGAACTGAAGGACCGGCTGAGCCTGAAAGGTGTTCCTGAAGAGGAGCGGGGACGCTACAACACGCTGAGTGGCATGCTGCTGCTACTCATGGGCAGGTTGCCACAGACTGCAGACAAATGTGAATGGGAAGACTGGAGCTTCGAGATCGTCGACCTCGACGGCAAGCGGATCGACAAGGTCCTTGCCACGCCCAAGGCCACCGCAGAGGATAATTTGCTGCAGGAGTCGTAAGGGTTTTGCTTTTGGCTGGGACGCTGCTTAGCGTATTAGCCATGTGGGCGCCGCTGGTGACTTACCCGCCTATATACGACATCTCGACTTTTTTGATCGCTTGCTCGGTGCTGGGTGTCTGTGCGCTGCGCAATTCGGAATAGCGGTCAGCGCGTGCGCGCCATAAATGCGCGATCACCGTGGAAATTTCTTCATCACGACATTCGCCGCGTAACAAGGCTCGTAAATCATGGCCGCTATTGGCGAACAGACACGTGTACAGCTTGCCCTCGGTCGACAGGCGTGCACGTGTGCAATCATGGCAAAACGCACGGGTGACACTTGAAATCACTCCGATCTCACCTTTGCCATCCACATAGCGCCAGCGCTCAGCGGTTTCGCCGGTATAGTTTGGCTCGATTTCTTCCAGAGGTAATTCCGCGTCAATGCGCCGCACCACTTCGGCTGAGGGAACCACTTCATCCATCTTCCAGCCATTGCTTGCGCCAACGTCCATGTATTCGATAAAACGCAGGATGAAAGGCGAGTTTTTGAAATGTCGCGCCATCGGCAGGATCTCCTGATCGTTCATGCCGCGCTTGACTACCATGTTGATTTTGATCGGCCCGAGCCCGGCGTGATACGCGGCATCGATACCGCGCAAGACATCGGATACCGGAAAATCAACATCATTCATGCGCTTGAAGGTTGTGTCGTCGAGCGAATCGAGCGATACCGTAACCCGCTGTAGGCCAGCGTCTTTCAATGTTTGTGCTTTCTTTGCAAGCAGCGAGCCGTTGGTGGTCAGGGTCAAGTCCGGCGCATTGCCGTCCGGTGTTTTCAAAACACTCAGCATACCGATGAGATTTTCGATATTTTTCCGCAGGAGCGGCTCGCCGCCGGTCAGACGAATTTTGCGCACACCGTGCTGCACAAAAATCTTTGCAATCCGAGTGATTTCTTCGAAGGAAAGTAATGCGGAGTGCTGGAGAAAAGCGTAGTTTTTATCGAACACGGCTTTTGGCATGCAGTACACGCAGCGGAAATTGCAGCGGTCGGTTACCGAAATACGCAAGTCCTGCAATGGTCGTGCGAGGGCATCTGTAAGCAGCCCATTCGGCATTTCCAAGGCAGCCGGTATCACGGGCGCCTTGTCTACAAACCGCTGATCCACCAGGGGAATGAATCTGTCTGCCATGTTAAATCGAGAAAACGATGCGTGCTAAGGCATTTAAGATAGCATGAGCGGCGTCTGCGCACAGATACCCACCATTTTGATTGTTCCGATCTTGAAAAAGATCAAAGCAATTCTTGTTGTCGCTATATCACCATGTGTGCGGGGAGCAAAAGAAAAAGGGAGCGGATGCTCCCTTTTTCAATGATGCATGCGACCCGCTGCCACTTCATGACACGCAGAGCCGGTTTGCGATCAGCGACGTGTTTCCACCTGAATCAGTGGTTCGGTCGATACTGGCGGCAAAGGCTTGCGTTCACGCGGTACTCTCGCCGGCGGCACGATTTGCGCCGCTGCTTCCTGTGCTGCGCGGAGCTTTTCCGGATCGGTCACCGCTAGCGTCAAGCCAGCTGCAGCCAGAACTTCGCGCAAGTGGTCAAGCTGCAACGGTTCCGCGGTAAGTGGTGTCGGTGGCACTGTCGCAATTGGCGGTGCTGCGACAAGGTCAACCTGGCTAACGGGCGCAGGCGCCGGAATCGCAGGCTCAGGTTCTGGTGCAACGATTGGCTCCGGTACAGCTTCAACATTCAGAACACTGGATTCGACTGCAACTGCCTCGGTGACCACAGCTTCTGACTTGCTTTCATCTGCCACTGCTGTTTCGACTGCGGGGGCAACTGGCGGTGCCACTGCAGGAGCAACTGTAGGAGCAATAGCGGATGCAACAACATCCGGAATGGCGGCAGCTTCAGTGGCCGTTACCTCATTCGGTTCAGCAACTTCGGCGATTTCCAGTTGCATTGCCTGCTGTACCGGGGCTGCTTCTTCCGTGGCACCTTCCAGCGCACCGGCTTCCATTGCCTCGCCAGCTTCACGCTCGCGACGGTTACGATTGCGGCCGCCACGGCGACGGCGACGTCGGCCTTGCTCTCCCGCTCCTTCGTCCAGCGCTGATGCGCCTGTTGCTAATTCCGTTTCGGCCGCTTCGCTTTCTACCGGTGGTACGGGGATTGCGACCGGCAAGGACTGTACGGCAGTCAGCATTTCTTCAGCCGGTGCTTCCTTTCGTTCTTCACGTTGACGCGGTTGGCGTTCGCTGCGCTCTCGACGTGCTTCCTGCCCTTCACGCGGCTCGCGAGTTTCCCGGGGCTCACGTGGTTCGCGTGGCTGCCGTGGCTGGCGCTGCGGTTGTTGCGCTTCAACGGCTGCTACGAGAGGCTGCGCCGATTTTGCTGTTTCGCCGCGAGTGTCGGTGCGCCCAGTCTCACGCTCTTCGCCGCGTTCGCGACCACCACGACCGCGTCCGCGATTGCGGCCTCGTCCATTGCGATCATTGCGTTCACGATTTGGAACCGGCTTTTCTTCCACCACAGGGGCGGGTGCCGCGACCGGAACGACGGCCTTCTTGCGGAAGAAACCAAATACGCGGCTGAAGAAACCTTCTTCAGCCGGTGCCATGACTGCCACGGGCGCAGATACTGGCTCAACTGGTTTGCGCTCGACGACCGGCGCCGGTTGTTCTGGCGTAATGCCCTTGACCATCGCTTCCTGGCGCGGCTTGATTTCTTCCTTCTGGCGCTTGCCGTAGCTGATGTCCGTATCGGCTTCCTCGGCCATGTCGTAGCTGGCTTGCGGCACTTCCAGGCGAGGATCGTCGTGCTTGATGCGTTCCAGCTTGTAATGCGGCGTTTCCAGATGCTTGTTCGGGATCAGAATGATCGCGACGCGGTGGCGCGTTTCGATCTTCAGGATTTCGCCGCGCTTTTCATTCAGCAGGAAGGCCGCTACATCGACCGGTGCCTGTACATGGATGGCGGCCGAGTTTTCCTTCATTGCCTCTTCCTGGATGATGCGCAGGACTTGCAATGCGGACGATTCGGTATCGCGGATATGGCCGGTGCCGTTACAGCGCGGGCATGTTACATGGCTGCCCTCTGACAGTGAGGGACGCAGGCGCTGGCGCGACAATTCCATCAGGCCGAAACGGGAAATCTTGCCCATCTGGACACGTGCGCGATCGTAGCGCAGCGCATCCTTGAGGCGGGTTTCGACTTCACGCTGGTTCTTCGCGTTCTCCATGTCGATGAAGTCAATCACGATCAGACCGCCCAAGTCGCGCAGGCGCAACTGGCGTGCTACTTCATCTGCAGCCTCGAGATTGGTATTCAGGGCAGTGGTTTCGATATCGCTGCCGCGCGTCGCACGCGCCGAGTTGACGTCGATTGAAACCAGCGCTTCGGTATGGTCGATGACAATGGCGCCGCCGGAAGGAAGCGGAACAGTTCGGGAGTATGCGGTTTCGATCTGGTGTTCGATCTGGAAGCGCGAAAACAGGGGCACATCGTCGCGATAGCGTTTAACCCGATGCACCATGTCCGGCATTACGTGGCTCATGAATTGCTGAGCCTGTTCGTAGATGTCGTCAGTATCGATCAGGATTTCGCCGATATCAGGCTGGAAATAATCTCGAATCGCGCGGATTACGAGTGAAGACTCCTGGTAGATCAGGAAAGCACCCGGTGCAGATTTGCCGGCGCCTTCAATTGCGCGCCACAATTGCATCAGGTAGTTCAAGTCCCACTGCAATTCTTCGACATTGCGACCAATGCCTGCGGTACGGGCAATTACCGACATGCCGGATGGCAGATCCAGCTTGTCCATGGTTTCGCGCAGTTCCTGGCGATCTTCGCCTTCGACCCGGCGCGAAACGCCGCCGCCGCGCGGATTGTTCGGCATCAGAACCAGGTAGCGGCCCGCCAGCGAAATGAAGGAAGTCAGTGCAGCGCCCTTGTTGCCGCGCTCTTCCTTTTCGACCTGGACCATGATTTCCTGGCCTTCACGCAGCGCATCCTTGATGGAGGCATTGCGGACATCCACGCCATCCTTGAAATAGCTGCGCGCCACTTCCTTGAAGGGAAGGAAGCCATGACGTTCTTCGCCGTAATTGACAAAGCAGGCTTCCAGCGATGGTTCGATGCGGGTAATAACCCCTTTGTAGATATTGGACTTGCGTTGCTCACGCCCGGTAGTCTCGATATCGATGTCGATGAGCTTTTGCCCATCGACAATTGCCACGCGCAACTCTTCCTGCTGCGTGGCGTTAAACAACATACGTTTCATTTTTTGCTCCGTGACTCTAAGGTCATTTTCTAAGCCGCAAATGACGAAAGCTCGTCAACGCGACAGGTACAGGGATGTACGCTAGGGCGGAGTGCTTGAGGGAGGGAATTGCCTTAGTGTGCGGGTGCGCGGTACGACAGCGCATGGGCCGCAACGGGGCGCGGATGCGATTGAGACGGATGCCGGGTGCGCGCCTCGTCCGTGCTGCGCCAATCGAACGAATCGGGCACAGCATCAGGCAGCGAGCGTTTAAATTTAGCCAAACGAATCATGGGTTCAGCAAAGTCGGCAAACAAGAGTCAATCACATCAACCAGCAAGCATCCCCAATGAGAGCTGCTTGCCGGACTTATCCTTAAAATTCAAGCAATCTAGTCCAACATCCTTGAACCCAATCCGATTGCAACAGCGGTGCAACCCTGATGCGCACAAAGACGCTGCATACACATCTTTTCCACCGAATTTGCAAATCGGCGAGGCCGGTGGAGACGCCCCCTGTGTAGAATGTGCTTTTTATTCTTACACGCGCTCCGGATTTGTAACCTGAGCGAAACAATTATATATACAAATGAAGGACTTAGCGAGATTTTCTGGGGAGCGGACAGATTCAGCTTCGCTTAACCAATCCTCACAGGTCTCGGCTCAGGTCCGGCTTGTTACGATTTCAGAAGAAGAGGCGGATCAGCGCATCGACAATTTTTTATTGCGCATCTGTAAAGGCGTACCGAAAAGCCATATATACAGGGTGCTGCGTTCAGGAGAAGTGAGAGTCAACAAGGGGCGTATCGATCAAACTTATCGGCTCAAGGAAGGAGATGTCGTACGCGTGCCGCCGGTCCGGATGGCCGAAAAAGCAACACAGGTGGTTCCGGGTGCCGAGTTCAAGATATTGCTTGAAGACTCACACTTGCTGGTAATTGATAAGCCCGCCGGTGTGGCGGTGCACGGCGGCTCTGGAGTCAGTTACGGCGTGATTGAGCAACTACGAGCTGCTCGGCCCGAAGCAAAATTCCTCGAGTTGGTGCATCGGCTGGATCGGGAAACATCCGGTATTCTTTTGCTGGCGAAAAAGCGTTCGGCATTGACAAACCTGCATGAGCAGATCCGGGAAGGGCAACTCGACAAGCGCTACCTGACGCTCGTGCACGGCGATTGGCAAAACAATCGGCAACATATTAAATTGCCTTTGTTTAAGTATACGAGGCCAGACGGCGAGCGCCGGGTACGGGTGCAAGCCGATGGACTTGCCTCCCACACGGTTTTTAACCTGGTGAAACGGTATGGCGACTTCGCCTTGCTGGAGGCGGAGTTGAAAACCGGGCGCACTCATCAGATCCGGGTGCATTTGGCTTCCAGTGGCTTCCCGATTGCGGGGGACGATAAATATGGCGACTTTGGCCTGAACAAGGCACTGCAAAAGCCCGAAGGCACGCGCGCAGCCCTCAAGCGCATGTTTTTGCATGCTTATCAGATTACGTTTATCCATCCTGACTCAGGTGAGCCGGTCACGCTTAGAGCGCCTCTGCCGGCAGAATGTGAACGTTTCCTGAAGAGCATCGAATAGGCAGTTAGTTAAGTAGCTAGTTTTACCCGCTGCGGCGAATCAGTATCAATTTAAAGGATGGGCAGCAACCGCTGCAATAAAAGATGGCGAGAAGACAATTTGATTTAATCGTATTCGACTGGGACGGGACGTTGATGGACAGTACCGCGACCATCGTGGCCTGCATCCAGGCAGCCGCAAAGGATCTGGGCTTGCCGGTGCCGGATAGCAAGAAGGCATCCTATGTGATTGGTCTCAGCCTTCAGGATGCCATGCAAACGGTGCTGCCTGACCTTGATCCCAAATACTATCCGCATATGGTGGAGCGCTATCGGTATCACTATCTGACCAAAGATAAGGGGTTGACGCTCTTCGATGGGGTGCGGGATATGCTGGCCGAGCTGTCGCAGCAAGGTTATTTTCTGGCTGTTGCTACCGGCAAGAGCCGGGTCGGACTGAATCGCGCACTCGACACTGCCAACCTGTTGTCGGTATTCGATGCTACGCGCTGCGCCGATGAGACCTTCTCGAAGCCGCATCCGGCGATGCTTCAAGAGCTGACGCGCGAACTCGGCCAGGATATGCAGCGCACCGTCATGATTGGCGATACCACACATGACTTGCAAATGGCGCTCAATGCCGGTGCTGCAGGCATCGCTGTGCATTATGGCGCTCATGCTGGTTCGGAACTGGAAGCCCTGAATCCAATGTTTTCTGCAAATTCGGTATCCGAGTTGCACGCGTGGTTAACGGAAAATGCATAATTGAATCATGGAAGACGTTACCATTCCAATTTGTGCATCCACCGAAGTCGAAGAGGGTGGCAAGGGAGTGCGTTTTCCCGTCACGGCGGGCGGCGAAGATCGGACTGGTTTCGTTATTCGGTACGGGAATACTATCTACGGTTACCTGAATCGTTGTGCCCATGTGCCGATCGAATTGGATTGGAACGAGGGCGAGTTCTTCGAATCCAGTGGCCTGTATTTGATGTGTTCGACGCATGGCGCGATATATATACCGGAAACCGGGCGATGTGCGGGTGGGCCTTGTCGAGGCGGGAGTTTGCGCTCTATTGCGGTTTTTGAGCAGGACAACCAGATATTTTGGCGCCCGGATGAATACGTCAAACCGGCAAGAGCATGAATTGTGTCGATAAAAGGGAATGAGTAATGAGTGATAACGACCTGGAACAAAAAAATCCATTACGTTCAGGTGGTTCCGCAGGATGGGAGCGGGAAGTGCTCGAGAAGCTTGCATTTGCAACGCTTGCCGAACAGCGGGCACGTCGACGCTGGAACATTTTTTTTCGTCTTGTGACGCTTGGGATTATTGCGTTCGGCATATGGATCGCTGCCGGTTTTAGCGATCAGGAAGCGGAAACTGTTGGTCCGCATACCGCTTTGATTGAAATCGACGGCACGATTGAATCCGGCACCGTTGGCGCTGCAGATACTGTCATTCCCGCACTTAATCGGGCGTATACGGACAATAACTCTGTGGGAGTTATTTTGCGCATCAATAGTCCGGGAGGCAGCCCTGTGCAGGCCGGCATGATTAACGATGAAATCATTCGTTTGCGCAAAGAATTTCCGAGCAAGCCGCTATATGTGGTCGTTGACGAGATATGCGCGTCGGGTGGCTATTACATTGCGGCCGCAGCAGACAAGATCTTCGTAAATAAAGCCAGCATCGTTGGTTCTATTGGTGTCTTAATGGAAGGCTTCGGTTTTACCGGTTTGATGGATAAGCTCGGCGTAGAGCGTCGTCTGATGACCGCAGGCGAGAACAAGGGATTTATGGATCCGTTCAGTCCACAGAGTGCAAAACAGAAAAACTATGCGCAGGAAATGCTGAATGAGGTGCATCAGCAGTTCATTGATGTTGTGCGGGAAGGTCGTGGCACGCGCTTGAAAGAGACGCCGGAAACCTTCTCCGGCTTATTCTGGAGTGGAAGCAAGGCGGTCGAAATTGGTCTTGCAGACGGTTTCGGTACTGTGGATTCGGTTGCGCGCGATGAATTGAAAGCCGAAGATATTGTTGACTACACTCAGCACGAGGCACTTTCGGAACGTATTCTGAAAAAATTTGGTGGAGCTGTCGGGAGTGGGGCGGCAGCATCGGCTTGGGGTGGTGCTGCGAAATTCAGCTTGAGATAGGACTTGCTTCAAACCTGCTACCGAAATACGTTAGTGTTTGGTCTTGCAAGTTCTGCATGGCGACTTATACTGGATTTGTCTGACCTCGGTTTCAATCCTGGTAACGCATAATAACTATGCAACAGGAAAAATTTACGGGCTGGACGTTTGATACCGCGTCTTGGACGCGGGTTTGAGAAGCTTTAGTCTTCTCAAAACTGCCCGATGGGCATGCAAAATGGCGGCGCAATACCGCCATTTTGCGCTTCTGGGGTTTTAATTCGCCAGCAGCAGGAAAACAGTCGGTTTCTTATGGAAATCCGGCGTATTCCCCGCCTTGAGATTCTCTATCCACTTTCCCGCAGTTTGCGTGTTGATCGATTCCGATGCCAGGCTTAGATTGGTCGCAACGCACACCAACGTATTTGTATGACATGAAACTGCGAGGGCTTCCAAAAGCGCACCGTTACGATAGGGGGTTTCGATAAAAAGCTGCGTTTGTTTTTCCTGGCGAGAGCGATCTTCAAGTGCCTTTATTCGCTTTGCTCGCTGCGCTGCATCCGTTGGCAGATAGCCGTTAAAAGCAAAACTCTGGCCGTTCAACCCGCTCGCCATTACTGCAAGCAGGAGCGAGGATGGGCCGACCAATGGCTTGACTGGAATTCCATACTGATGAGCCAGACGTACCAAGTTAGCGCCGGGATCTGCGACAGCAGGTACGCCAGCTTCTGAAATCAAGCCGGCGTTCTCGCCCGCTTGAAGCGGAGCCAGTAAGGCTGGCAGGGCGGAGGCCTCAGTATTTACATTCAGTTCGCTGATACGTATTTCCTGCAATGGCTTTTCCAATGGGGTTGTTGCGGCTACAAGCTTGAGATAGGCGCGGGCGGATTTTGCGTTTTCGGCAATAAAATAGTTGAGTTTGGCGGTTATCGACTGGACGCCTGCGGGAATGACGGATGCAAGAGGATCTTCGGAAGAGTCGACGCCTAAGGTATTGGGAATGAGGTAAAGCGTGCCGGACATATTTGTTCAGGAAGTAAAAAAGGAAATTCCCACTTTTCGTAACATGGAGGTCAGCGTAATTAATGGCAAACCTGTCAATGCTGTCGGATCGCAGGTTTCGATTTTTTCGATGAGTGCGATTCCTAGTCCTTCGTTTTTCGCACTGCCCGCACAATCATAAGGCTGCTCAATATGAAGATATGCATCCAGTTCCTCATCTGGCAAATTTCGGAACGTAACGAAAGTCTGCACATTTGCAACCTGAGCCGCTTTCTCGGTACTGTCACGTCCATCCCATAAGCATAAGGCGGTATGAAAAACCACCTCGCGCCCGCGCATTTCTTGAAGTTGACGAAGTGCATTTGCGTGCGACCCCGGTTTGCCGATCTGTCTGCCATCCAGGGTAGCGACCTGATCCGACCCTATTATCAGTGCGCCAGAAACCCGAGAGGTAATCGCAAATGCTTTTTCTCGTGCGAGACGAAGGGCGGTTTGTTCCGGGGCTTCTCCAATTTTTGGTGTTTCGTCAATATTCGGCACCAGCACTTCGAAAGGAAGGCGTAAGCGAGAAAGCAACTCTTTGCGATATTTTGAACTGGATGCGAGGATTAATGGTGCTAAGGTAGTTGAAGTGGATGAAGACATTGGCGGGAGAGAGCATTCAACAAAAAACGTCTAACACTTTGACGAATAAGGGAAAACCCTGCTATTATCGCAGGTTTTCCGGGGTTGTCTGTCGTATGAATGCTTTCGTGATCGACGCGTTTGAATTCTGTCGGCTCAAAGAGCGCCGTGAAGGTGACATGGCCATCGCGGATTTGCCCAGGCTTGCGCGCGAGTCGGTCGATGGATCTGGCACTATTCACTGGTCTGTCCAAGGTGGTAGTGACGACCGGGGACATCCGCAGTTGCGTCTTGCAGTTATAGGTGGGGTGCGATTAATGTGCCAACGGTGTTTGACACCTTTTGAGCTCGATATCACAACCGAATCGGTTCTGGTTCTCGCTCCGGATGAGGATGGCGCAGATGAAATTGAGGCTTCGCTGCTCGACGAGTCGGTAGAGGTGATTGTTGGTAGTCGTAATTTCGATATCACGCAACTTGTTGAAGATGAAGCGTTGCTGGAGATTCCTTTATCGCCCAAGCACGAAACTTGTCCGGATCAGCTGGTAGTGAAGCCTGGCAATGATATGGCGAAAGAATCCCCGTTTGCTGTGCTAAAAAAATTAAAGCAATAAATAGTGTATTAGGAAGAATTTCCGGTTTGCATGAGCCTGTTGACCGGATATGTTAAAATTTTAGATCTTAAGGTTTAGGAGTCATCATGGCCGTCCAACAAAACAAGAAATCCCCTTCCAAGCGTGGCATGCACCGTTCGCACGATTTTCTGGTTAATCCCCCGCTGGCCGTAGAGCCGACTACGGGCGAAACCCATCTGCGTCATCACATTAGCCCAAATGGCTATTATCGTGGTCGCAAGGTTCTCAAGACGAAAAACGACGAATAATTCAATTATTTTTCGAAGTTGAAAGCGGCGCAGGTTTGACTTGGCGCCGTTTTTTCATATGCTGAAAAAGCGCATTGCGTCATTTTGAATCACGCCTGATCTCGCCCGCAAGGCGGTTAGAGTGAGGTACTGAGTCAAAACAATGGCAATCAAAATTTCTATCGACTGCATGGGGGGCGATCATGGCCTGTCAGTCACTATTCCTGCTGCAGTCTCCTTCGCTAATCACGAACCTGACGCTGAACTGATTTTGGTCGGCCTAGAAGATGTTATTCGGGTTGAGCTAAAAAAGCTCAATGCTGATAAGCATCCACGCATCTCCATTGTGAATGCGACGGAAGTCGTCACAATGGACGATCCACTTGAGATTGCATTACGACGCAAGAAGGATTCTTCCATGCGTGTTGCAATCACTTTGGTTAAGGATGGCTTGGCGCAGGCCTGTGTTTCCGCTGGAAATACGGGCGCGCTCATGGCGGTATCCCGTTACGTCCTGAAAACGATTCCAGGTGTGGATCGCCCCGCGATTTGTACTCTCATTCCAAACCAGAAAAATGCGGCGACTTATATGCTGGATCTTGGGGCAAATGTTGATTGCGAACCGCAGCACTTGCATCAATTCGCCCTTATGGGATCGGCGCTGGTCTCCGCGCTGGAAGGCAAGGCAAGGCCAACCGTCGGCCTACTGAATATCGGCGAAGAGGACATCAAAGGTAACGAAGTGGTTAAGCGAACTGCCGTGTTGCTGCGCGCCGATCATGAAAAAGGCGTGCTCAATTTTTACGGGAATGTCGAAGGAAACGATATCTTTGAGGGCACAACCGACATCGTTGTTTGCGACGGTTTTGTTGGTAACGTTGTGCTGAAAGCCTCCGAAGGGCTGGGACGGTTCGTCAAGAATGCATTGACTGCTGAGTTCAAAAGAAATCCGCTCAATCTTCTCGGAGCGGTAATCGCGCGTGGTGCAATCAAGTCATTTTCTCATCGGATGAACCCCTCCCGTTACAATGGCGCCAGCTTGTTGGGGCTGCGTGGAGTCGTATTCAAAAGCCATGGCGGCGAAGATGCATATGGCTACGAGTGGGCTATCAGGCGCGCATTCGAAGCGGCAAAGCATGATGTACTTTCACGCATTTCCCAAACAATTGCAGAATTGATGCCGCAACAGCAGGGATTCGCAACGCCCGAACCTGCGCCTGTGGCGACTGAACTAACTGAGCAGAAAATGGCATGACTCGCTATAGCAAAATTATAGGCACTGGAAGTTATCTCCCGCCCAAGCGTGTAACGAATCACGAACTTGCAAAGCAGCTGGCGGAAAAGGGGATCGAGACCTCTGATGAATGGATTGTGTCTCGGAGCGGAATTTCAGCCCGTCATTATGCGGAAGCAGCAGTGCAATCCAGTGACATGGCGGTGGCAGCCTCGCGGCGAGCATTGGAAATGGCTGGTCTTGAGCCAAACGATATTGATCTGATTATAGTTGCCACCTCTACTCCGGATCACTTCGGAGGTTTTCCGAGTACCGCCTGCGTAGTCCAGCGCAAACTCGATATCAAAAACGGGTGTGCGGCATTTGACCTGCAGGCAGTTTGCAGTGGTTTTGTTTATGCGGTTTCGGTTGCTGATAATTTCATCAAGTCGGGTGCGTACAAGAATGTCCTCGTTATCGGAGCAGAGGTCTTCTCGCGTATTTTGAATTTTGAAGATCGTACAACCTGCGTTCTTTTTGGCGATGGAGCCGGAGCTGTAGTCTTGACAGCTTCTGATGAGCCTGGAATCTTGGCAGCAAAACTCCATGCTGATGGCAGCTACGGCAACATACTTTCCATCCCTGGAAGCATCAGTGGCGGCGCTGTCGAGGGTAGTGCGTTCCTGTATATGGATGGGCAGGCCGTCTTCAAATTGGCTGTGTCCGTTCTCGACAAAGTCGCAAATGAGGCACTAAGAGCAGCGAACATGAGTGCCTCGGAAATCGATTGGTTGATTCCTCATCAGGCCAATATCCGCATCATGCAAGGCACGGCAAAAAAACTGGGATTGCCGCTGGAGAAAATGGTGGTAACTGTCGATCAGCAGGGTAATACTTCCGCTGCCTCGATCCCGTTGGCGCTCGATACGGCAGTGCGCGATGGGCGCATCAAGGCTGGTCAGAACGTGCTGATGGAGGGCGTTGGCGGCGGTTTCACATGGGGCGCAATACTCGCGCGGATGTAATTCTCTTTTATTTCTGGTATGACGAAATTCGCATTTGTTTTTCCTGGCCAAGGTTCGCAAGCGATTGGCATGTTGAACGGCTTTGCTGATAACGCAATCGTTCGGCAAACGGTTGCAGAGGCATCAGAAGTTTTGCAGCTCGATCTGGGTAAGTTAATTACCGAAGGTCCCAAGGAAGAGCTTGATCTGACGACCAACACGCAACCCGTGATGTTGACTGCGGCCGTGGCGTTCTATCGTGCATGGATCGCTGCCGGCGGAAAGATGCCGGCACTTGTTGCCGGACATAGTCTGGGAGAGTATTCGGCACTGGTAGCTGCAGGCGTTATTCCATTTAAAGATGCAGTGCCTTTGGTGCGTTTCCGTGCGCAAGCCATGCAGGAGGCGGTGCCAGTTGGGCAGGGTGGGATGGCAGCAATCCTAGGGTTGTCAGATGATGATGTGCGAACTGTATGCTTGGAAGGGGCGCAGGGCGAAGTAGTTGAGGCGGTTAATTTCAATGCCCCCGCTCAGGTTGTGATCGCTGGTCATAAAGGGGCGGTCGAGCGTGCTTGCGAGTTGGCCAAGGCAAAGGGTGCAAAGCGTGCGTTGCCCTTGCCGGTGTCAGCCCCGTTTCACTCTTCATTACTGAGGCCAGCTTCCGAACGTCTGCGCGGTTATATGGAAAAGCTGGTGTTTTCTCCGCCGCAGATCCCCTTGATAAATAACGTTGATGTCGCCATTGCGCAAAACATTGAAGATATAAAAGATGCGCTGGTTCGTCAGGCCGCAAATCCGGTGCGTTGGGTTGAAACAGTCCAAAGAATGGCCGCAGAGGGTGTCACCCATGTGGTCGAATGTGGCCCAGGCAAAGTACTTACCGGTTTGACCAAAAGAATTAACAGTGATCTGGCAGGTGAGGCACTTGTTGATCAAGCCTCTTTGGATAAAGTATTGGAGCTTTTGAAGTGAATCTGAATAATCAAGTAGCACTGGTTACAGGGGCCTCCCGAGGTATTGGTCGGGCGATAGCGCAGGAACTGGCAAGGCAGGGTGCCAAGGTGGTTGGTACGGCAACTTCAGATTCAGGCGCAGCGGCGATTACTGAGTACCTGAAAGCGATTGGCGCAGACTGCGGAAAAGGAATGGTATTGAATGTAACTGATGCGGCGCGCTGTGAAGCAGTCGTCGAGCAGGTGCAAAAAGAGTATGGCGGATTGTCGATTCTGGTGAATAACGCCGGTATTACCCAAGATCAGCTCGCAATGCGGATGAAGGATGAGGAGTGGGATGCTGTTATTGCCACCAACCTAACGGCAGTGGCCCGCTTGTCGCGAGCCGTATTGCGGGGCATGATGAAGGCAAAACATGGCCGTATCATCAATATTACTTCGGTAGTCGGTTCTGCCGGCAATCCTGGGCAGATGAATTATGCAGCTGCAAAGGCGGGTGTGGCAGGAATGAGCCGCGCATTGGCGCGGGAGATTGGTAGCCGGAATATCACTGTCAATTGTATTGCTCCCGGTTTTATTGATACGGACATGACTCGGGAGCTTGGTGAACCACAAGTAGCCGCCCTGATGCAGCAAATCCCGCTGGGTCGCTTTGGGCAGCCGGAAGACATTGCGACCGCCGTTGCTTTCCTTGCTTCTTCACAAGCTGGGTACATTACTGGCACGACAATACATGTCAATGGTGGCATGTACATGAGTTAATTAGTACTTAGGCGCTTTTGGCTGAAATTTAAGCATTATTTAAAACAAAAGCCGAAAGTGAATTTTCATTGCGCAAACCTGATAAAATGCGCGCACTTTCTGTAACCCATTGGAGGGAAAATATGTCCGATATCGAACAACGCGTTAAGAAAATCGTCGCCGAACAACTGGGCGTCGCCGAAGCCGACATTAAAAATGAATCGTCTTTCGTCGATGACCTCGGCGCTGACTCGCTTGACACTGTTGAGCTCGTGATGGCACTTGAAGACGAATTCGAAATGGAAATTCCGGACGAGCAGGCTGAAAAGATCACGACTGTGCAGCAGGCGATTGATTACGCCAAGGCACACGTCAAGGCCTAATTTTGTTTTTGATCGATTCAGGAGAACCGCTTGAGCCGCTCACGTGAACGTCGCGTCGTAGTAACTGGCCTCGGTTGCGTTTCCCCCATCGGCAATAACGTTGCTGATGCGTGGGCTGCGCTAATCGAAGGTAAATCAGGCATTGCGACCATCACAAAATTCGACGCCACGCCTTTCTCCACGCGATTCGCGGGCGAGGTAAAGGGTTTCAATATCGAGGATTACATCCCCGGTAAGGAAGCGCGTCATATGGACACCTTTATTCACTTCGGCATGGCCGCAGGAATTCAGGCGATTCAGGACAGTGGTCTGACCGTGACTGAAGAGAATGCCGAACGGATTGGCGTTATCGTTGGTTCAGGCATCGGCGGCTTGCCTATGATCGAAGAGACGCATGCCGAATTGGCTAGTCGCGGTCCGCGTAGGATTAGTCCGTTTTTTGTTCCGGCATCGATCATCAATATGATCTCCGGCCATCTTTCGATCAAGTATGGTTTCAAGGGGCCGAACCTTGCAATTGTCACCGCGTGCACGACAGGTTTGCATTGCATAGGCGCTGCAGCACGCATGATTGAATATGGCGATGCGGATGTGATGATTGCTGGCGGCGCAGAGTCAACAGTCTCACCGTTGGGGGTGGGAGGGTTTGCCTCAGCGCGTGCGCTCTCGGCTCGCAATGAAGACCCCGCTACGGCATCTCGTCCTTGGGATAAGGACCGTGATGGCTTTGTGCTCGGTGAAGGTGCGGGTGTCATGGTTGTAGAAGAATACGAGCATGCCAAAGCTCGCGGAGCCAAAATCTATGCAGAGGTGCTGGGCTTCGGCATGAGTGCCGATGCACATCATATGACAGCGCCGCTTGATGATGGTGATGGTGCGCGTCGCTGTATGGTTTCCGCAATGACCAATGCGCAAATCAATGCAGGCCAGATCGACTATGTCAATGCGCATGGCACTTCCACACCGCTGGGAGATATGGCTGAAACGATTGCAATCAAGCGCGCACTCGGAGATCATGCGAAAAATGTGGTGGTGAACTCCACAAAGTCCATGACTGGCCACTTGCTAGGTGGTGCCGGTGGTTTGGAGTCGGTTTTTACCGCGCTAGCGGTGCATCAGCAAATATCGCCACCGACTATCAATATCTTCAATCAGGATCCAGCCTGCGATCTTGATTACTGCGCCAATAGCGCGCGCAAGATGCCTATCAATATTGCAGTGAAAAATTCGTTCGGATTTGGCGGAACGAATGGGACACTCATTTTTGGTAAGATCTGACCGTTACGCACCCATTCTCCCCTAGGGGAAGGGTGCGGGCGAGACTAATTCCTTTCTTCTTCCTTGGTATGGCTATTGCGGTCTCCGTTATCGTTAAGCCATCCAAAATTTTGTTTGCAATGGTCGTAGCAATGTCCATTGTGACTATAGCCATAGGTGTCGGAATAGGCTTCGGGTATGCGGGTGAGCTATCACCAATTCTCAGGCTTGTTATCGCCATTTTCGTCATTTTTCTCGCAGCTTTTGGGTTTTGTCATGGCATCCGGCATCAAAAACCCATACATATTGATATCTCTGGTGCAGGGCAAGTACGCTTGACAAAATTGGAGGCGGTTGGGTCTTGTGTGAATCAAAATTGGCCACATGTAGAAGGATCTACCGAGGTGGTTCGATTATCGCAAGATACGACTATTTGGCCTTACATGCTGTTGTTGCGGCTGCAGGCAGATAGCGGGAAGAAATCGACAGTACGGATTTTGCCTGACTGTGTTTCGCGGGACAATTTCAGGGCGTTGTCGGTTGCGTGCCGATGGATTGCCGCGCACAATAATTCACTTGAATGCGAAGACTTCTAAAATTTCTTTAAACAAATTGAACTTCTTGCATTTCCTAAAGTCAACCACTCTAGCCGCGTATATGTTGCAATAACACAAGGGATCGGGGATTGACGACAGAACGCGACATTGATCAACTGCTTGTCGAGCGTGTTCAGCGCGGCGATAAAAAAGCGTTCGAGCTGCTGGTGTCCAAGTATCAACGGAAACTAATGCGGCTCGTATCGCGGCTCGTTCGCGACCAAGCCGAAGCAGAAGACGTAGTACAAGAAGCCTTTATCAAGGCTTATCGTGCATTGCCTCAATTTCGGGGGGATTCAGCCTTTTATACCTGGTTGTATCGAATCGGCATTAACACTGCAAAAAATTATTTGGTAACGCAAGGGCGTCGTGCACCCACTTCCACCGAAGCGGATGCTGAAGAAGCAGAAACTTTTGATGACGGGGAACACCTAAGAGACATTAATACCCCTGAATCAATGCTTGCAACCAAGCAGATTGCTGAGACAGTAAATGTGGCAATGGACGCACTACCTGACGAGTTACGCATTGCAATTACATTGCGCGAGATTGAAGGGTTGAGCTACGATGAAATCGCAGAGGCAATGGGCTGTCCGATTGGGACGGTGCGCAGTCGCATATTTCGGGCGCGTGAAGCAATTGCCGAAAAGTTGCGGCCATTACTCGGAACCGCGCTTGATAAGCGCTGGTAGTAGCAGGAATAAGTAACAGAGATGTTTGTGTGGAAACGCAGGGTTGGCGTAGCCTGAAGAGGTAGGTATGAATACAAAAGAAATGACCCGGGAACAGATTTCCGCATTTGCGGATGGGGAGTTAGTTGACCATAAAATTGACGGGGCTCTCGATGCCTTGTGTAACGAGCAGTTGCGCGCAGACTGGGATATCTATCATCAGATCGGTGATGTGATGCGCTCCGACGACATGGCTATTAACCTGAGCTCAGGGTTCGCTGCGCGGATGGCAGCACGTCTAGATGCGGAGCCGACCATTGGGGCTCCTGCTGCAGTGAACAATTTAGTAAATATATCTTCTTCCTCTGGTGCTGTTGGCTCTCGCTCCAGAAAGCGTTGGGCGGTGCCCGGCATGGTGGCAGCGGCGGCAATGGCAGCCGTCGCATTTGTCACGACGCCGCAATTGATGGTGGCAATGAAAGGCGATTCAACTACAAATCCCTCTATTCTGGCGACAGCGGACTCATCGACTCAAGTCGGGGTGGGGGCTGCAGATAGGAGTGAAAGCCAAGGCCTTGTAGTGGCTACTTCCGCTCCCGAAGGTGTGGTGCTGCGTGATTCGCGTATCGATGATTATTTGTTGGCGCATCAACGTTTTTCTCCTTCCCTGTATAGCAC
Source organism: Noviherbaspirillum sp. (assembly GCA_035254105.1). Classification (GTDB taxonomy): domain Bacteria; phylum Pseudomonadota; class Gammaproteobacteria; order Burkholderiales; family Burkholderiaceae_D; genus Noviherbaspirillum. The sequence goes on along the minus strand of DATFAZ010000026.1, from coordinate 6,639 downwards.
GGCTCAGTATGCGCGCTCAGCAACATTTGCAACTGATTTTGATAAATAATTCATATGCGGCAAACACTCGCTTTACTACGGTTTGTCGTTGCTCTGTCGGTTTTCTTTTCATTTTCTGTTTATGCTGAAAATGTAGATATTTCGGCCGACAGCAAGGATGCTCATTCCTGGCTAAAAAAAATTCAGTCCGCAGCGCAGAAACTCAATTACTCCGGTACTTTTGTTTATCAACAGGCAAATCAAATGCGCACTTCGCGCATCACGCATCTGCTGGACGGGAAAAACGAATTCGAAAAACTTGAAATCTTGGATGGTAAGCCGCGCGAGTATATCCGTAATAACGAAGAAGTTATTTGCTATTTGCCAGAGACAAAAACGCTGTTAGTCGAGAAGCGTGTAACTCAGGATGTATTCCCGGCCATTTTGGCTGCTAATCCGTCGACTCTGACAGAATTTTATAACGTCAGAAAGGGCGAGACCGGTCGTGTGGCTGGTTATGATTGTCAGGCGATCATTCTGGAGCCTAAGGACAACTTGCGGTACGGCTATAAATTGTGGGCGGAGAAAACAACGGGTCTTCTTCTCCGTGCCCAAACATTAAATGATAAGAAAGAAGTGGTTGAGCAGATTGCATTTACGCAAATTTCGATTGGTAATATTGATCGCAGCCGGGTAAAGCCTAGTTTTTCAAACACGAGTGACTGGCATATTGAAAATGCTGTAATGAGTCAAATGAGTTTGTCGGGCTGGACAGTAAAATCTCTTCCGAAAGGTTTTAAAAAAATTCGAGAGGTAAAACGCCTGGTGACCGATACATCTGCGCCCGGGAGTTCTCCGGCCGGTGGGGTGACCAGCACGGGAGCGAATCAGCGAGAAGTAGCGCAGATTGTATTTTCAGACGGCCTCGCTGCAATTTCAGTATTCATCGAACCTAGCTCGCGTAGCCGAACTGAAGGTTCAATGCAGCAAGGTGCGCTAAATATTATGGGTAAGCGTTATGGTGACTTTTGGCTTACCATCGTCGGAGAAGTGCCTTCCTCGGCGATCAAGCAAGTTGCCAATTCTATTGAATTCACCTCCAAGTAAACAAACAAAATAAACAGGATTTTATGAAAGCGATCTCTTCTGCGCGAAATATCTTACTGTCTATATTCATAAGTGCGGCTGCGACTTTGGTCGCTTTACCGTTAAGCGGCGGGTTTTCGCCAGCCTATGCGGCGCCTGTTGCGGGGTTGCCAGATTTTGCCGACCTTGCAGAGAAGGCCGGTCCTGCTGTGGTGAATATTCGCACAACCGAGAGGGTTAGGCCGGGACAAGAGGGGATGCCAGGTAGCGACGAAGAAGAAATGCAGGAATTTTTCCGTCGTTTCTTTGGGATTCCAATACCGCGCACTCAGCCGGATCGGACTCCGCGTAACCGCAAACCCATTCCGCAGCAGGAGGAGGAAGTGCCGCGCGGCGTTGGGTCTGGTTTCATTATTTCGGCAGATGGCTTTGTGCTGACTAATGCCCATGTTGTTGAGGGGTCGGACGAAGTTTATGTGACGCTGACGGACAAACGGGAATACAAAGCAAAAATAATCGGTGTTGATAAACGTACCGATGTTGCCGTGGTAAAAATCGAGGGAAACAATCTGCCGCGTCTGACAATAGGAGATCCGAATAAATTGCGCGTAGGCGAATGGGTAATTGCAATTGGCTCTCCTTTTGGCTTGGATAACACCGTGACTGCAGGGATTATTTCAGCTAAGGCGCGTGATACGGGTGAATATTTGCCCTTGATTCAGACGGATGTGGCAGTGAATCCCGGCAACTCGGGTGGACCGTTGATTAATATGCGCGGTGAGGTGGTCGGAATCAATTCGCAGATATATAGCCGATCGGGTGGCTATATGGGTATCTCATTTGCAGTGCCAATCGATGAAGCCATGCGTGTTGCCGAGCAATTAAGGACATCTGGCAGAGTTACCCGCGGCCGGATCGGTGTACAGATTGGCGAGGTAACAAAAGACGTAGCGGAGTCGCTTGGCTTGGCACGCGCACAAGGGGCCTTGATACAACGTGTGGAACCTGGTGCTCCGGCGGAAAAAGGTGGTCTCGAGGCCGGCGATATTATCCTCAAGTTTAATGGCGCGCCCATTGAGAAATCATCCGACCTGCCGCGCTTAGTCGGTGCCACGAAGCCTGGTACGCGCGCCACACTGACAGTATGGCGTAAAGGTGTCAGCAAAGATGTAACGTTGACCATTGCAGAGCTCGAACCGGATAAGACTGCAAAGAAAGACGATCGAAAACTTAAACCTGAACAGCCGGCTAATGCGCTCGGTTTGGTCGTCAGCGACCTCTCCGATGCACAAAAAAAGGAGCTTAAGATCGAGGGGGGGGTAATCGTCGATGCAGCTGAAGGGCCTGCTGCTCGTTCGGGCTTGCGTGCAGGCGACGTCATCCTGCAACTGAATAACAACGACGTAAAAAATGCGAAGCAATTTAACGCATTAGTCGCCAAGCTGGAGCCAAGAAAGACAACTGTGGTTCTTGTTCGGCGCGGAGATGCGTCTCAATTTGTTCCCATACGGCCGAATGGCCACCAATAGTCTCTGAGCTTTCTTGCTCCAAAGCTGCAAATCGTTCGCGGATTGCAGCTTTTTTCTTTGGAGTGGCGTAAGCATATGGGGGAGACATAATATGCATCGGCATTGATACTATACTGGCAATGTGAAAGTCATTTAATGCGCAGCGAAGGAAGTCGTGATCCACTTTATTCTTTATTCTCGCTCCTATTGCCACCTATGTGACGATATGTTGGAAGCATTGCAGGCGCTGAGTAGCGAATACCCTTTTACCTTGGAACTGATTGACGTTGACTCTGACGAGACTCTGTTGGCGCAGTTCGATGAGCTAGTTCCTGTTCTGTTCGGTCAAAAGAATGAGGGGGAATCGATCCAGCTATGCCACTATTTTCTGGATGAGGCAAAGACGCGGAATTTTCTGGCGAGCGCTTAGAGTAATGTCGCATAAGCGTTGTCGCTTGTTCTGCAGGCGATTTGTGGGCTTTCCCCTCTGAAATCCGGTAAAATGCCGGCTATCGAACAACCTTCTGTCATAAGGCGCTCACATGGGGGCACCCCCGCTCAGAGCGCCTTTTTTGCAATTGCATCTTAGTTAATGGACAATATTCGTAATTTTTCCATCATCGCCCATATCGACCACGGCAAATCAACGCTTGCAGATCGCATCATCCAGCTCTGTGGCGGATTGTCTGATCGCGAAATGGAAGCGCAGGTCCTGGATTCCATGGATCTCGAGCGTGAACGCGGCATTACGATTAAGGCGCAGACGGCTGCGCTTTCCTACAAGGCCCGCGACGGCAAAGTCTATAACCTTAACCTCATTGATACGCCGGGCCATGTCGACTTCAGTTATGAAGTAAGTCGCTCGCTGTCAGCATGCGAAGGCGCGTTGTTGGTGGTGGATGCATCGCAGGGGGTGGAGGCGCAGACAGTAGCAAACTGCTATACCGCGCTTGATCTCAATGTCGAAGTAGTTCCCGTGCTGAACAAGATTGACCTGCCTTCAGCCGATCCGGATCGGGCGATTAGCGAGATTGAGGATGTAATCGGGATCGATGCAAGTGATGCGATACGCTGCTCGGCAAAGACAGGCATGGGTGTCGAGGATGTGCTCGAAGCATTGATTGTAAAAGTGCCGCCGCCGAAAGGGAATGTGGATGCGCCTCTGCAGGCGCTGATTATCGATTCATGGTTCGACAACTATGTTGGCGTAGTGATGCTGGTACGGATTGTCAATGGCACTCTTCGTCCGAAAGACAAGATTTCACTGATGGCTACCGGCGCTCAGTATCTAGCTGAAAGTGTTGGCGTATTTACACCCAAGTCACAATCGAAAGAGTCGTTGTCTGCGGGGCAGGTGGGTTTCATCATCGCGGGCATCAAGGAGTTGAAGGCGGCTCGTGTTGGCGACACCATCACATTGGCAGGAAAGCCGGCCACAGAGCCGCTTCCCGGCTTCAAGGAAATCCAGCCGCAGGTGTTTGCCGGCTTGTTCCCTGTTGAGGCGAATCAGTACGATGCCTTGCGTGACTCGCTAGAAAAACTGAAGCTGAATGACGCGGCATTGCAGTATGAGCCGGAAGTCTCGCAGGCGCTCGGCTTCGGCTTCCGCTGTGGATTCCTGGGTTTGCTGCACATGGAAATTGTGCAGGAACGACTGGAACGCGAGTTCGACATGGACTTGATCACTACTGCGCCAACGGTGATCTATGAAGTGGTGCAGCGGGACGGCACCATACTCATGGTGGACAACCCCTCCAAGATGCCGGATCCCTCCAAGATCGAGGAGATCCGCGAGCCAATCGTAACCGTTAACCTGTACATGCCACAGGAATATGTGGGCTCTGTCATCACCCTATGCACCCAGAAGCGCGGCGTGCAGCTCAACATGAGCTACCACGGCAAGCAGGTGATGCTGATTTACGAAATGCCGATGGCGGAAATCGTGCTTGATTTCTTCGATAAGCTGAAATCTACCTCGCGCGGTTACGCCTCGATGGATTATGAGTTCAAAGAATACCGTGCGGCAGATGTCGTCAAAGTTGACATGCTGATTAATAGCGAGAAGGTCGATGCGCTGGCAATCATCGTGCACCGTTCGACCAGCCAGTATCGTGGGCGCGCAGTTGCGGCAAAAATGCGTGAACTCATTCCGCGGCAGATGTTTGACGTCGCTATTCAGGCAGCTATCGGTTCCAATATCATCGCTCGCGAGAACGTGAAGGCAATGCGCAAGAACGTGCTGGCGAAGTGCTATGGCGGTGATATTTCGCGGAAACGCAAGCTGCTGGAAAAGCAGAAAGCGGGTAAGAAACGCATGAAACAGGTGGGTTCAGTTGAAGTGCCACAAGAGGCATTTCTGGCAATTTTGCAGGTGGAGGATAAATGAGTTTGCAAGCGATTTTGGGCAACTTTGCATTAATCCTTTTCATTCTGACGATCACCACCGGCATTATCTGGTTTATGGATATCTTCCATTTCGCTCGACAGCGTCGGGCGAAAGCAGATGCAGCATTGGCTGCATTCGATGCGCGTCACGCAAAATTGAAGGCGGACGGTATCAAGGCGGATGACGGCGGACGGGCCAAGCTGGAAGCAGAGATGCTTAAACAGCCGACTTGGATCGAATATTCCGGAAGCTTTTTTCCGGTAATCGCATTGGTGTTCTTTTTGCGCTCTTTTTTGTATGAGCCGTTCAAGATTCCCTCGAGTTCGATGGTGCCGACCCTGGTTATCGGTGATTTGATACTGGTGAATAAATTTACTTATGGGGTTCGCCTGCCGATCCTTAACAAAAAGGTCATTGATATCAACAATCCGCAGCGCGGTGATGTGATGGTGTTTAAGTACCCGAAGGATCCTTCGCTCGACTACATTAAGCGGGTTATCGGAGTTCCTGGAGATAAGATCGTTTATCAGAATAAGCGCCTGACGATCAATGGCAAGAGCGCCTCTTATGAGGCCTTGGCGGATTACCTCGATGAGGAGCATTTAAGCTATTCCAAGCAGTTTATGGAGAGTTTTGGAGATGTCTCACATAAGATCCTGAACGACGAGCGCGCGCCATCTTATGTGCAGCACCCGGATCCATTCCCGCAGCATAATTTATGCACCTATAACGCCGAGGGATTTAGCTGTACGGTTCCTGCTGGACATTACTTCATGATGGGGGATAATCGGGACAACAGCTTGGATAGCCGGTTCTGGGGCTTTGTTCCAGAGGAGAATATTGTAGGAAAGGCATTTTTCGTCTGGATGAATCTGGGCGATTTAAGCCGTATCGGTAGTTTTAAATAAATTAGAAAATAGGGAGTGCACAAGATGAAGCTACAGTCTGTCGCGGGCTATAAACAACATGGTCTCTCTTTGGTCGGGTTCATGTTTGTTATTGTTATCGTCGCTCTGCTGGCTGTCTTGGGAATGAAAGTGGTGCCTTCTGTTGTTGAATATTCGGCAATAAAAAAGGCCATTATGAAGGCAAAGACAGAGGGAACAACGCCAGCTGAGATCAAAACATCATTTGATAAGCAGGCGACGACGGGCTACATTGAGTCGGTGAGTGGCAACGATCTGGAAATTAAAAAAACCGATAGCGGTTTCGACGTTAATGTTGCTTATCAGAAAAAAATCGAGCTGGTTGGCCCCGCAAGTTTAGTTATTGATTACGTAGCGACAACCGAAAGCGGCAAACCGGTCAAGAGAATCGACTAAAAAGATATTGGTGCAGAGCTAGATGGATTTCAAGGTATTGCAAAACCGGCTGGGCCATTCCTTCAAGGATGCTGCGCTATTGCAGCAAGCCTTGACGCATCGAAGCCATAGCAGTGTGCATAACGAGCGCCTTGAGTTTCTTGGAGACTCCATCCTGAACTGCGTGGTTGCATCGCTATTGTTTGAGCGCTACAGCAAGATTGATGAAGGCGATCTTTCGCGTCTGCGAGCGAATCTGGTCAAGCAACAGTCGCTTTACGAAATCGCGCAGCGACTGGAATTGTCTCAATTTCTGCGTTTGGGAGAAGGGGAGCTCAAATCCGGCGGTTTTCGTCGGCCATCGATTTTGGCGGATACC
>DATFAZ010000025.1:0-4072 GCA_035254105.1 Noviherbaspirillum sp. | reverse complement strand
TCGCCCGTTGCGCAATATTTTCCTGCGTTAAGAAATCCTTAAGCAGGGCGCCGAATAATCTGCACAACCACAAACCGTACAAACGCAAAGGGAAATGAGCATGAGCACTATTCGACGCATGATCCTGATTCTGGCACTGTGTGCTTCGCCGTGGACAGGCGCAACCGCTCATGCGGGAGACCATCGCCACCAAGGTTCAGGCGAGCGCCAGGAGGTTCCCGGGATACGGCCGGCAGTCAAATGGGAAACTGACGACATCGTGCGGCAGCGAATGGAAACCATTCGACAGGCCATGGCAGCAGTCCAGGTCGACATTCAACAGGACCGCCTCGATTCGCATGGATATCAGCAGCTCGCTGAACTCATCAATACGAACGTCGGGCAGATCATCAAGGACTGCAGGCTGACACAGGCAGCCGATGCCGCCTTGAATACGGTTGTCCTGACCGACCTGACGCACAGTAGCGAACTGATGCGCACATCGCTCAGGCGACCAGCCCAACGTGCCGGAGCAATGGGCGTGCTGCAGTCCCTGCGTCTTTATGGGGAATATTTCGAACATCCCGGCTGGAAGATGGCACAGGCGCAGTAGTTGCAACTTCCGGGGCGAGGCTGAGAACGACAGCCTGCAAGGCTTGATGGAAGGCCGCTCCGCACGCTCCCGGAGAACGTTGACCTCGATCATGGAAATGTGTCGGCCGGCCTCCTAAGATGGCAGACGTGTTGTCCGAGTTGCAATAAGAAACCAGGCTTTCGCGCGGTGCGTGAATGCCGGGCAACACCACTGGTGGAGGCGAACAAGGTCATACCTTGGGGCCAATGTCCGGCCCTTGATTGCGCTTCACCGACACCATGACCATACAAGAACTGTCTTCCTATATCGCGCTGGCCATTGTCCTGCAAGTGGCCGCATACGGCGCTTTTTTCCTTCTTCATAAGCGGCGGGATTATCTGCAGCTCGGCCCGCCGCAGGCGATTGACGCGAACAGCGCACCCTCACAAGACCGCCCATCCGCATCGGGTGGGGCGTGGAGCGGATACCGGGAATTTCGCGTACAGCGGAAGGAATTTGAAGACCGCAGCCGATCGGTATGCTCCTTCTACCTTGTACCGGTCGATGGGCAAGCTCTTCCCCCATTCAAACCTGGGCAATTCCTGACGTTTCACCTCGCTACGCACGCAGGAGCTGAAGCCAGGCCCATCGTGCGGTGCTATTCGCTATCCCACGCTCCGGATCCCGAATGCTACAGGGTGAGCATCAAGCGAATCGGGCCGCCACCCGATAAACCGGGTGCGCCGGCCGGCGTGTCGTCGAACTTCTTTCATGATCAGGTCGAGGTGGGGAGTGTGCTGGCCGTCAAGGCGCCTGCAGGCCACTTCCACCTGCTCGATGGCGACCGGTCGCCGCTCGTCCTCATTGGAGGCGGCATCGGCATTACACCGATGCTCAGCATGCTGGAAACGAGCCTGGCCCTCATGCCCGAGCGTGAAGTGTGGCTGTTTTACGGTGTCCGCAACGGTGCGGAACATGTCATGAAATCGCGACTCTGCGCCCTGGCGCAGCGGCACCCGAATTTCCATCTGCACGTCTGTTACAGCCGACCGGGGCCCGATGATGTCCCCGGCACCAATTTCCAGCATGCCGGCCGTGTCGATATCGGGCTGCTGCGTCGGACCCTCACGCTGCGCCCCTATCAGGTCTATGTCTGCGGGCCGCGTCAAATGATGGAGTCGCTGGTGCCGGCGCTGGCCGATTGGGGTATTGATCCGGAGCGTATCCATTATGAAGCCTTCGGGCCATCGACCGTTCCGAAGCCTGCGAAAGCAGCGCAGCCATCCCGCACTCCCACGACGGCGGCAGCCGATTCTCCCAAAGTGCGTTTCGCCAACTCGGCAAAAGAACGGCAATGGGATCCGCACGCCGAATCTCTTCTCGCGTTCGCCGAAGACCTCGGCCTCTCCGTTCCGTCAGGTTGTCGCGCCGGCAGTTGCGGTAGTTGTCAGACGACGATCGTGTCGGGAGAAATCGAGACGACGAAAGAGCCCGACTTTGACATCAGTCCGGGCTGCTGCCTGCTCTGTATTTCCAGACCGAAGTCCGATCTTGTCCTGAGTGCCTGATCATGCCCCATTCCATCTCGGTTTTTCGCAAGGAGATACTTCCGTTCATAGCGATGTTCGCCATGCTCATTCTGGCGGCCATTGCGGGAGATGCACTATTGCACCGGTTCCAGCTGGTCTGGATCGGCCGCTATCTCGGCATCCCCGGCACGCTACTGATCCTCGCTTCGTTCGGGTATTCGATGCGCAAACGCAAGATGATCAAGTCAGGCAATCCGAAGAAGCTGCTGAGCCTGCATGAATTCATGACATGGCTCGGTTCCGTGATGATTCTGGTGCATGCCGGGGTCCACTTCAATGCCATCCTGCCGTGGCTGGCCATCGTCGGCATGCTGGTCAACGTCATCAGCGGCCTGACTGGAAAGTACCTGCTTGACCGCTCGCGCCGCCACATGGCGGCCATGAAGGAAAGCCTGCTTCAGCGTGGCATGCACGAAGACGACGTGGAGCGGGAACTGTTCTGGAATGCGGCAGCCGTCGACGCAATGAAGAAATGGCGAGTGCTTCATATTCCGATCACGCTCGCATTCGCCGCATTTGCCCTCGGCCATATCGTCAGCATCTTCCTGTTCTGGAACTGGAAATGAAAAGCCGCGCATTCCTCTACATCATCCTGGCGAACCTTGCGGTCATTACCGTGCTCGTCTTCGTCTATCCTCACCTGATGGTGGCTCCGGGCAAATTGATGAAGGGGCATCAAGGCATGGAGCAGGACTGCTTTTCCTGCCACAGCAAGTTCTTCGGTCCGCAGGCGGGGAAATGCGTGGACTGCCACAAGGTTCCCGACATCGGGATCGTCACGACAAAGGGGAAACCGATTCAAGGGCCGGCGCGCAAAGTGGCCTTTCATCAAGAGCTGGTCGAGGAACGGTGCATCGAATGCCACGCCGATCATCGGGGCGTCATGAAGTATCGGCAAGGCAAACAATTTTCCCATGCTCTTCTCAAGCCGGAAACGAAGAATCAGTGCGAGTCATGCCATGACAAGCCGCGTGATTCGCTGCACGAAAAACTGACGGCGGGCTGTGCGCAGTGCCACAGCCAGGACAAGTGGAAGCCGGCGACATTCGAGCATGACAAATACTTTGTGCTCGATCGCGACCATAACACGACATGCGCAACCTGCCATCCGAAGAGCGATTTCACGCAGTACACCTGTTACGGATGCCACGAGCATACGCCTGCCAAGATCAGGAGTGAGCACCTGCATGAGGGGATCCGCAATTTCGAGAACTGCGTGAAATGCCATCGCAGCGCCGACGAGCACGAGGGCGGAGAAGGCAAAGACAACGATTAGTGTCAGAGCCTATCCGAGCCAGAACCTGCCCCGCGCCGATATCCGTTGGGGCATATGGCGGTGTTGCGTTCAGATTCCCTTAAGCTTTCGCTACTTAAGATGCGCGTGCGCCACTTTTATGAAAGGTCTAAATCATGCATCCTTGCCTTCGGGCCTTTATTCGCCAATATGTCGCTGTCATTGTCGGCGCCTTGGTGCCGGTCGTCTTGACTACCTTCCTCTCTGCCTTAATGAACTTTGGAACCTTCTCCGGCGATCGTCATACCGCGACTGTCGCGATCGCCCGGCACCTGACCTGATATCTCTGGACGCACAACATGATTTCTGACCAGTTTGATGACGATGTTGAAGTCTCGCCGGAAAGCCAGGCAAAGCGTGCTGCAGTCGCGTCCCGCAGCACCTGGGTCAGTATCTGGGTGAATCTGTTACTGACCTTGACCCAGATAACCGCCGGCGTACTGGCCAAGTCACAAGGCCTGGTCGCCGACGGCATCCATTCCTTATCCGATCTGGTAGCGGATTTCGTCGTCCTGTTTGCCAGCCATCACAGTAAACGAGAAGCCGACGATGACCATCATTACGGCCATCAGCGCTTCGAAACGGCTGCATCCATGGTGCTGGGCATGTTATTGCTTGCAGTCGGACTGGGCATGC
>DATFAZ010000024.1:0-10828 GCA_035254105.1 Noviherbaspirillum sp. | reverse complement strand
GTTGATTCGCATTCCTGCATGTGCTTTTACCATACATGCAACAGCTTGTATCCCATGTTTATGGGATACCGTACAATCAAAGCGACTGTCACTATGTCCCTTAGAAGACATTTGCCAGCGCCCGGCAAATGGTTCGCCACTGTCCTGTCACAAGCGGGTCACAATGTGCTGCCTCGGGCGCATATAAAAAGGGGAGACGCCCTATGAACATCGCGCGCCGCTTGGCCGAGCGATTTGCCGGTGATGATGTAAAGATGCGCCGGCTCATCGTATATTGGGTTGCAACAGTATTTCTCTATCTGCTGTCCATTGCGATTCTGTGGGTGGAAGTGCAATCCGGAGCCGCCAAATTTCAGCCGGTATTTTGGCTGACACTGCTCGCCATCGCCGGCCATACAATCTTTTACGTCCTTATCCGGCAATGCAGGCGCTGGAATCTGGCACCGGCCCAGCTGTCGCTCTACCAAGGGCGATTTGCAATTTTTTGCACCGTGATGGGCTATTCGGTGATGGGACCTTTGCGCGGTGCATGCCTGGTCATTCTTCTTGTCGTTATGGTGTTCTGCGCTTTCACCCTGGAAGCGAAAAAGACCCACAGCTTAAGCATTTTTGCGCTCGTCCTTCTGGGCGCTACGATGTTTTCGATGCGATATACCGCTCCACATCTTTTTAATGCGCGAACCGAACTGATTCATTTCACCCTCAGCGGATCCATGCTGCTTGTGGTCGCCATTCTTACAGGCCGGCTGAGCGAATTGCGCAGGACCTTACAGGCGCAAAAAACGGAGTTGGCCAACGCTCTGACGAGAATCCAGGTGCTTGCTACGAGCGATGAGCTGACGACACTTCCAAACCGGCGCTACATGGGCGAGCTTCTCAATCAGGAAGAGGAGCGGCGGAGGAACAGTAGCAGTTCTTCAGCATGCCTGGCCTTGCTAGATATCGACTGGTTCAAGAAAGTCAACGATGTATATGGGCATGCCGCCGGCGATGAAGTTCTGCGCAAGTTTGCAGAAACGGGGCGTTCCAACCTGCGGGAAAACGACGTGCTTGCGCGATGGGGGGGCGAGGAGTTCTTGCTATACCTTCCCGAAACGCAACTGGAAGCCGGAAAGATCGTGCTCGAAAGGCTGAGGCAGAAGATTCAGTCCTTGCAGTTTGTTTTTGACGGCGTAACGGTTGGCGTTACATTCTCCGCCGGGCTTGTAAGTTTATCCTCAGGCGATGCGGTCGATCTCGGCATCAAACGCGCCGATGCATTGCTATATCAGGCTAAGGATGAAGGTCGAAATCGCTTCGTTGCAGAACAAAGACCGGCTGGTGGTTTGCAGGATATGCCTGCTGCCAGTGATGTCGCTCGTGCAAAATTAAAAGCCGGTTTGGAGGCGTAAGCGCTGGCCGGTCGTCGATTATCAGGGCGGCAGCATTACTCATGCGCCGTTGCCAGCCCTTATGACAGAAGCCGCGACGGGATGAGACGCCGGATTTGGCGGCCCACCACATCTCGAAAACGCGGGCTATGAAGGCAGATGCCGCCGACAAGGCCCACGAAACATCCCAGCACCGTATCAAAAAATCGTGCCTGCACCAGTGACGCAGCCGAACCGTGTCCCAGTGTGGCTGCTTCCGCAAGCAGGATCGTCAAGGGCGTAATGAAGATGGCGGCAAATGCGTAGTGCCGCACCACCGTGAATTCGATCACGAAGGTCAGTGCCATCATCATCAGGGAAATGCTCCAGTTGTCCAGTGGGAGCAGCAGTAGCCCCCAGGCTACCAGCAGGCCGATGCCGGTACCTACAACACGGTGCACTTGCTTGGTCCATACCGCGCGCAGGGACACGCCTTGGATCACGGCCAGGCAGCTTACTGGAACCCAGTATGCTTTTTCCAATTGCAGCGCCTGCGCGACGGCGAGTGAAATGCCGACGAATACGCCGATCACTACCGAGTCGAACACCACGAAATCGAAGCTTGGTTTCGGCAGGGGTGTTACAGGCTTCGGCGCCTGGCGTCGCAGCATGTAAACGCTATAGATAAAGCCGATCAGGCACGCCAGCAGGCTCCCCATGGTGATCAGCCCGACCATGAGCGGCAGTTGCAGCAAGTTCAATGGTGAATAGGCCCCGATGGATGCGGCCATGATGAAAAACAGGCTGCCCGGTGGCCCCAGCGCATAAAAGCGGCAAATCATCGTAACCAAAATGGAAGCAAAGCTTAAGGCCAGCATCATTATCGGCGGGAAAAGCTGGCTCATCATTCCCAGCGAGTAGCAGGCGGCCATGCCAGACGCGCAAGCCATGATCGATACCATGCGATGGTGCAAAGGTGTGCTCGGCAGATAGAGAAACACCAGCCCGCCGAGTGACGAGGCCAGCCCGTAATCCATATGGTTGAAATATGCGCCAACCAGTAGCGGGAGTCCCGAAGCAAGCGCTGCGGCAAACGGCATTTGCCATACGCGGTCACTTGCCTGGATTGTCATCAGCTGGCGAAGTTCCTCCAGCATCAGCGCCTGCAACTTACTCCACCTGCTTGAGAGCGACATGTTTACCTTCGAATTGTTTTTATACCGCGCCCTGATCAGGCAGCGATGAAAACACTCATTTTACCGATTGGCTTGCTCATGGAAGAAGTGTGCAGCGTGGAGCAGAAGCCCTGCATGCATGCGGCGGGGGAGAAGATGAGAGTGGGCCGCTAGGCTTGCGAGGAAGTTGGCAAATGCTACTCGTCAGACGCCGAAGTAAGTGGGATGGATGGCATGACCGGTTCGAATTTTCGTAGCCAACTGCAGCGTTAGTTGTAGCCGGCGGTAGCACCGCCGGCCGTGCATTCAGGGCAACTGCGACAGGTAGTCGGCAACTGCCTTCGCTTCCATCTCGGTCAGGCGCGAGGCGACAAGGTGCATGGCCGCGTTATCATTGGTCCGCGTGCGCTGGTTGAAGTCCTTCAACTGCATCAGCAGGTAGCGTGAGTTCTGCCCAGCCAGCCGCGGCAAGGTCGTCGTACCGTGGCCGTCGGCACCATGACAATCTGCACAGGCCGGCACGCCCGACCAGCTATTACCCTTGCGGTAGATGTAGCGGCCAACAGCAAGCAGGTCCTCATCGTTAACGCGGTGCTGCTTCGCCGGCTGGGCGCTGAACCAGGAAGCCAGGGCAGCTATTTCACCTTCGGGAACTTCGGCCACCTGCGGAGCCATCGTGTCACTCTTGCGTCGGCCGGCCTTGAAATCATGCAGCTGCTTGGCCAGGTATTCGCGATTCTGCCCGGCCAGTGACGGAAAGATCGGCGACGTAGACTGCCCCTTCGGTCCATGACAGGTGGCGCATTGCGACGCCACCCGTTCCTCGATGTCCATCGCCGAAGCACTGACGCTCGCCAGTGAAAGCAGGGTCACCAACGCCAGAAAACAGTTCTTCACTGCATAGTCCTTTCCATTGTCAATCGTTGCTATAAGTAACATCAAAAACGCGCGAATTTTACCTTGAGCAGTGCAACGTGGGAGGACAACCCGGATGAAATTTTTGTCGGGCGATGCCAGTTGCAACCGATCGTCTCTTGTTTCAGGGGGGGCGCCTAAACTTTGCGTGCCTAGGCCGCAGGCGGACTAAAATAGTCCGGATGCTTGCGTCTCCAGTGGATATAAACGTTGCTCCGCATTGCCCGGAATTCAGTGAGCGCGATAAAACCACACCGTGTTTCTCTATTCAAAGGTAATCATGAATCAAACTCCATCCGCTATCGCTACTGCGGCAGCGATCCTGGCAGCTCGCCGCAGAAGCGGCGAGCAGGGACCGCGCCTCCCGGAATCCTGCCGGCCCTTCGACATCGATGCGGCATTGGCGATTCAGGCCGCCGTTACCGATCAGTTGGGCGCGCGCATAGGCGGCTGGAAATGCAGCATGCCGACCGCGGGGCGCATCGGGCTGGCACCGATTTATAGCGGCACCATTCACACCGCCAGTCCGTGTGCTGCGTGGTCTCACGCCCGGCAGGTACGGGTTGAGCCGGAGCTTGCCTTCATCCTCGGCCATGATCTTCCTGCGCGCGACAAGCCCTACAGCGCTGCGGAAGTCGATGCCGCGATCGCCGGAACGCACCTTGCGCTGGAGCTGATCAACAGCCGCTACAGCGATCCGGCTAGCATTTCCTTTGCTGAAAATCTTGCCGATGGCCTAGTCAATCAAGGGCTCTTCATCGGCCCGCAGGTGGATAGCGAGCGCGCACGTACGGCTGCTGCAATGGCGATCCGTGTGACGCTCGGATCAGGCAAGGAAATTCAATTGAACGGACGCCATCCGAATGCAGAGCCGCGAGCGCCGCTGTATTGGCTGGCTGAATTTTTGCGCAGCAGAGGGCAGGGATTGCATGCGGGTCAGGCGGTGATTACCGGCTCGTACGCCGGCACTTTTGAAGTGCCTGTGGAGCAGGAGGTTGCCGTTCATTACGACGGGCTTGGCGTGTTGAGCGTGCGTTTTGCGCCGCTCTGAATTCCAGCTTCGCGGATAATGCGAAGCATCACCTTGTCCTGCTTCATCACGCAATCATCGTCTGTCACCGCTTTTCCCATGCAAATCGAAACCATCCGTGAGCGCCTGCGTGCGCTGGGTGCCAAACCGGAGCACGAACAACGTGTGTTGCGCGACTGGCTGCAAGCCCGCCCCCATGACCGGGGCCGCCGGCGACCCAACGACTACCTGCCGCAAACCGTGCGCGAGGCGCTGCCTGCGCTCGATGCCGAGCTGCACGGCTTGGCGCGCCTGATTGCCTGTCATCCGACCGAGGACGGATCGGCCCGCCTGCTGGTAGGCCTCGGCGACGGACAGACCGTGGAGAGCGTGCTGCTGCCGCGCGGCGGCTTGTGCATTTCCAGTCAGGTCGGTTGCGCTGTGGGCTGCCAGTTCTGCATGACAGGGCGCAGCGGGCTGATACGCCAGCTTACGAGTGGCGAGATGCTTGCCCAGGTTGCGCTGGCGCGCACGCAGAGGGCGGTCAGGAAAATTGTCTTCATGGGCATGGGCGAGCCGGCCCACAACCTGAATAACGTGATGGATGCCATAGAGCTGCTAGGCATCGAGGGCAATATCGGCCATAAGAACATTGTGTTTTCGACGGTTGGTGATCCGCGCGCATTCGAGCGCCTGATGCAGGGCGTGGTAAAGCCCGCGCTTGCGCTGTCGCTGCACACTACCAAACCGGCCTTGCGCGAGCAGTTGCTGCCACGCGCACCGCGGCTGACGCCGGCGGAACTGGTGGATTTCGGGGAGCAATACGGTCGCATGAGCGCTTATCCGGTTCAATACCAGTGGACGCTGCTGGAGGGTATCAACGACGGTGACGACGAGATCGAAGGTATCGTAGCTCTGCTGAAGGGAAAATATGCGGTACTGAACATGATCCCTTACAACACCATCCCGGATCTCCAGTTCAGGCGTCCGTCCTGGGATAAAGCGCGGGCGATAGCGAGAACGCTGCACCAGCGTGGCGTGCTGACCAAACTGCGGGATTCTGCGGCACAGGATGTCGATGGCGGCTGCGGTCAGCTAAGGGCGCGGGCCATGGAGACAGGCGAGAAAATCGTCAATATCCGCGCTGTATGACTTAAATAGGGTGTTGGTGCACAGTGCGGCTTCTGCAGGACTTCAGATAAAACATTCCGGTTAATTCCATGTCTATTGCTTCTAACCAGAAAGTGGCAGGCTTTCTCTTTGCTCTAAAAGGATTTCATCATGCTTAGTGCCATTACGCAGTTGCTTGTTTTTCAGCTCATAGGGGAAGTGCTTGCGCGCGGGCTGAACCTCGCGGTGCCGGGGCCGGTACTTGGAATGGTTCTGCTGTTTCTTGCGCTATGGCTGCGCGGCGGGCCGGGAAGCGAACTGCAATCCACCAGCCAGACCTTGCTGCAACACCTGTCGCTGCTGTTTGTGCCAGCCGGTACCGGCATCATGGTGCACCTGCATCGGGTTGCCGACGAATGGCTGGCGCTACTGCTCTCGCTGCTGGTGAGTACCCTGGCCACGCTGGTCGTGACGGCGCTGGTGATGAAATTTTTCCAGCGTGCGCCGGCTGCGCAAGGAGGCACCGAATGACACAGGACATCACCGCAATCTGGGTTTATCTCTCCGCTTCCCCGCTGCTCGGGCTGACGATAACCCTTCTCGCCTATCAGGGCGCGTTCTGGCTCTACCAGCGTTCCGGCAACAACCCCTTAGTTAATCCGGTGCTGATCGCCGTTACGATGCTGGTGCTGTTCCTGAACTTGACCGGAACCAGTTACGAACGATATTTCGCCGGCGCCCAGTTCGTGCATTTTCTGCTCGGGCCAGCCACGGTGGCACTCGCCATTCCGCTGTATATGCAGTTTCGTCGTGTGCGAACCATGCTCTTGCCAGTCGTGGCCGGACTTCTGGCCGGCAGCATCACTGCGATTGTTTCGGCGATTCTGGTTGCCCGACTGTTCGGCGCCGGCCTGACAACCCAGCTTTCGCTCGCACCAAAGTCGGTAACGACGCCAATCGCCATGGGCATCGCCGAGCGCATCGGCGGCATACCGACACTGACGGCGGTGTTGGTGATTATTACGGGAATTCTCGGCGCCATCGGCGCGCGTTATGTATTCGATGCAATCGGGGTACGCGATCCGGCGATTCGTGGTTTTTCGATCGGCGTGGCCTCGCATGGCATCGGCGCGGCGCGGGCCTTTCAGGTGAGTGAGCAAAGCGGTGCTTTTGCTGCGCTCGCCATGGGATTGAACGGGGCGCTGACGGCCGTATTGCTTCCGTTTATTGCGGGCTGGCTGCGTCCCGGTTAAGCATGGCTCACTGCCCGGCACCAGCCAATGACTAACGCCGTTTGGCCACAGTTGCTGCGACTAGCCTATTTCCCGCCAAAGCGTGCGTAGGGTGCGCCGTGCGCACCATTGCTCAGACATCTCTTGTTAACGGTGCGCATAGCACGCCCTACACTTGCTGCATGTTCAATTCGATTCCTTGATCAGCCGACCGGAAGCTGCCTGTACCGGCCGCGCATTCATCGGATACAAACGACTGAAGATTTCTATCTGCTGCGGCGAGGCCTGGATCGGTTCTTTCATGACGATCCATTGCACGCCTTCGCTGCAAGGTGGCGTGGTGAGCGAGCCCATGTAGGTGTAATACTCGCGATGCGACGGCAGAATCTGCTTGAGGTCGATGGTCGAGACCGGGACCACCGGTTCGTTTTTCTCCAGCGGCAGATTGGCCCAGAGCGTCTGGATCAGGCCGTGTTGTATGCCGCTTTCAATCAGGACGGCGATCACCAGCTGCTTGCCTTCCGCGTTCTTATGAACAAGGTGCGCGACCATCTCGAAGTTGCGGCCGTTTACCTTTTCTTCGGACGGACGATGGAAATGGAACTCCATCAGCTCATACTTGCGTCCGGTCAAGGTGATGGAACTGCCGCCGCTCACATCGACCTGCACAGTACGGCCGTTGTTGACAATAGTGAAGTACGAGGACTGGTAATTGAACATCACCGGTTCCAGGTCGACCTTGATGCCATCGCGGATATCGATCGGCGACTGACGCTCACCTGAAGCACACTTGGCCCATTCCGGATTGAGCTTGCCCCATTGCTCCGGGCCGGTTTCGCCTTCATAGCTCCACTCGGACGAAGGAGGAGCACGCTTTACGCGTACTTTGTTGTTGGCCGCATCCGAAGTCGCCTTGACGCGCGCCTCCAGCATGCGCTCCTCGGCCAGCTTTTCCGCTTTCGCTTTGCGTATCTCGGCAAGTCGCGCTGCTATCTTTGCATCGACCTCGTCATCCGTCAGCCACCTGCCGTTTTTTGCCGCCTGCTCCTTGCCTGATTTCGCTTCCGTGCTGCTTTCACTGCTCGAAGCCGCATTGGCAGCGGAAGCCTTTGCCGCTTTTTCAACCTCCTTGGCGGCAACGCCCTGAGTTAGCATCAACAAACTCGACAACACCGCAATCCATATCCGCATATCAATTCACTCCGTAGTGATATTGCAATAATTTTTCCCGTTTGCAATATCTTATCGGACTAAGAGAATGTGTAATAGGGGGACAAATCGTGATGGCGGCCTTACAAAGGCTGGCATAGCGAAGCTTTGTTAGAGTTCAGCGGCATGTTACTTACCTCATAAAGAACCGTAACCGCCAAGAAAATTGGTGGGCTACGGTTAAGAGGCGTGACTGCAACACAGCCAAAATATGTCGGAACGACTATAGCTTTGCCGTATTTGGTTGAGCGGACTACTTAGCAATCTCCCGGAACTTTGGATTTTGCACAACGTCTTCAATCAATTTTTGGACAGCAGGACTAAAAGCTTGAGCAACTTCCTGGCAAGCCTTGTCTGCGACAAAACTTCCGGAGAACCCATAGGATGATTTAGTGGCATAACTCTCACTTTTGTTATTTGAAAGTGTGAGAGTAAATGCCCAGTTGCCATCGGTCATTCCTGAGCTGAAGTCAATTTCTTCAAGCTTGCCAGAAAGCTTGATATTTGAATTGGGGTCATAAGCCCCAGCAAGCTTAAGTTCATCAATAAATGCTCGTTCTATATAGCTTTCGAAGCTGGGATTAATAGTGACCGGGCCCGCTGCACGGCAAACTATTGTCGATTTTCCGGGTGACGATGACGTAAATTGGGCAACGGATACCGGTTGAATATTCTTGGTTTTAATCGCTTCAACATTTTTGACGGAGGCACCATAGTTAGATGCGTTGTAGGCACATCCAGAAAGCAAAAATGACATTAGTACGACCAGCAAAGAAATACTCTTTTTCATCTCTTTCTCCCTTCGTTAATAAACTTTTGTACTTTGGTTTGACTTAATCTATCTAGATTTACCATGCCTCGAAGTGTGCTTCCGATGCTGCCGCGGAAGCCAGATTTCGCTCGAACTTGGCTTTATCTTCGGCCGGCATTTCGACCACCTTTCCCTGGTCTATAAAATCTTTGATGACATAATTCGCGGGAATATATTTTTGTGGGCCGGCAGCCAAGGCGTCGACCACGCTCCTCACAATCCTTCAAATCTGGCGCGGGAAATAGTCTGCTTACCTTCGCTTCTGCGTCCTGTTTATTGGCAAGCAAATAGATAAGGGGCGCAACAAAATGTCACCACGATAATGGACTGATGTTGACATGGAGAAATATGCAAAGCCATCTCATATTTATGGGATGCGCCCAAGGGTGGCATGCACACGCTAAAACACTACATATCAGAATGTCCGTTATTGGCCGACTTCAGAAGTGCAGCTGATCTGCTCCGCTGACCGGTTAATGATAGAAAAGCAGTCACTGCGGGAGCGTTCTCTTTCAAACGCTCAACAAAAAGGGCTAGCGATGTACCGCTAGCCCTTCTTCCGTTCCACCCTGTACCTGCCTCGATAAATTGGGCGCACTAACTTTGGCGCCCTACGACTAATGACTAGGGCGAACCTGTCGATGTTGCAGGATATGCTGCAAAGAGCAGCAGCTAGCGGCAACTTAGGCAGCCAGCACCGGATAGTCGGTATAACCCTCGGATGTCGGGTGATAGAACCTATCCTGATTCGGCGTATTCAGCGGTGCGTCGAGCTGTAAACGGCGTGGCAGGTCCGGGTTGGCGATGAACAGCTTGCCGAAGGCAACGGCGTCGGCTTCCCCTGCTGCCAAGAGCTGCTCAGCTGTCGCCTTCGTCATCTGTTCATTTGCGATATAGACGCCGCCGAATGCTTGCTTGAGTTGCGGTCCCAGACGGTCCGGGCCCAGCGCTTCGCGGGCGCAGATGAAGGCGATGCCGCGCTTGCCCAGTTCGCGTGCGACATAGCCGAATGTCGCTGCCGGATTGGAGTCGCCCATCGAGTGGCTGTCGCCGCGCGGTGCGAGGTGCATGCCGACGCGCGATGCGCCCCAAACGGAAATGCAGGCGTCTGTCACTTCGAGCATCAGCCGCGCCCGATTTTCGATGGAGCCGCCGTAGGCATCGGTACGCTTGTTGGTGCTGTCCTGCAGGAATTGGTCGAGCAGATAGCCATTGGCGCCGTGGACTTCAACGCCGTCGAATCCGGCGGCCTGCGCATTCTCGGCGCCTTTGCGATAGGCCGCAACGATGCCCGGGATTTCGTCGAGTTCGAGCGCGCGTGGCGTTACATACTCACGCTTCGGACGCACAAGGCTGACGTAGCCCTGGGCTGCGATTGCGCTTGGTGCAACCGGCAATTGGCCATCGAGGAAAATCGGATCGGAAATGCGGCCGACATGCCACAACTGCAGGAAGATATGCCCGCCTGCGGCATGCACGGCATCGGTGATCTTTCTCCAGCCGGCGACCTGTTCATCCGACCAGATTCCCGGGGTATCGGCATAGCCGACGCCTTGCGGAGTCACTGCGGTGGCTTCGCTGAGAATCAGGCCGGCCGAAGCACGCTGGACATAATATTCGGTCATCAGCGTATTCGGCACTCGTGCGCCGCCGACAGCGCGGGCGCGGGTCAGCGGTGCCATGAAAACGCGGTTGGGTAGATCGAGGTCGCCGATGCGGATCGGATCAAACAGATTTGCCATAAAAATTCTCCTTGTTGAGCGCGATGAATTTCGTCCACCGCAATTAAGAGCTGCACAGTTGCCAGCTCCGTTGAGTCAAAGTTTGTTGTTCACATGATCGAGAAAGGCCTGGATTACTTCTTCATTGCGCTTGAAGAAGATCCATTGCCCTACGCGTTTTGAAGTCACCAGTCCGGCACGCTGCAGCGTCGCGAGATGCGCCGATACGGTGGATTGCGACAGCCCGGCGCGCTGGTCGATGAGGCCTGCGCACACACCGAGGTCGAGCGGATATTC